>DVIT01000025.1 GCA_018711005.1 Candidatus Scybalocola faecigallinarum | reverse complement strand
TTTGATTGTTTTGTTGTGGTGACTTAACAATACTACTTTTAGGACTTGCTTTCCACTGTTTTTATCATAAGAAAGAAAAAATCGCTACACCACAGCCTCCGCAGGCCATCGCGCAGCGATTTTGTTCAATCCTAATTTGTAAAGGAGTAAAAAGTATATGATTTTATATCATGGAAGTAATGTAATAGTTCAAGAACCACAGATCTTAGAAAATGGGTTTTACAAAGATTTTGGTTACGGATTTTATTGTACAATTTTAGAAAAGCAGGCAAAACGCTGGGCTTTGACAAAACGTAGACGGCATATTGTAAATTTTTATGAGTATTCACCCGACAAGAGTCTGAATATTAAAAAGTTTAGTAAGATGACAGAGGAATGGCTGCAATAGCGAAAGATGAGTGGGTGCGTCTGATCAGCCTGGCTAATGTACTCCACTGCGAGAATCCTCTGAAAATTGAAGATGAATGGATTAGAGAGTATAAGTTGGAAAAGGGGAATTTTGATATAACGGATGTAGATTTAGAACTTGTAGACGAGATCCCGTCAGAAACACAGATGGGGAAGGTGTATACAAGGTTGATTCTGTCAACGTTACAGCCGGAGGAAGATTATGTTGATGGAATGATCCGAGTATATAACGATGAAATATGTGATACGATTGATAATTACAATAGCAGTGCATACTATGAACCGTCTTATGTATTAACAAGAGCCTACAATAATGGGGGATTTTAAAGAGTAGATAACCGTATCTGGATACGTTATGGGGAGCTGTATCACAAAAGGGCGGTTGAGCAGATATATTGTGAGGAAGTATTATGGTTGGATTTAAGGTAAAGTATTATTGGTATCAAATAGGAAGCGGTGATTTTCTGTTCTCATTTTTTTCAACAGTTGCTTATAATCTGGAAAAGCAAAAATGGGGAAGTAAATTTCCGGTCATTATGAATGAATTGTATCAGGGAGAATTAAACAGTACACATATTCCTGAAGCAATAAATGAATTAGAACAGATCAAACAAGGATTAGCAAAGCTGTCTCCAGATAAAGTAATATGGGACATAGAAAACCTATCTGCTCAGCCGCCATGGGGAACAAATATCAGTAAAGATATAACAAATTTATCTAATTATTTTGTTACAAGTGATGGAGAGGATTTTATCACTGTATTCAATCGTGCATTAGGAAAAGCAAAAGAGCTTAATTATGGGCTGAAAATAACGAGTATTTGATGCTTATACAAATTTGGAATTTATAATTCTGACAAATACGGGGAGATATGATGATTGAAGATTTAGAGCGCATTGCAAATGATACAATAAAGTAAATTGACTTGATATCAAGGAATTTGTAAGGAGAAAGGAGCGCTGCATATGGATTTTCCTTTTGATGATGCACCGAATACAGCTGCGATAATCTGCTGTCATATTATAGATGATGGCAAACCGATTTTATATGTATCACATGATGACGATGATGGAATGTGGCAATTTTTATGTGGTTCAACACATGATACATCTGAAGCAAGACTGGTATCTCTAAAAGAGGTATTTAATTTGGACAATTCTGTTGGTGTTCTTAAAGATATGCCATGTGGTTACTATGCAGAAAGAAAAACACAGAATGATAACTGGATTGTGAAAAAAAGATAAATCCTAAGTTGCTGGGGGAGCGTCGCATCATAAACAGGGGTGGGAGTTAAGGCATGAATATTACGGGGACAAAGGGATATGTGCAGATTGAAGATGATGACGGAACTATTGCACGATTCGATGGGGAAACCTGCCTTGGGGGATTTTACGCATATGCAGATGCTGTTCACTGGATACGCCATAAAGGCGGAGCGACAGATGAGGACAGGCTTAAGCTGATCTATAAAGCAACGGAGTATGGTAAGAACAATCATATAAAAGTGCTTTTTTTCGATAACAATGATAAAGTAATGTTTGAAACAGAGCTTGGACTGAAAACGGAAGTTTATGGGTCAAAAGACTTTTTCGCCCTGATGACTGTAATCATTTTATCCATGCTTTTCTCGTCGTTGCTAATAGCACTGCTAGATGTGGCAAGTGCAGCGTTCAATGCTGTAATAAATACGGCCATTGCCCTGATTTCCGTGCCTTTTCTTCTTTATGGGGTTGCGGTATGGCGGTTTAGGGTTATCGCTGAGGGAGAGATGATCACTGTCCAACCCGGATTCGGGAAAAAATATCGTTTCCATACCGCTGAGATTACCAGGATCATCCGAAAGACTCAAAAAGACATTGGCTGGGATACGGTATTAAAAGTAACGATATACATAAAAAATAAACATGTAACATTGAAACGCAGCATGGATGGGGTTGATGATATGGATGCATTCCTTTTGCGGCATGTTGATCCGGAAAAAATAATTACGAAAAAACGAAAATCATAAAATGGGCCAAGATTCATTTTCATAAATACCATTATGATTTGGGGAGCAAAGCAGTGAAAAAAAGAGCGTTTTATTTTCTGATATTGCTTATGAGCTGCTTCCTCTGTTCGGCTTGTTCTGCATATCCTGTACAATGGAATGGGGATATTGTATACACCCACGTAACATTGGCTATAGACGAAACAAATTATAAGACAGATCATGTTACCCGGAAAGGAAATGAATGATGGAAATTACAGTTGAACTTGTAAAAAAATTAATAAAAGAGCAATTTCCTCAATGGCAGGAACTGGAAATTTATCCTGTTGAGAAAAGCGGAAATGATAACCGGACATTTCATTTAGGAAATAAAATGGCGGTGCGCTTACCAAGCGGCCGGGATTATGCCCCTCAGGTGGAAAAAGAAAACCAATGGCTGCCTTATTTGCAGGAACACCTTGATTTTCCAATCTCAAAACCAGTAGCTGCCGGAAAACCCACAAGAGAGTATCCTTTTCCATGGTCTGTCAATCAGTGGATCGAGGGCAGGACATTGTCAGAATGTCCCAATATTGACCAAATGCAATTTGCACAGGCTTTGACAGGAGCATTAAGAGAATTACAGGCGATTGACTGTAAAAACGGGCCGGAAGCAGGCAAGCATAATTTTTACCGGGGCGGAGATTTGCGTATTTACCATGAAGAAACAATACATGCTTTAAAAATTCTGGAAAACCGTTTGCCGGTCCAGCAGCTTGGCCCTATATGGGAGTCCTGTATTTCCTCAAAATATACAGGCCAAAATCTTTGGGTTCATGGAGATATTGCGCCAGGAAATATTTTGCTAAAAAATAACCAATTTTACGGGATCATTGATTTTGGCATATTAGGCACAGGAGATACGTCCTGCGATTATGCAATGGCCTGGACGTATTTTGATGATAATGCCAGAAAAGTATTTTTAGCCGGATTGCCCGATGACATGGTGAGCCGCGCAAGAGGCTGGGCTTTATGGAAAGCGCTGATCACTTACGATGATGTAAATGAGGATGCAAAGAAAAATGCCCGTTATACGGTTGATGTGATCTTAAAAGAAAATAATATCCTGCGACAGTAGCTTTGCGGCAAATAGCCTTTCATAGCTCCAGGGGTATATACGAAGCATACCCCTGAAGCTTTTTTTCATCACTTCATTTTCGTTACTTAATTCTTGGATAATACTTATTTAATATTGGCCTTTAACCATGCGCAGTCATCGGCAATACACTTGTCATGCTCGTCATAGAAGCCTTCGCGCTCTACGATCCAGAATGCTTCAAAGTCCTGTTCATCCAGGGCTTTTTTGATTTCATTCCAGTCCATGTTGGATTCCGGAGCGCCCATCTTGCACTGAACCTGGAAGCGTCCGGCGTTGGCAGCATTCTTCTGATTAAAGTCATCAAGGATCTTCTGGCGTTCTTCCAGAGAAAGTTCCTTTACATTGGCAAAGGCAGCGCCTGCGTCCTGCTGATTGTCGTGACGGGAAGCCGGCCGAGGGCCGGGGCCGACAACACGGCTGTTTTCCTTAACGTGGATGGAAAGGATACGGTTTTTATATTTACGGATAAAGTATGGCGGGTACATGCCGCCGTTCATGGCCCATCCGCAGTCTAACTGTGAAAAGCACTTGGTGCTGTTGTCAAGCATATGCTCTAACAGGCATTTGCCCTGGTCAAAATAAAATTCCTGGCTATGGTTGTGATAACCGATCTTAATGCCATAGGGTTCAGCCATTTCAGCCATCTCGTCTAAAATATGAGCCACTTCAATGGCTTCTTCTTTGTTGCAGAACGGTGTGCTCGCCCAGATGACTGCTTTTCCCCCAAGGGCAGCCATCTTTTTAACAATTTCTTCTGTGGGTTTTGCGTGGATGGATGTTACCTGAAGCCCGGTTTCCTTCAGCCATTTTTTTATATCCTCAACATCATTGTCCAGATCCACCGGCAAAAGCTCCACACAGTTAAATCCAAGAGCGCTGATGGTCTTAAACTTGTCCAGTAATGTAGGACCTAACCCGAGATAGCTTGCAATACCGCCAAATGAATATGTACCGATTCCGATTTGCATAAAAAATACCTCCTAATACATATAATGATGCTGCCCGATATACGGGCATGAGACACAGATTGCCCGAATTTTGTGCGCCTGCAATCTTAAAACACCTCAAGTTCTATTATAATTTTATTCCCATGAATACGCAATAAAAAAACAATAAAAATTGCCCCTTGTATGGCGGGAGGTTATGTGATATGATAAACCCGTCGGGCAGGAGGATTGTCTGCCGGATACTTTATAAATATAAAAACATGACCAATGAAGTGCAGAAAAGGGAGGTGGCTTGATGTCGGCTATTCGCTAATGATCCGGACGATAAAATTTTCTCATCCATGGACGATGGGTTTTTTTGTTGTACCTATTTGCGGATAGATTCATCAGGCTGGCTTTTTGCGCTTTTTTTGTGTGCTGCGCCCCAGGAGGAACGTATTTAGATCCGGGGGATTTTTGCGGCGTTTGGAAGGTCAGATATTTATCATAATGCAGAACAGGTATACAGATAGCTCAAAGTTGTGGGTTGTCTGTTTTTTTATTGTCCATTGAGATTAATTCCATAAAGTGGTTGAAAGAATTTTCAGTAAAAATACGTGATTATATGAGGAGTATGATAATGTCTGAACATAATTTTACAAAAGAAAATCTGTGCCCAAACTGCGGGAAAATCTGGAAACCTGCAGACAGACAGGACCATTGTCCCAACTGTTTGTGCGGGATACATCATGAAGATGATGACGGGGAAATATGCGGCGGGACATTGGAGCCGGTCAGCGTGTGGATACAGGAGGACGGCGCCTGGGAAATCCTCCAGCGCTGCCGTTTATGCGGCCATATGACGGCCACACCCATGACACATAAGGACAGCCGCATTAAAGTTTTATCCATTGCATCAAAGCCGTTGTCCACGCCGCCTTTTCCTGTAGAGAAAATTCGGGAACTGACGCGGATCATGGGCGGACAGGGAGATATAGAACAGGAGTAATATATTATGAATCGTGAAAATAAAAAAAGAAAGTATGATAAACGTTATTTCAGGACACATCCGTATACAGATGCATTTACATGCAAGGTGTGCGGCTGGCCGGTGGTTTCTGCAGGCGCCGGAACGAATCACAGGAACCATTGCCCCAACTGTCTGTATAGTATCCATCTGGACAATGAGCCTGGCGACCGGGAGTCCCGCTGCCGCGGGCGTATGGAGCCGATCGGCGTCTGGGTACGGAAGAATGGGGAGTGGGCGATCATCCACAGATGCAGCATATGTGGAAAGATCAGCTCAAACCGGGTGGCTGCAGATGATAATCCTATGAAGCTTATGGCTTTGGCCATGCGTCCCTTTGCCAGCCCTGTCATAAGGCCGGAAGAAGTAAGACAGCTTACGACCCGCATGGAGGGTCGTTAAAGGCTGAGGGAAAATCTTCAGGTTTTCCCTCATATGAGGGAGACATTTATGAAAAGAAGGTTGTATACTATAGGCAAAGGAGGCGCGTTTCATGTGTAAATTAAAGGATTCCATTCAAGTAGGAACATTAACTTTATCCAATCGTCTGGTCATGCCGCCTATGGCTTCCGGAAAATTGTCCAAGGACGACACAGTGACCGATACGACTTGTACTTATTATGGGCAAAGGGCCAAAGGCATTTGCCCAGATCAGCCATGCCGGAGCTGCGGCGGCCAGTCAGGTGACCGGATGTCCGGTGCTTGGGCCAAGCGCAGCATCAGATTATGACGGGGATCCGGTATTTAAAAATATGGATTTAAAGACAAAGGCCATGGATTCCGGGGATATAAAAAAGGTGGTCCGGGAAGCTGTGGGCAAGGACTATCCTTTGGCTATACGTCTTGGGGCCTGTGATTATATGGATGGAGGAACGACTTTAGAGGACAGTATCCGGGCAGCAAAATATTTGGAAGCGGCAGGTATTGATCTGCTGGATATTTCCGGCGGACTGTGCGGCACTGCACGGCCCGGACACTCTGAGCCGGGATATTTTAGCGAACTTTCTCAGGGAATTAAAGAAAATGTATCAATACCGGTCATGGTCACCGGAGGCGTACGAACTCCGGAAGATGCCAAGAAGCTGCTGGCGGATGGAAAAACGGCCCTGATCGGTGTTGGCCGGGCATTATTAAAAGATCCGGATTGGGCAGCCTTTTTGCGTTGTAGATTAATTCTCAGCTTTAAGTGAGGCAACGGTAGTTTCAACTGCGGTCTTTAATCCTTTGGCAATCTGTTCCAGATCCATGCTGGGCGGCACAGGTAATTTTTGAGACGCCTGTGCTGTTGTATAAGGAACATGGATGAATCCCCCCGGGATTGACAGGTGACTGGAATGGATTTCATGAAGGAGCGTGTACATCACGTTGTTGCACACATAAGTTCCTGCAGAGTTGGAGATGAACGCAGGAATATGGTTTGCTTTCAGAGCAGAAACAATGTCCTTGACCGGAAGGGTGGAAAAGTAGGCCGCAGGGCCGCAGGAAACGACGGGCTGATCCTGGGGCTGATTCCCGTCATTGTCAGGGATGGAGGCATCTCTGAGATTGATTGCGATCCGCTCGATGGCAAGTCCGGCATAGCCTCCTGCCTGCCCCACGCAAATGACAGCATCCGGCTGGCAGGCATTGATGGCATCCTTTAATACAGCGCCGGAGTTTTCAAAAGAGACGGGCAGCAGGACTTTTTCAATGTGGGCGCTGCCCATACGATCCGGCAAAAGCTTTATAGCTTCATAGGACGGGTTAAGTGTTTCCTGGCCAAAAGGGTCAAAGCCGGTTAATAATAGTTTCATGTCACTGGTCCTCCTGTGCATCTTCATTATCCGCCTCCATTCTGTGGATCAGGGCGGATAATTTCTTTTTATTTTCCTTTTTACATATAAAATGATAGGTTGCTGTAGCTTCCGGGTCAAGTACCGGGATCACTACCCGGTTTTCCGGCTTCCCATCCCAGCGCATGGTCAGATCTGAAACAAAGGACGGAAGGGCGGAGGCCCGGACCAGCTCTGCAAAATCATCCTGCTGAGTCTGGACCAGGGCCCGGGTCAGGGGCATTTTTTCCTGACATACCTTTCGCCAAAATCCGATCTGGGAAAGGAGGAGGATCGTTTCCCCGTCAATATCTTTAAAATAAAGTCCTTTGGAGCCGGAGAGAGGATGGGCAGGGGGCAGTGAGAAATAAAGCTGCTCTTTTTCAAAAGGCAGATCATAAAGTCCCGGCCCGTCCGGGGCAAAGGGCAGGATGATAAACTTGTATTCGCCCTGGTCGAGTCCTGTAAGGAGTATGTCTGTGTCTTTCATTTGAGAAGAAACCGTCATATCCGGATAAATCTGTGAGACCAGTGTTGTTAAGATCCACATGGGAGCCGGGGCGCAGGAACCAAAGGAAATCGTGCGCTGGCTTCGGTCATAGGCCCGGACCTGATCCACAAGATCCCTGGCCTGCTGGACGACCCGGCGGGCCTGTAAGACGGCAAGCTCACCGTTTTTATTTAAGGTAATTTTATTTTTCTGACGTTCAAACAGGGTAACCTGTAAAATATCTTCTAATTTTTGCATGGAGCGGCTTAAGGCCGGCTGGGACAAATGGAGCTTTTGGGCAGCTGCGGACATGGTTCCGCACTCCGCAATAGTAATAAGCTGGATCAGCTGATAAAGTTCAGGCATTTTTGCGTCTCCTTTCTTTTCCGGTACTGCAGCGTACAGGGCAGCCCGGATTTTCACTATGCATTCTGATTATACCACATTTTCCAACGGGCATTGTACTTTTTTCTGCTAAAAAACTAAAATAATAACGAAAGCTATAAAAATCCGTTCCCATGATACTGCAAAGTGCTTTGCATTTTGCGTAGCCGTTTGTTTTTTGATCAACAGAGGTGATGAAATGAAAAATACAAAAATGTTGTGGGCAGGCCTGCTGACAGGGGCTGTGGCCCTTGGCCTTGCCGGATGCCGGGATGCTTCCGGACAGCAGACCGATATTACGGTAGGAACCCAGACCCAACGGGGCTTTATTAATGACAATACCCTTCATTCCGAAGAATACGGAGATATTCATTACAGCAGCTATATTCCGGAAAGCTATGACGGCAGCCAGCCCTATGCGCTGTTTATAACTCTGCCCGGATGGGAAGGCCTGTACTTTCAGGGGGTAGGCGCTAATATGGTGGAAGATTTCGGAACAGAGGCCATTAACTATAATGATCAGATGATCGTCCTGTCAACGCAGCTTGATGACTGGGGGGAGACTTCGGCAAGGCAGACCATTGCCCTGACCGAATATTTCCTTGACCATTACAATATTGATCCGGACCGGGTTTATCTTCACGGTATGTCCGGCGGCGGAGAGACCGGCTCCCTTGTGATGGGCATGCGTCCGGAGCTGTATGCCGGTTATCTGGCCACAAGTACCCAGTGGGACGGAGATCTTAACGTGCTGGCTCAGGCGCGCACCCCGGTTTATTTGGCCATTGGGGATCAGGACAGCTATTACGGCCCGGATTCTCTTATTGAAACGTATAACTCGCTCCACAGTCTTTATGAAGCCCAGGGCATGACCGATGAGGAGATCGATGACATATTGGTGCTGGATGTAAGGGATCAGGAGTTTTTTTCACAAAACGGCTTTACGGACCAGCATGCCGGGGGACAGGCCTTTGCTCATGATGCGACAGTGATGGGATGGCTTTTTGAAAAAACCCGTGCAGACCGGGATACGGCAGCGGATGCGTCCGGGACAGAGGGCCTTCAGGAATTATCAGAGGTTCGGGAAGGCACTCAGGACCATACTTTGGCAACACCCGGGGATTTCCCGGAAGGCTATGACTATGGCAGCGGACGCATAACGGACTGGAGCTATGATATTAATGAACGCAGGCTTCCGGAGCCGGAGGGCAATGCCACGGTTTTAAATACAGCGCCGGATCTTACACAGATCCAGGCCCTGTATTTGTGGGAGGAAGGCAATGTCCCGGCCCAGACAGAGGTTTCACAAAACCGGAACGGCTATGATCCATGGGATTTCAGACCGTATCTCACCGCAATCCCGGTGCGGGAAGGAACTCCGGCAAAAGGCGCTGTGGTCCTCCTTGCCGGGGGCGCTTTTCAGATCCGGGCCAATTACACAGATACATTGCCCACAGCGGCTCATTTACGTGAGCTTGGGTATCAGACCTTTATTGTGGATTACCGTCTCAGACCTTACACCCAGCAGGAAGGCGCCCTGGATGTGGCCCGCGCAGTGCGGTTTATCCGTCAAAATGCGGATACCTACGGCATTGATCCTGATGATATTGCGGTTATGGGCTATTCGGCAGGGGGCATTCAGGCCGGTGAGTTTTTCCTGAATTTTGATGAAGATGTGCTGCCTACGGCACTGGATCCAGACTATGTTCCGGATGCCCTGGATGAGGTAACGGCCCACGCCTCGGCAGCAGGAATGATCTATTCTTTTTACGGCAGGCTCAGTGTGGCATCCATGGATGTGGAGAGCCTGCGCGCCGGGGATCTGCCGCCGACCTTTTACTGCTACGGCACAGAGGATCCGTTTTATGACCAGTTTGAGGCCCAGTATGATCTGATGCAGGAGGTAGGTATTACCACCCGGCGGATCGTGCTGCAGGACTGGCCCCACGGATTTGGCGGCGACGGCGGCTGGGTTGAAGATTATGCAGCGTGGCTGGAACAGGTTTTTGCACAAAATTAATACTATGCATGTGATTTATACTGAATTGATTATCCGGCATTGTACAAAATCAATGCTATCCATTATAATACAAGCATAAAGAGAAAATAATCTAACAAACAGGAGGATATAAAGTATGCGTAAAATTGAAAGTGTAAAATTAAACAACGGTGTTGAAATGCCTTTGGAAGGCTTCGGTGTATTCCAGGTACCGGATCCTGCCCAGTGTGAACAGGCAGTGCTGGATGCCATTGCCACAGGCTACCGCCTGATCGATACGGCAGCTGCTTACATGAATGAGAAGGCTGTTGGCGAAGCTGTTAAAAAATGCGGCGTACCCCGTGAGGAGCTGTTTATTACGACAAAGCTTTGGGTACAGGATGCCAGCTATGAGGGCGCTAAAAAAGCCATTGAAACATCTTTAAGCAATCTTGGACTGGATTACATTGACCTGTACTTGATCCATCAGCCTATGGGCGATTATATCGGCGCTTACCGCGCTATGGAAGAAGCGTATAAGGCCGGAAAGCTGAGAGCCATTGGCGTATGTAATTTTTATCCCAACCGCCTGGCAGACCTGTGTGAAACTGTAGAAGTTATACCTGCAGTGAACCAGGTTGAGCTGCATCCGTTTTTCCAGCAGGAAAATGCCCTGGCGCTGATGAAAGAGTACGGTGTTCGTCCGGAAGCATGGGGCCCGTTTGCTGAAGGCAATCACGGTATTTTCACCCATCCTGTATTAACAGAAATCGGCAAAAAGTACGGCAAGAGCGCTGCGCAGGTTGCTTTGCGGTGGAACGTACAGAGAGGTGTAGTGGTCATTCCAAAGTCTGTTCATAAAGAACGTATGGAGCAGAATATTGATATTTGGGATTTTGCCCTCAGCGATGAAGATATGGCTCAGATCGCTCAGATGGACATTGGCCACAGCGAGATCGTAGACCACAGTGATCCGGGATTTGTAAAAATGCTCCACAGCATGAAGATCCACGAATAAAATGTACGGCAAATATAATAGGAGGATATGATCATGAACGAGAAAATTTTAGAAACATCCAAGAAGTTTTGGGACGCCATGGAACACGCCGACGAGGCCGGTATGAGAGCAGTAGCAGACCCTAACTGTAATTTTGTCCATATTGGTATTACCTGCAAGCTGGATCAGGAAATTGAATTTTATACAAGCAAAGCCTTCCAGCCTACAGAACTGATCTTTAACAGTAAAAATGTGGATGTGTACGGAGATACTGCTGTAGTGATCACAGACTGCAACTATGGCCTGCTGCTGGACGGAAAGCCAACTACCCATCATTTTGCAGTAACCGAAGTATATAATAAAAACGCCGATGAATGGAAGCTTGTTACGTTCTCTTTCACAGCGCTGGTTTATTAAAAACCAATGGGACAGATAACTTTATATAATGGGGTGGAAATGCCTGTCCTGGGCTACGGGACCCTTCAGATCACAGATCCTGTTTGGTGTCAGCAATGTGTAGAAGATGCCATTGAAGCAGGCTACCGTCTGATCGATACAGCCGCGGCCTATGGCAATGAAGCCGCCGTGGGGCGGGCTGTACGCCAGTGCGGCCTGCCTCGCAGGGAATTATTTGTGACGACCAAGCTGTGGGTGCAGGATGCCGGGTATGACCAGACGCTGCGGGCCTTTGACCAGTCCATTAAAAATCTTGGCCTGGATTACATTGACCTGTATTTGATCCATCAGCCCTTTGGCGATTATTATGGCGCCTGGCGGGCCATGGAACATTTATATGCCCAGGGCGCTGCAAGGGCCATTGGCGTCAGTAATTTTGCTCCGGACCGCCTGGTGGATCTGTGTATGAACCAGGACGTCCGTCCTATGGTAGATCAGATTGAAATCCACCCTTTTTATCAGCAGGCTGAGGCCATAAAAGTTATGGAAATGTACGGGGTTGTTCCCCAGGCCTGGGGGCCTCTTTCAGAAGCTCAGAAAAATATTTTCCACAATAAGGTTCTGGAAAAAATCGCAAAGAGCCACGAAAAAACCACTGCTCAGGTGATCCTGCGGTGGCATTTCCAGCGGGGGATCCCGTCCATTCCAAAAACCGTCCATAAGGAGCGGATGGTGCAGAACCTGGATATTTTTGATTTTTCCCTTTCTGACAGGGAAATGGCCGCTGTGGCTGCCCTGGACATTGGCCACAGTGAGATTATCGATCATCACAGCTTTTGTACAGCACGGCAGCTAAACTGTGTTAAGATCCACAGCTAGATGGTGGTGTAACCCGTGGCGTAAAGCGGCAGAATTTTAATTTGACTTCAACATCATTATATATAGGATCCAACACAGCGTCGGAAGCTACAGCACGGCGCTGTGTTGGATTAAGGTAATCATTTCTTTCAGTCTTTTTTTTTCGGATTTTAAATAAGATATATGATAGTGGATCGTCAGCTCCGGGTCTGTCAGGGGAATCAGGACACGGTCCGCTCCGTCGTTTCGGTAGTGTCTTACGATCTCTGTGGTTGTTGTAACGATTTCCGGATTTTTAAGCATTTGGCTAAATAAAAAATAATCCGTTGTTTCCGTAATAGTGATCTGATCCTTTAAAGCATCCCAGAACGGCGCCTGCTGCCGGTCAAAGGTACCGTGAAGGACGAATAGCAGGATCGCATGGATCTTGGGATCTTTGGCAGAAAGACTTTTTTCTTTGGAAAGAGGATGGCCCGGGGCCACCGACAGATATTTCCGCTCAAGGATCAAAGGCTGGCTGATAATATCCGCTCCATCCAGGTGCCTGGATGAAACAAGGATATGGTACCTGCCGCTGCGAAGGAAGCCGCATTCATCCACAGGCATGGTGTAATATTCGTAGTCCAGGCGGTCACTGACCATAAATAATTTAGGGACGCAGTACCACATAGGCCCCTGATCGCAAAATCCAAGACGGATCTTTCCGTTCCGCCGGGCATAGCGGTCCAGTTCATTTTTCATTTCATCACTTTGCTCCAGGATCGTATTTACATATTTCAGGGCGATTTTTCCAGCTTCATTTAGCTGGATCTTATTGCCGGCATGGTCAAATAGGGGCAGGTCAAACTCCTGTTCCAGTTTTTTTATGGCCGTACTCAGCGCTGGCTGGGAAATGTGAAGCTCTTTGGCTGCCAGGGAGATGGAGTTTTTCCGGGCAACGGCCTTAAATTGCTTCAGCTGGGTCAGTTCCATAGTCATCCCTCCTAAAATCATAAATTAAATTTATACTTGATTAAATAAAATGTACTGTATTTAACTGTATTTATAAGGTATTATAGCATAAAAGATATGTAATCATAAAGGGGATTGAGAAAAATGAATAAACGTTATCTCAGGCAAATGGAAGTGTCAGAAATCGGTATGGGCTGTATGGGATTTTCCCATGGCTATGGGAAGATCCCGGAAAGGGAATACAGTATCCGGGCGATACAGGAAGCTTATGCTTATGGCTGCACATTTTTTGACACTGCAGAGGTTTACGGCGATGTGCTGTATTATCCGGGCCACAACGAGCAGATTGTTGGCGAAGCGGTCGCAGACTTTAGAAAAGACATTGTACTGGCAACAAAATTTCATTTTCGCAATGAGGAAGTGGAAAACGGCGGTGCCGTTTATGATATTATACGGAAACACCTGGAAAATTCTATGAAAAATCTGCGCACAGACTATATTGATCTGTACTATCTGCACCGGGTAAATACCCTTGTTCCTGTGGAAGATGTGGCTCAGGCTATGGGGCGTCTGATTTCTGAGGGGCTCATCCGCGGCTGGGGACTGTCCCAGGTTTCCGGCGAAACGCTTAAAGCGGCAGATAAAATAACGCCGGTTTCTGCGGTTCAGAATCTTTATAATATGCTGGAAAGAGACTGCGAAACAGATATTTTCCCTTACTGTGTGGAGCAGGGGATCGGCGTGGTGCCGTTTTCACCCATTGCCAGCGGATTTTTATCAGGAAAGATCACTGTTGACACACAATTTTCTCTGGTGGATGATGTAAGAAACTGGGTACCCCAGCTTTCCCGGGAAAATATTGCGGCAAATCAGCCGGTTTTGGACATTTTAAATCATTATGCCGCTGAAAAAGGCGCTTCCAGCGCCCAAATATCTCTGGCATGGATGCTCCACAAATATCCCAATGTGGTACCCATCCCAGGTTCTAAAAACAGGGAAAGGATCCTGGAAAATCTCGGTGCGTGGGAAGTGACTCTGACCGACGCAGAATTTGAGCAGTTAGAAGCAGCCTTAAACGCCTGCCAGATCCACGGACATCGTGGGCATGTAGAAACAGAACAGAAAGGGTTTGGCCGGCGTCAGCCATAAATATAATATAAATAACAGTTACGTTTTGTGCTATAATAAGGGCCGCCAAAAAGGAAAATCAGCTTCCTTTTTGGCGGCTTATTTTTGTGTAAAATTAAAACTTTTTTTGCCTATGTGCGTTTATACTTAGTAGAAAGAAAAAAATTACGGATGGGAGGCGGAAATGACGGAAGATCACAAACTTATAAAGTGCATTAAGGCCGGGGATAAAAAGGCCTTTGACTGCCTGGTTCGCAAGTATTATAAAAATATCTTTGCTTATTGCTACCGCAGGACGGGAGATAAAGAGATTGCTGCAGATTTAACGCAGGACGTTTTTACAAAGCTTATCGCCGCTATATACAATTACTCAAGGACCGGGAAATTTGTCAATTATCTGTTTACGATTGCCGTAAATACCTGCACAGACTATTTGCGAAAGAAGAAATTGTATGTAACAGAAATCGATGGAGAGCTGGTGGAGGCTGTTCAAAGTCCGCCGGATGAAGATTTTATTCAGGAGGAAGAAAATGAAACGCTCTATGGGCATCTGCTGTCTTTGCCGGATATTCAGAAAAATGCCCTGATCCTGCACTATTATCATGGCTTAAAGATCAAAGATATTTCTGTGATCACAGGTGTTCCGGTATCAACTGTTAAATCCCGCATGAAACAAGGGATTGATAAATTAAGAAAAATATATCAAAAGGAAGGTGAATATTTTTGAAAAAATATTTTGATCCGGTGTTAAAATCTGATGTTATTCCTGATCCGCCAAAGGGGAATATAGAAAAAACGATTTTCCGGGGCCAGCAGTATATGGATTCTCATATTCCGCAAAAAACAGCCCTGTCAAAATTGTTTCTTGACCAGCTCCATTACATTTCGCCCTTACTTTGGCTGGCCCAGTTTGGGGCTTTAATCCTGCTTATTTTTGCGGCATTTACTGCACAGGATATGAGCTATGAGACTGCGGTCAATACAATGCTCTTACTGGCGTCTCTGACGGCTGTTTTTGCCGTTCCAGAGTTTTTTAAGGATATTTCCTGCGGTGTATTGGAAATTGAAATGACCTGCAAAAACAGCAGTGCTTCCGTTTTTTCAATGCGGCTGATGATCATAGGGTTTGTCAATATTTCTATGATCACACTTTTTTCCACGATCTTGTCCGTAGGATGGGGGCTGCGGTTTTGGCATGTGATCCTTTTCGGTCTGGTTCCGGTAAATGTTATTTACATTTTGAATTTTTTACTGTTCCGGCTGTTCAGGATCTGCGGGAGACTTTCGGTTTTGTCATGTTCTGTTTTAACTACGTTTTTCGTTTACGGGGTATCATCAGGTATAACTCTTAGTGTGCAGTTTAACGTAACCGCATGGAGTATTATATTTGTCCTTACTTCGCTCATCTTAATCGGACAGTGTATTCATGAGATTTTATGTATTTCAAAAAGACAGGGGGTAGTGCTGTGGAATTACTGATTGATCATATTACAAAGCAATATGGCAATAAAATTGCAGTTAATGATTTTTCAGCAGTGATAACGGATGGAGTTTATGCGCTGCTGGGGGCCAACGGCGCCGGAAAAACAACACTTTTGCGTATGATCTGCGACATTTTGCGCCCGTCCAGGGGAGAGATTTCCCTTGACGGCATTCCTATTAAATCTCTGGGAGAAGAATACCGCCAGATCCTTGGCTATCTGCCCCAGAGCTTTGGCTATTATCCCAATTTTACCGGCTGGGATTTTATGATGTACTTTGCGGCCTTAAAGGGATTGCCGCGTTTTACGGCACAGGAGCGATGCCGTGAGCTTTTGGAGCTGACAGGGCTGTATTCGGTGCGTCGGAAAAAGCTAAAGACCTATTCCGGGGGAATGCGGCAGCGGATCGGGATTGCTCAGGCGCTTATTAACGATCCTAAAATTCTTGTTTTAGATGAACCGACCGCCGGGCTTGATCCTAAAGAACGGGCAAAATTTAGAAATATTATCAGCAATTTGTCAGCAGACCGTATTGTGCTTTTATCTACACATATTGTTTCTGATGTTGAGTACATTGCGGATCAAATCATGATCATGAAAAATGGAGCACTGGCGCTCCAGGGGGACAGAGACCATATTTGTGATCCTATACAGGGAATGGTCTGGACCTGTTATATACAGCCGGAAGATGTTGATGAGGTTTCTGCAATGTATGTTGTAAGCAGTCTGCGTCACATGGAGGACATGGTGGAAATGCGTATTGTATCACAAGCAAAGCCATTTGAAAACGCTATCCCGGCAGACCCCAATCTTGAGGATTTATATTTATATTATTTTCGTGAGGTAGAACAATGAAATTGATTTTATGTGAGATGAAAAAAGTTTTTAAAGGCCCGATTGTCTGGATCGCGCTGGTCATAGCCATTGCCGTCAATATTGTTCAGATCATTTCCGGCAGTGCTGCTCCTGTGCTTAGCACGGATATACAAGAACTGAAAGATCGGTACGCTTATTTTGCCGGCCCTATAACCCCGGAATGGAGCCAGCGCTACCAGCAGGAAGCCGACCAGATCCTTACGGATCCTAAATATCAGGTCAGCGAAGAAGAAGCAGAATCGATCATACAACAATATGTAAATGAATGGGGATACACGGAAGAAACTGTTCGAGATAACGGGGCATTATTTTTAAATGAAGCCGGAGTAACGGCGCATGAAAAATACGAGGATGTAACTGTTGCCGCTAATTTCTATAAATACGCTATGGATTTTGGCGAGCAGATGGCTCAGTATTATGGCGATACTTACCCCGGCGAGAAAGGCGAAGCCTTTGCTGACTATACTCTGGAACGATATACTTACCTGGCAAACGAATATGTTGCTAATTATAATTATGATTTTGGATATGGGAATATCAGAAAAATAATGACCGTATATCCGTATACATTAGGACTGGTTGTTTTAGTTGCTCTGGCTCCGATTTTTTCTTCCGAGTATTCCCGGCGGACAGATGCTCTGTTACTCACATCCAAAAATGGGAAAAAGCGGCTGGCACATGGAAAACTGGCGGCCGGACTGTGGACCGGGGTTATCCTTTGGAGTATTATAACTGTTTTGAACGTGGCCGTTATTTTTTGCCTGTACGGAACGGCCGGATGGGAGGCATTTTGGCAGGATTGGATCTCAACGGTGGCCCCTTTCCCCTGGAATCAGGGAATTGCAACAGTGGCGGCAATTTTCACAAGCCTGCTTGGCACGCTGTTTTTTGTGTTTATACTGATGCTGGTTTCTTCAATCTCCAAAAATCAGTTTGTCAGCATCATTATTGGCGCTGTGATCCTTCTGTTTCCTGTATTTGATTTTGGTTTTACCGGCAATTATGCCGTTCAAATGATTTATAACTTTCTCCCCTCACGGATGATGATGGGAGAGAGGATCTGGCAGGGTTTTGACCTTTTCTACCTGGCCGGCGCTGTCATTCCATATCAATATATTGCCATCACCTTTGCCGTTGTGGCTTCAATATGTACGATTCCTGTGACAACGCATTTATTTGTGAGACATCAGGTGGAAAACTGAGGGGATGCATTATGGAATGGAAGGAACCTCTGTCGAGACTGAAGAAATAAGTTAACTCCCGAGCAAGAAAACCCTTGATTTTGCAGACTAATAGGATTATTATAATAAAAATTTACCAGGAGGGATGACAATGTTCGGTTTCAGTTACGTATGTAATATTAATAATGACCAGTCCGATAATGCAATGATGATGCACAATATCGGGCTTACATTGTCATGCTCTTTTTAAGATGATCCGCAAACGGTTTTCAGAGGAAAAGATGCAGTGTAGGCTAAAACGAAATGTTTGGCTTGCACTGCCTTTTTATTTTGGGAGGAAAGAAAATGAATGCACCGATTGACATTAGTACTGTAACATTAAAAACACAGCGATTGATCTTGCGCCCATGGAGGGTAACAGATCTGCAGGATTTCTATGCTTATGCCAGCGTTGACGGCGTAGGTCAAATGGCCGGATGGTCACCGCATAAGAATCTTGAGGAATCCAGGCAGATCCTGGATGACTTTATTGCAAGGAAAAATGGTTTTGCATTGGAATATCAGGGCAAGGTTATTGGTTCTCTGGGAATTGAGGAATATAATGAAGCATATTTTCCGGAGCTTTCCCATATGTCCGGCCGGGAAATCGGATATGTATTGTCCAAGGAATACTGGGGCCAGGGCCTGATGCCTGAAGCTGTTAAAGCGGACGGGAAATTCAGAGATGAGCATTATGTATCGGGCTTATTTTACGGAAGGGTTCTTCTTTGAAAATGACACAGAATTGGTGCAGGAGGTTTACCGCCGTTTTTCTTAGTTTAACGAACATCCGGAACATCTTGGCGCATCCAATCATCTGCTGTTTGTGGCGGAAAAATAACGGATCCATTGTTCACATAAAAAAATTTTTATATGTAGATGATCTACATATGTGCTTACGTAGATCATCTACATATCTTATAATAGAGATAAGAAGCTATAAAATCCAGACAGTATTTTATACTAAACGCTACGCTTATACATAGGAGGAGGCCATATGAACTATAAAGAAGTACAGTTAATTGGGAAACAGACAATAGAATTTATCAAAGGCGCTATTAGGCCGGGAATGAAACTGGAAGAAGTAAGGCGACAATGCGAGGAAAAAATGTTGGAATTAGGGGCAGATTCTTTCTGGTACTGGGACATTGGAGCATTCATTTTTTCGGGTGATAAAACAGCAATTTCTATTTCGGGGAAAATTTATAAGACTGCGGATAAACTTATACAGAAAAATGATATTGTGACTATTGATCTTAGTCCCCAATGGAAGAATATATGGGGAGACTATGCCAGAACGATTATTATCGAGGATGGAAAGGTTGTTAATGAGATTGACAGTATTCGCAATAAGGAATGGCAAGAAGGTTTATTAATGGAGCAGAAGCTTCATAGGGAATTATCGGATTATATTAATGAGAATACAACATTTGAAGATTTATTTTACCATATGAATGCGATGATCATATCCGAAGGTTTCATTAATCTTGATTTTCTCGGCAATTTGGGTCATTCTATTGAGAAAAAAAGTGATGACCGCATATACATTGAAAAGGGCAATAAAAATAAACTTAGTGATATTGCGTATTTTACATTTGAACCACACATTTCAAAGCCGGGATCGGTATATGGATATAAAATGGAAAATATTTATTATTTTGAAAATGGATTATTAAAAATGCTATAACTATCCATATTTTGGGGAGGTACTTATGAAATTAAATACAGAATGCATTACAAAAAACAGTCGTTTTTGGAAAGAGGTCAATGCACTTGTTAAGGAGGCTTTTCCTCCGGAAGAAGATCTTTCCTACCTGTTTTTCCTGGCAATCGATCCGTTATGCCGTTCAATGGGGTATGGAAGCCGGGCCATAGAAACGTTAAGAGAGAAATATCCTGACAAGAAGCAGGTCTTTTCTTGTCATATTTAGGTGTGGATTACGAAGTCTTTTGTATGGATGATGTTTTTAATACCGAAACCTTTAAAGCAATGATGCAGACCATCCAGGTGGAAGGCTTTAACCCGCGATATTTTCGCCGGACGTAAAAGGATATTCCTAAATTTCCCTAAAATCCCGATCAATTTCCGCTGTTCTAAACCAAATCTAAATAAAAGCATGATATGATGTGCATGAGGTGATATTTTGAGTGAACGCATTTTGATTATTGAAGATGAAAACGCCATCCAGACGATTCTTTCGGAGCTGCTGACAGATGCCGGTTACAGTGTAGAGACTGCAGGTGATGGCCTGGAAGGAATAACAAAATTCAGGGAGACGGACTTCTCCCTTGTTCTGCTGGACATTATGATGCCCAAAATTGACGGATATACCGTTTGTGAAATGATCCGGCAGGAATCTAATGTGCCGATCATCATGCTGACAGCGCTGGATGAGGAAGAAGCCCAGGTCAAGGCCTTTGAATTAAAGGTGGACGATTACATTACCAAGCCTTTTTCAGTAAAGCTGGTACTTATGCGGGTGGAGGCGGTTTTACGCCGGATAAAGGAGCGGGAGTGTCAGGAAGCCACATCTATACTTTCCTGCGGAAATATCCGGCTGGATCAGGAATGCCATACGGTTTCTGTGGACGGAAAGCCTGTTTCCCTTACCCATACGGAATATGGGCTGCTGGAAATGTTCATGCGCCATCCGGGCCGGGTATTTACCCGGGATAATCTGCTTAACGAAGTTCGGGGCTATGATTTTGTCTGTGAAGAAAAGACTGTTAATATCCACATTATGAATCTGCGGCGAAAGCTGGACACGGATTTGATCGAAACCATCAGAGGGGTGGGATACAGACTTGGTAAGGAAAATTAGGAACAGCTTAAGTGCAAAGGTCTTTTTGTGGATCGCCGGTCTGCTTATTCTGTGCAGCCTGCTGATCTATGGCTTGGTGATGATATTTCTGCCTCAAAGCTACACGGTTGTGGCAAGCAGCCGGGTCGAAGAAGAAATCCGGCAGCTTACCGAAAGCCTTGCTCAGACGGATTATGCAGATGCTCCAAAAGTGATCGAGTCATTTTGCTATAAAAACCAGGCAGTGGTGAGCGTTAGCGGCAGCGGGGAGACACTTTCCTTTGGCTCCATAGACGATCAGGCTTTGGAAGATAATGAGATGCTAACCTCTGCTGGGGAGGTCTGCTTTGCCGACAGAGATGAAATTTATTATCTCAGTATTGTGGTCCCCGTTTCCGCCAGAAACGAATTGACCACGGCATTTATAAAGCTGCTGCCGTTACTGCTGGCAATCATCCTGCTGATTTCAGCATTAGGCGCCTTTCTGTGCAGCCGGGTACTGGTACGTCCTGTATTGGAGATCAGCCGGGTTTCCAAACGGATGGCCAATCTGGATATGACCTGGGAATGTAAGGCTAATCGTACAGACGAGCTGGGGGTTTTGGCAAACAGCCTGAATACTATGGCAAAACAACTGGATGCAGCTATGAAAGCATTGGAAAGTGCCAATCAAAAGCTGAGGGAAGATATGGAACATATGACCGAGCTTTCCCGCCAGCGCCGGGATTTCTTTGCAGCAGCGTCTCATGAGCTGAAAACGCCCATTACTATTTTAAAAGGCCAGATTGAAAGCATGATCCTGGGGATTGGTAAATATAAGGACACGGATAAAGTGCTGCCGGAAACCCTCAGGGAAGTGGAAAATATGGAGCAGCTGGTCAGGGAGATTCTCACCATTTCTAAAATCGAGATGGATGGTCTGGCTGGAAAATCAGATACAGTATCACTTTCGGATACACTGGCCAAGACCGCTGAAATATTGCTCCCGCTGGCCCGGGAGCGGCAGATTACTGTGCATTCCCAGCTTGCTGAAAATGTTACAGTATCCGGCAATGCCTCTTTGCTGGAAAAGGCCGTTCACAACATTCTTAGCAATGCGATCCGTCACTCACCGGAAGGGGCAGAGGTTTTTATCCGTCTTGCGCCTTCGGAGCTGACAGTGACCAATACAGGCACATCTATTCCGGAAGAAGATTTGCCGGTTCTGTTTACACCATTTTACCGGGTGGAAAAATCCCGGAATAAATCTACCGGCGGCAGCGGGCTGGGGCTGTATCTGGTCAAAACCATTCTGGAACTGCATGGGTTTAGGTATAGGGTGGAAAATTCAGATGCGGGTGTGGTGTTTTCGGTGGTGTTTTGATATAATTTAGGCAAGAAAAATGGAAATTTATGAAGCCGACAAACATGTCTAATTGAAAAATATGGCATTTTCTCGCTTTGTGTCGTTGTAAAAAGCTCATGCGAATCGTATTCTGTTGATGAAAGGAGGCCGTGCATATGGATCAGATGAAAATCGGCGCTTTTTTGAAAGAGCTCCGAAAAGAGAAAAATCTGACACAGCAGCAGCTTGCAGAACAATTAAATGTTTCTGGAAGAACAGTGTCGCGTTGGGAGACTGGCACAAATATGCCCGATATAAGTATTTTAGTGGATTTGGCAAAGTTCTACGATGTCAGTATCCCTGAGATCATCGATGGCGGAAGGAGAAGCGAGAAAATGAATGAGGAAGTAAAAGAAACCGCATTAAAATTATCAGATTATGCAGAGACAATCAATCAAAAAATAAAGATAAGGTTATTTTGGCTAACGATTATTGCATTGCTGGGAATGATCGCATTTATAGTCATTGAAGCATTGGGCCTGGATACACCGGGAAGTTTATACGAACGTATTGCAAGTGCAGGTCTTGGCCTGGATTTTGGTATGCTCATTGTTATTGCAATGTATTTATCCGGTGTCCTTGGAAAAATAAAAGCAAGACGAATGATGCGAAAAAATGCTCGAAAACTAAATCAAAACTAAATCTGGCCTAAGCGAAAACTAAACCGTCCTTTTGTATGATGGGATCACATCATATGAAAGGACGGTGTTTTTTATGGGCATTTTCAGGCGGGCTGCCCTTTATCTGGCCCGCAAGAAAGGGAAAGCGGCACTCCTTTTCCTGATCTTCTTTTTAGTGTCAGCGCTCTTGCTGATCTGTTTTTCTATTTTAGAGGGAACTAAGCAGGCCGCCGGGGATCTGCGTTCCAACATTGGTGCTGCCTTTTATATCCGGCCCTATGCGCAGATGACTTTGAAGGACGGGGGGATCAGCGAAGGGGCGACACCTGTGATCTCCCAGCGAAGTATTGATGAGGTGGTAAGCACGGCCAGGGGACAAGTGAAGGCCTATAATACGGAGCATTATGGCTATGTCAAAAGCGAACAGCTTCACTTCCTGCCAGGGGCCGGTGACAATGCGGCCAGCAATATGGGCCAGGTGACCGCTGTGCGGGATTCAGGGCTTACGGTTTTCTCGGCGCCAGCCCGGATACATACGGATATGCAGAAAACTACCTGATATGTGTCGTGGTCATTGGAGGGATTCCTACCATGCTTAGTCTTTCTCTTGGACATATTTTGCGAAGTGAAGGACATGCCCGTCCGGCAAGTATAGGGATGATGTTTGGCGGGATTTTGAATGTGATTTTAGATCCGGTGCTGATCTTCGGATTCGGACTTGATGTGGAAGGGGCTGCCATTGCAACGGCATTATCCAATTTAGCCTCTGTGGTATTTTTTATAGTTATTTATATACGGCTGGGAGAGCGCACCAGCGTTTCCCTTCATCCCAAAAACTTTACCTTCCGATTTATCCGGCAGATCTTTTCGGTTGGTCTTGCGTCCGCGTTGGCCACAACCCTTGGAAATGCATCCAATATGGTTATGGTAAAGCTTTCTTCAGGATATGGCGACATTCCGGTGGCAGCATATGGGATCGTCAAGAGGATCGACCAGTTTCCGCTGAACGTGTCTATGGGACTGTGTCAGGGATTTATGCCGCTGGTAGGATATAACTTTGCATCCGGCAACTATAAACGGATGCGCAAGGTTTCGTATTTTTCCTGGAAAACTGCGCTGATCATGTTTTGCAATCTTTGCCCCTCAGATCCTGCATCTGTTTATTCCGGAGGCACAGACAAGTACACTGGGCGCCACCTTCCTGCGTATTGCCTGTCTGGCCGTGCCGCTGACTTCGGTAAATTTTCTTATCAGCTATACACTTCAGGCAATGGGAAAGGGAACTCAGTCTGCCATTCTTACTCTGAGCAGACAAGGGCTTCTTAATATTCCCCTGTTGATTCTGATGAATCTGACCATCGGGCTGTATGGCATGATCTGGACGCAGCTTGTGGTTGAAATCATAATGCTGCCGGTGTCGTTTGGTATATACCGGCATACACTGAACAAGTTAAATGAAACAAAAAATTAGAAGGAGACCAAGGTTATGAAAGTATTATTAGTTAATGGAAGTCCCAATAAAAACGGATGTACCCATATGGCATTAAGTATTGTTGGAGAAAGCTTAGAAAAGCAAGGGATTGAGACAGATATGTTTTGGATCGGAAATCAGCCCCTGACCGGTTGCCTTGGGTGCGGATACTGTGGAAAAACCGGAAAATGCAGATATGATGACACAGTGAATACGTTTCTTGCAATGGCAAAAGATTATGATGGCTTTGTTTTCGGGGCGCCTGTGCATTTTGCTTCTGCTGCGGCATCGATGACAGCCTTTATGGATCGTGCCTTTTTTACAGATCATTGTGCCAACCTGCATCTTTTTGAACTAAAGCCCGGAGCAGTGGTCGTATCTGCCAGAAGGGCAGGGACAACGGCAGCGCTGGATCAACTGAATAAGTATCTTTTATATGCTCAGATGCCTGTCATTTCATCCCGCTATTGGAACATGGTTCACGGCAAGACTCCGGATCAGGTGCTGGAAGATAAAGAAGGCGTTCAGATCATGAGGATCCTTGGGAAGAATATGGCATGGATGCTGAAAAATATTGAAGCCGGAAAAAGCGCCGGTGTTGTCCCGCCGGAAAGCGAAGAACGGATCAGTACCAATTATATCCGCTGAGGAGAGAGTTTCATATCCAGTATGCCAAAGCATAGCGGAGAAACTATGTAATCATTGACATTACAATAAACTGCGGTTAAAATGGATGGAAAGTATATGATGAGGAGGCAGGCTGATGCAGATTTCAAGCCGATTTACCATTGCCATACACATGCTGACCTGTATGGAGGCTTTTAAAGAGGATTACAAAATCACCAGTGATTTTCTGGCATCCAGCATTAATGTTAATCCGGTCATTATCCGCCGCATTTTATCGCAGCTTAAGGACGCCGGGATCATTGAAGTCAAGCGGGGAACCGGAGGGGCCGGAGTGATCCGCCCGCTAAATGAGATCACATTTTTAGATGTGTACCATGCAGTAGAATGCATTGAAGAAAATACATTATTTCACTTTCACGAAAATCCTAACCCTAACTGCCCGGTAGGAAAGAACATCCATAATATTCTGGATGATAAGCTGGATCGGGTACAAAAGGCCATGGAACGGGAACTGGAAGCGATCACCCTGGCAGATGTTATGGCAGATATGAAAGGGTATATAAAGCAATAGACGAGCCGGGACGGAGGTGCAGTATGGAAATAAAAGAATGGATGGAAAATTATAAAGCAGCAGTCACAAAACAGTTTGGCAGCCGTATATGGTTTATGGGGATCCAGGGCAGCTATGGCCGTGGGGAAGCCATGCCGGACAGCGATATTGATGTCGTGCTGATCCTGGATCAGGTGACAGGAGAGGATCTTGCGGCGTATCGTGCCGTTTTAGAACCATTGCCCCAGCGGGACAAGATCTGCGGCTTTGTTTCCGGTAAAAACGAGCTGCTGGCCTGGGAGCCGTCGGATTTGTTCCAATTTTTTTATGATACCACGCCGATCATGGGTTCCCTGGATGTTTTGCTGGAACGTATTACCCGGCAGGACATTGAAAGGGCTGTCCGTCTCGGTGCCTGCAATGTGTACCATATGTGTGTCCATAACCTTGTCCATGAGCAAAGTATGGAAATACTGCAAAGCCTGTATAAATCTGTGGCCTTTACCCTTCAGGCGGTGGCATTTTTGGAAAAAGGGATTTATGAAAAGAAAAAATCAGCCCTGGCAGATCTGCTGTCACCAAACGACCGGCGTGTTTTGGACGCCGGCATGAGCCTTAAAGCAAAGGATAGCCTTTTAGATAATGAATTAACGGAATTTTCTTCACTCTTGCTGGATTGGGCGTCGAAAAAGATGGAGGAGTACCAAGATTGAAAATTTTTATTGCAGGAGCGATCATCGTCTGCCCGGATATTGGCTACTGCGCGGCCATGGACGACCGCAGCGCCAATGCTCCGGGATGATTCTGCTTTGGGGTTTGTGGATTTTTATATTGTGCCCCACATAGGCAACGCAGAAATGGGAAAAGGCGCACAGGATGTTATTAACGCATATGCATCTGTGCTGGACATACGGGCGATTACCGATGATCAGATCATCTGTGTTGAAAATGACACAGTGACGATTCTCTGAAACAAAGGGAATACGTTTTTCTTACGGTGGATCCTTTTTCAGGAGCATTTCCGCAGATGCCTACTTTCTGCGGCTTAAAACTGCAAAAACAATGGCAGTGATCAATGCACCAATACCGATGATGGCAAGGAGCAGGGTCGGATCCGGCATAGTCCGGACAACCTGGATGGAGGTCATGGCATCTGCACCTCCAATGGCATTTTGCGGCGGCATGGACATGCGGATTACCTGATCTTCGCTTTCTCCATGCTCTGCTCCGGATTCAAAAGCTTCCTGAAGGTCTCTTATAATGGCCTGCTTTTTCTTGCCGGGAAGTATCAGCTTCTTTTGTACCTGACGGATATAATCTTCTTTCATCATTCTGCCTCCTCAATTCCATTTTCTTTAATAAAGCCATCCACGCATACGGTGTACTGCCGCCAAAAGTGTATCAGTTCCTTTAAAGTTTCTTTGCCCTTTTCTGTAATGGAATAATATTTTTTTGAACCGCCGTTTGCCGTTGCAGGTGCAATGCGGCACTGGATCAGTCCGGTATCTAAAAGACGGTAAAGGATAGGGTATACAGTTCCTTCTTTGGCATATCCAAGGACCGATGCTCCGTGATCATTAAGCTGTGTAATGATCTCATAGCCATAGGTTTCTTTTTTGGCGATCAGACAAAGCAGTATCATTTCAAGAGAGCCTTTTTTAAATTGCTGAACATATCGGCTGTCCAATTTAGTTTCATCTCCTTATGTATCTATTTGCATTACTATTTAGTATTACTAAATAGTAATGCTATTATATCACAGAAACAAAAGCAGTGCAAGTCATAGAATATTTATCTTGACACAGCCAGCCGCTTTCCCATATAATAAATACATACCGAATGTATGTATATGAGAGGAGAGGGCCATATGGCACGAAATAAATATCCGGAAGTAACCGTGGAGCGGATATTGGATGCGGCAACACGGCTTTTCCTGGAAAAGGGCTATGATAATACAACGATCCAGGATATTGTCAACGAGTTGGACGGGTTATCGAAAGGGGCAGTTTACCATCATTTCAAGTCTAAAGAGGAGATTATGGATGCTGTAGGCGACCGGATGTTTCTGGCCAATAATCCCTTTGAAAAGGTCCGCAGCCGGACCGATTTAAACGGTCTTGAAAAAATCCGGGAGGCGATCCGCATCAATCAGTCTGATGAGGCGCGTACCGACATAACTGTACAGTCCATTCCTTTAACAAGAAATCCAAGGCTTTTGGTGGAAATGATCGAGTCTAACCGGAGAATTTTAACGCCGTATTATTTGGAGCTTTTGGAGGAAGGAAATCAGGACGGCTCTTTGCATACCAAGTATACCAGGGAAATCGCAGAGCTGATCCCTTTGCTGACCAGCCTTTGGCTGCTGCCGTCGGTATTCCCTGCAACCAAGGAGCAGATGAAGCATAAGTTTTATTTTCTTGGGGAAATGCTGGAAAAGATGGGCGTGCCTTTAATGGATGACTCCGTTTATGCTCTGGTGGACGAATTCTTTGAAAAAATACCCGAGGAACAGGAGTAACCGGTTCCGTAACTGGTGACCGGCCCTGGCTGCAATAAGGCTGTAACCGTTCAGGCAGCTGAGCGGTTGCATGTGCCTTCTTTTTTTAGATATATACATTCATACCGACGGTATTTAAAAATAAGATCATTTTGCACAGAAGGTGCATATTTTTTTAAACATATACATACCGTCGTCAGGTATTAAAAAGGAGGTTAGTTATGTGTGCAATGGAGTTTTTAGAAAGAAATTTTTCTGGTGTTTCCGGTAAAGACGCTGTACATTCCAAAGCGGTCTGCACTCAGGAACTGACAAAAGTTTTCGGCAGACGGGAGGTCATTAGCAAGTGCAGTATGACCGTGGAGCAGGGGACGATTTACGGATTTCTCGGAAAAAATGGCGCCGGAAAAACAACGATGTTTAAGCTGCTTTTAGGGCTTTTAAAGCCAACAGCCGGAACAGCAAAGGTGCTGGGAAATGACAGTATCAGGGACAACCAAAAGATCCTTGGCCTGACCGGAAGTATGATCGAAACGCCTGTTTTTTACGAGCATTTGCCGGCCCGGGAAAATCTCAGGATCCATCTGGCTTATATGAACCTTGGCCGTGGCCATGATATTTGCGAAAATGCTGTGGACCATGTCCTGGACCTGACAGGCCTGGGAGATGTGGGAAATGATCCGGTGCAGGCGTTTTCCCTGGGCATGCGCCAGCGTCTGGCTTTGGCCCGCGCTCTGATCCACAGGCCCAGACTGCTCATTCTGGACGAGCCGACCAATGGCCTGGACCCTGCCGGGATCCGGGAAATGCGAAGTCTTTTTCATCAACTTGCCCACCAGGAGAAAATAACAATCTTGCTGTCAAGCCACCTGCTGTCAGAGGTTGTCCAGGTGACCGACCGGATCGGTGTTATTGCCGGCGGAAGGATAGTTTTGGAAATGGATACGGCGGATCTTTGGCGGGAGCATTCCCGGGACTTTGAAGATTTTCTTATTGAAGCTATGGAAGGGAGAGGAGAAAGGCATGTATAATCTGATCCGGCTGGAAATTTTGAAGTATCGTCTGAGGCCCTGGCACAGGGCTGCTGTGGGGTGCGGTATAGCTTTGATCGCTTTTCAGTATTTTATGGCGGCAATCCCGTATCTTGATCCGTCAGAGGGCGACAGCGCCTTATTTGCTTCTTATGATTTTTTGATTTCCCTTAATCATATTTTAGGCACAGCTATGTTTACAATTTTAGGATCTGTTATGGGCGCCAGACTCATTGTGGAGGCTTACGGAGACAAAAAAGCGGTACTGCTGTTTTCATATCCTGTTTCTCGAAAAAGGATCCTGGGTGGAAAGCTTCTGATTGTTTTCGCTTATCCTACAGCTGCCATGGCTGTGTGGGGTCTTGTATCCGATGGGCTGTTCTTTTTTACTGAGCAGATATTTCCTATATGCAGGGATCAGCTGACAGTACAAATTCTTTTTACGGCCTTTATTTCCCTGATCTGCCATTGTGTCATCGCCGGTGCGCTGGGCATCCAGGCAACGTGGCTGGGGTTTATTAAAAAATCTGTATCTGCAGCAATCGTGTCATCTGTTATCCTGGCTACTGTGATCTGTCAGGTTTTATCCGCAGGAATATCATTTTGGCCGACAGCGGCGCTTACAGCCGTGATCTGTATTGCCGGAGCAGGAGCGGCAGGAGCAGATTTGGGGCGGCGTGTCCAAAATATGGAGGTGTGATTTAATGAAAGAAAAGCTTTTTACCCGCAATTTTACATTTTTGATTCTCGGGCAGATCAGTTCCCTTTTGGGCAATTATACCCTTAGATTTGCCCTGTCCATGTATGTCCTTGAACTTACCGGTTCAGCCTCTGTTTTTGCCGGACTGTTGGCCTTATCTATGGTGCCGACTATTTTGCTGTCGCCCTTTGGCGGCATCCTTGCCGACCGGGAAAACCGGCGCAATATTATGGTGGTGCTGGATGGCTTATCCGGTCTGGCTGTGCTTCTTTCAAGTCTTGCGCTGCAAATGGGAGAGGATATTGCTGTTATTGGTGTACTGCTGGTCGTTTTATCTATACTGGGTGCTTTTGAATCCCCTACGGTCCAGGCCTGCATTCCCCAGATGCTGTCTGGTGAAAATATTGTTAAAGGCAATGCCATAGTAAACCAGGTATCTTCCATCGCATCATTAGTCACGCCATTCCTGGGAAGTATGTTTTATACAGCTTTTGGTATACAGCCGGTTTTCATGGCAGCTGTGGCGGGTTTTTTTGTGACAGCATTTTTAGAATGCTTCATTAAGCTGGAATATAAAAAATCACAGGCTGGCAAAATCAAGATCAGCACCATGGTCAGAGAGGATTTTTCTGCCAGCATGCGCTTCTTGCGAAATGATCAGCCGGGCATTTTAAAGCTGCTTTTACTGGCAGCTATCGTAAGTCTGTTTGTAGCCGGAACGGCTGTTGTTGGTTTTCCTTATCTGGTGCGCACTGTCCTGGGCCTATCTGCCCGGCTTTATGGTGCGGCGGAAAGCGCCATGGGTGTTGCCGCGGTCCTTGGCAGCGTATGTGTGGCTGTGCTGTCAGGAAAAATGCGCATGCCTCATTTATCCTGGGTTTTTATTGCCTTTGGCCTGTGCCTGATCCCATGCGGTATTGCTTTTTTACTGCCCCTTAGTGCCATGGCCCGATACGGGATCCTGTTGGTCATGTTCTGTGCCTGCCAGTTCGGATGCAGCCTGTTTTCCACCTATGCCATTTCGGTTATTCAAAAGCTTACTCCGGAAAATATGATGGGAAAGATCATGTCTTATGTATTTACGCTGTCTATGTGCGCCCAGCCCATAGGCCAGATCATTTACGGCGCCTTATTTGACTATTTTTCTCACAGCGTATATTGGGTCCTTATTCCCAGCGGCGTGATCGTATGTCTGATTGGAACCTTATCACGGCGATTTTTTGTTCGATTTAAAGAAGTGCTGTCGGAACACTGACAGCGGGAAATGCGAAATAGAGCCGTATTTTTAGAGAAATCCCTAAAAATACGGCTCTATGACAGTAAATTTCTGTTTATATACGTTTTCTTTGGATACCGTGGTTTATTGCATATGATCTCTAAACTCATCCACAGATGAAGCCTTTGCTGCTGCAATATGCCACTTTTTAAGTACATTTTCATCAGTCTGGGCATTGATCTTTGAACGAATATCCTCTGGAATTTCTCCACACATCTCCAAAAGCTGGAAAATATCTTCCCTGCGGCCAGCTAAAAGACCTTCCTGTCGTTCATCCTTAAGCATTAATTCCAAGAGCATAAATCTCGCCTCCCAATCACGGTTTGCTTTGATCAACTGCACACGGGACTCTACCTGAGCTACAAAACGGTCACCCTCAAAATCTTGAGGAAAGGTTTCCGGATTTCCTACGTATTTCAGAAAATTAATCAGTGCTTTAGGTACATCTGCATCATTTTTACCCTTTGTACTCAAAAATACTGTCGTTTGTCCCTGACCCAAAGGGCGTCCATTTTCACGGCAGATCGTTTCATAGGTATAACGGTACAGATGATCTGGAAGCCAGGCAAAATCACATATGAAAGCATCAACAGAGGAATCCTGTAATTAAATTATATCCAAAAAAGGTTTATAATGCAATGTTTATTCTGCTGTTAATAGCATGGAACAACACTGCCGAAAAGGAGCTTTCCTTGCGGATAGGGAGCTTTCATGATAAAATGAAGAAAATGTAATGCGATTTATGAGCATAACATTTACTGTTTTGAATGCTCCTAAGCAATAAGGGGCATCTCGGAGAGGAGAGTGGGAAATGAATGATTTTATTATGTATGTGCTGGGCTTGTTGGGGCAGGGGCTTTTTTTAGTCGTCCTGGCAATGCTGGTCAGTGTTGTTGTCCTGGTGGGAGTACGATTGGCGTATAAGCGCCGGGGACGGTTGTTTCCATGGAAAAAAGCTGTGGCGGCATTGTTTTTGGTCGGATGGCTGTCTCTAACGCTTTATGCAACCTTGTTCCGCAGTGAAAGCGGATTCCAGCAATGGAATTTTCATTTATTTATGGCGTGGAAAGAAGCCTGGAATCTTTTTTCCTTGCAGGCGTGGATGAATGTAGTGTTAAATATTGCTATGTTCATTCCTTTAGGCGTATTGCTTCCTATATTGTTCCGTATATTCAGGCGTTGGTACTGGACGCTTTTGGCCGGATTTGCAGCGTCCTTTGGTATTGAAATGCTTCAGCTTGTATGTCAGCGCGGTATTTTTGATGTGGATGATCTATTTACTAATACGTTAGGCGCAATCACCGGCTGGGGTCTGGTCATGGCTGTTTTTGTAATTGTTAAAAGGCCTGGGGGATGGAAAAAACAAATATGCGGCGCCTTGTCGGTGCCGGTGGCTTTGATCCTGGTTTTTGCCGCCATTGCTGCAGTTTATTATATTAAACCCTACGGCAACTTAAATGGAGCGCTGTATCGGGCCGATCTTGAAAATATAGAGTGGGCCGTTGAGTTTACCCCTGAAAACGCACCCGCAGAAGCTGAAGTATATCAGGCAAATAGCCTGGATAAATCTTCCGGTGAAGCGTTTGCCCGTGAGTTTGCTCAAAATACAGGGATCTACTTTGAAGATACCTATTATTACGACAGATCGATTATTTTTGCGGATCATTCTACAGGGGATTTTTTTAACCTGAATCAACAGGACGGTTCATGGGAATATTCTATTGGTGAACACAATGTCCCTGTTTTGGAGGGAAGTGTTTCTGATATAGATCCGGAGGATATTAAAGAAATTTTGCGTTCGTGGAACATTACCCTGCCGGAAGAAGCACAATTTTCTATAGAATCTAATGACGGCATGAGCAGAGGAATCTTTTCTGCAGATTTTATTCCTTCGGGGGATGAAGTGTTTTATGGTACCCTGACATGCTATTTTGGAGAAGAAAATGGAAAGACACAGATTACAAGGATCTACAATCACATCGTGCCCCTTGTTCCCTATGCCAGGGAAGATATTTTAAGTCCGGCGCAGGCATTGGATACCCTGTGCAGCGGCAGGAGCTTTTACGGGCATTTGTTGGAGTTTTATGCTGTGGATCAGGTGCAGGTACTTTCCTGTGAACTTGAGTGGATCACAGATACAAAAGGCTTTTATCAGCCGGTATATGTTTTTAATCTTGAGCTTGCCGGGCAAGGACCGATGACCGATTATGTGGCGGCGCTGGATTAAAGAATAAGGAGGTCCCCGTAATGATCGTTATATGTATAATTGTTTTGCTGGCAGCATGTGTGATCCTGGCGGCGGCCATTGCCGCATCGTTTCGGGTATACAAAAAGAAGATCAGCCGGATGATCAAAGAAGGTGAGAGTGGATCCCAGCCGTCTGGGCCGCCATATAAGCCGCTGATCATTACGGCGGTTGTACTTCTTATATTAACGGCGGTGACCGGGTACTTTACCGGATATAAAACAGCGTATGATCGTATGGAAAATGGTGCTTTGGCCACAGATGATGCAGTTGGGTATACCCAGACTTTTTATGGAAAGATCACCGGGATCACAGGGTCTTTAGAGGCCGGCAATACGATCCGTGTCAGCGGCCTGGATGTTAATGATATAAATTTCCGGGGGGATTTTGAGATTTCTGTCTCTGGTGAAACAATCCTTCAGTGGCGGGGAACTTCCATAGAATTTTCTCAGCTGGAAAATGGAGATACGATCTCCATTACTTTTTCAGGACAGGTCAAAGAGACATCTCCGGCAATGATCGATCAGGTGGACCGGATACAGCTGCTGGATGATGAAATATAGGAGGGATTGGGTGAAGGAATATAAAGTCATGTTAGTGGATGATGAGCCGGATATTTTAGAGCTTTTGGAAAAGGCATTAAATATTGAGGGCATTGAATATATTATTAAAGCGGAAAATGGCCGTGATGCCATTGAAAAGTGTCAAACGTTATGTCCGGATGTGATCATTTTGGATATTATGCTCCCGGATATGGACGGCTATGAAGTTTGCCGTCAGATCCGGTCCATTTCCCATTGTCCTATTTTATTTTTATCCTCTAAAAATGATGAGCTGGATAAGCTTCTGGGACTGGCCGTGGGCGGGGATGATTATGTAACAAAGCCCTTTAGCCCCAGAGAGGTGGCTTACCGGGTCAAAGCCCAGCTGAGACGGCTGGGATACGGGGCTGCGCCGGAGCAAAGGGCGGCCATAAGTATTGGTGCATTGACTATTGATCCTGACGGCGGCCGGGTTTTTAAAGACGGCCAGGCGCTGGATCTGACCGCCCGGGAGTTTGAAATTTTGTGCTATATGGCAGAAAATAAAGGCCGGGTGATCAGTAAGGAGCGGCTTTATGAGACTATTTGGGGCGAGGATAGCTTTGGCTGTGATAACACGATCATGGTACATATCCGTCATTTAAGGGAAAAGCTGGAAAGTAATCCGGCGGCTCCGGAGTATATTTTGACCTTAAAAGGTCTTGGTTATAAGCTGGTGGATCCTTATGGAAAATAAACGTAAACATACCATGAATCCGTTTATCCGTACGGTTGTTTTTTTTGCAATCCTGCTGGTCCTGCTGCTGGCCGGGTTTATCGGGCTGCGCTTCCTGATTTTTTCTATCCCTGAGCCGGAGGGGCTGAGCCCGGCTTCCTGGCCGGCGACCTTTGCAGATAATTTTTCCCTTTGGATGTCTGAAAAAGACGGGGAACTTGCTATTGATGATATAGGTTTGGAACGGCTGGACAGCTATGGCCTGTGGCTCCAGGTCATTGACGAAAGCGGTCAGGAAGTTTTTTCACAAAATAAGCCGGAAACGGTTCCTCAAAGCTACACGGCATCCCAGCTTGTATCTGCCGAAGACGGCGCTGATACTGAGGAATATACAGTATATACCGGCACATTTTCACAAAATGGCTGCACATGGAGCTATTTTGTAGGCTTTCCTTATGCCATCGGAGAAACGGTGATCTACTATAATGGCGAAGTTGTGTCCCGGCTGCAGCCCCTGGCAAAAGGGCTGATCCTTGCCGGCCTTTTGTGTATTGGCTTACTGATCTTAGGCTATGGACTGTGGCTTTCACGAAAGCTGTCTATGATCAGTCTGGGAATCCGGGATCTGTCCTTGCGCACCTATAAGCCGGTGAAAGAAAAGGGCGTATTTAAAAATATTTATCAGGCATTAAATAAAATCGACGGGGATATACGCCGCAGCGATAAGCTGGCGGCAGAGACCGATCAGGCCCGCAATGAATGGATCGCCAACATTACCCATGACCTGAAAACACCTCTTTCCCCAATTAAAGGGTATGGGGAGCTGCTGGCCGAGCATCCTGAGACAGAAGCAAAAAACGCCCGGGCCTATGGGACGATCATTTTAAAAAATGTCCGGCATACAGAAGCGCTGATCAATGATCTGAAGCTGACCTATCAGCTGGATTCAGGGACGCTGCCGTGCCACTTTCAGGAAGTTGAGCTGGTGCGTTATATCCGGGAGCTGGTGATCGATATGATCAATGATCCGGCATTTTCCAAAAGAAACGTGTCTTTTGACAGCGATGCAGCAGAAGTGATCCATTCCATAGATCCCCAGCTTTTCCGCCGTGCGCTGCAAAATCTTATAACTAACGCCCTTGTCCATAATCCGGAGGATACTGCAGTGGAGATTTCCATACAAAGCCGGATGGATGATCAAGTACATATTTTTATACGGGACAATGGGGTAGGAATGGAAAAAGATGAAATAGAAAAGCTTTTTAGCCGGTATTACCGGGGAACCAACACACGGGAGAAAAGCGAAGGGACAGGACTTGGGCTGGCCATTGCCCGCCAGATCATTACCCTGCACGGCGGTGAAATCACTGTAAAATCCCAACCGGGAAAAGGGACGGAATTTAAAATAAGCATTTAATCTGTAAAGGCCATAATTTTCATGGAGGCATGGAAATTATGGCCTTTTATTGTGCGCTTTATTGGAACGATCCTGACCATGGCGGCCCCATGACCGGATCATTGTTACTGTCTGAGGGGAACAGCTGCCCGTGGATTAACTTAAGGCAAACTTAAGGTTGACAAAAGCCGGGCCTAAGGCTGGCGTTTTATACTTATAGTAAACAGAAAACCTCAATGCTGCGTAATGGACGGCAGCACTATAGATCAAGCGTATGGAGGGATGCATATGAAACTGGAATTAAAAAATTTAAGCAAATCTTATGGTCAAAAACAGGCGGTTGACAGGATCAATATAAGCTTTGTCCCGGGAGTGTACGGCCTTTTAGGGGCTAATGGAGCAGGAAAGACAACACTCATGCGGATGATCTGCGGGATTTTAAATCCCACATCCGGGAAGATCCTGCTTAATGGCAAAACTATGCAGGCGCTGGGGGAGGAATACTATACCCATCTTGGCTATATGCCCCAGGATCTTGGTTTTTATCCGGATTTTACAGCCCGGGAGTTTTTGCTTTACATGGCGGCAGTAAAGGGATTGGAACCGCGGCAGGCCAAAAAGCGGGCAAAAAAGCTGCTCCACATGGTAAATCTGGACAGGGAAGGGGATAAAAAGATCCGTTCCTTTTCCGGCGGCATGAAGCAGCGCCTTGGAATTGCTCAGGCGGAGCTTAATGATCCGGATATTTTGATCCTGGATGAGCCCACGGCCGGGCTGGATCCTAAAGAACGGGTACGTTTCAGGAACATTATTTCAGATGTTGCAAAGGAAAAGATTGTTATTTTATCTACCCATATTGTTTCTGATGTTTCTTACATTGCCCACCGGATACTGCTTATGAAGGAAGGCCGTTTTCTGGTCAATGCGCCGGCGGACACGGTGACGCAGGTCCTTGACCAAAAGGTGTGGGAGCTGCTTACGGATGAACAAAGTGCTGAAATTTACAGCAGGAAATTCCTTGTATCCAACCTTCACCATGAAGGACACCGGGTGCGGCTGCGTATTGTCCACGACACAGCACCGGCTTGTGGGGCATGGGCGGTAGAGCTCAACCTGGAAGATTTGTTTTTGTATTATTTTGGACAGGAGGCTGCAGAGGAATCCCGCACAGAGTATGACCGGGCAGCCTTAAAAGGGGAGGAGTGATAGGATGAAAACATTGGTGAAATTTGAATTTCTTAAGATTTTGAGACGAAAATCCACATGGATCATTATGGCAGTAAGCCTGCTGGTAACCATATTTTTGTTTGGCCTGCTGCCGGTCATGCAATTTCAGACTTACAACAGCAGCGGCGTTATACGGGGCCTGGATGGGATTGCCTATAAGAAAGCTGAGATTTCAAAAACCTCCGGGACTTTAACCGATGAATATGTAACAGAAACAATCCGCCAATACCAGATACTTTTCCAGGATCCGGAAAATGTAGGGTATGACGGTACGGAACAATATCTTATTGGAGATGCTTACTGGGATTTTGAGGCCTACCGGGGCAGTCTTTTGTCTCTGATCGCATCAAATTATGATGAACCGGGGACCTCATCCGGCTATAATAACAGCCTGCCAACAATGGATGTGTCCGGAGGTACAGATTTCTACAATCAAAGGAGCGAAAAAATCCAAAAGCTTTTAGACGACCCCTCCAATGAAATGACCCAGGCGCAGAAAAATTACTGGCAGTCCATGAACCGCCAGGTTAAAACACCTTTTGAATATGGATACTATGAAGGGTGGTCCACGTTGATCAGCTGTTTTGAACTATTTATGTTTCCTTTACTGGCCATTTGTATTGTCATTGCGCCGGTATTTGCCAGTGAATATCAGGCGGGGACGGATGCTATGCTCTTGTCGGGGAAATATGGAAAGACCCGGCTTGTACGGGCAAAGATCCTGGCGTCGCTTTTATTTGGTATGGCCGCGTTTGTGATCCATATTCTGGCAGCGTACGCGATCCCGCTGTCAGCTTTTGGGATTGACGGCTGGGATCTGCCAGTTCAGATTACAAATACAGTAATCCCATACCCGTTAACTTTTCTTCAGGCGGTTCTGGTGCAGACAGGCGTGCTTTTCCTTGTATTAATGGCATTGATCGGCCTGACACTGTTTTTATCGGCACGGATGAAAAGTCCCTATCTGGTGCTGACCGTGATCATCCCTGTGATGTTTATTCCTATGTTCCTTACACCTAACGGGACAACGGGAATTTATAATCAGATCCTGCTTTTGCTGCCGTATCAGGCGGCAATCCCAAGATGGAGCAATTATATTTCATACACTTTTGGGAATATTGTTTTTGATGTGTTTTCCATGCGTGCCTTGTTCTATGCAGCAGCGGCCCTTGTGCTGATCCTGTGGTCCGGCCGTGGATTTCGCCGCCATCAGGCAGCATAGTTGTTATCCGGCAGGCGGTTTGCCTATCCCATCGCAGAGGGAAGTGCGGGGAAATAATAACTATTTTGCGGAGGTGGAAGATGAAGCAGGAAAAACGCAGCCGGATAACATACGAGAAAATATTGGATGCGGCGATCACGGAGTTTGGTACGAAAAGTTATGAAACTGCATCATTAAATACCGTATGCAGTGAGAATAATATTTCCAAAGGACTTTTGTACCATCATTTTAAAAGTAAAGATGATCTGTATTTGCACTGTGTAAAGGCCTGTTTTCAGGCATTAACAGAATTTATGAAAATGAACCGCAAAACACCGAAAAGTGTACAGGACGGACTTCAGCAGCTTTTACAGCAGCGCCAGCAATTCTTTAAGGAAAATCCTTGCTATGGCAATATTTTTTTCAATACAGTACTGCAGCCTCCTGTGCATCTCAGAGAAGAATTGCGGGAGATACGCAGGGATTTTGATGATTTTTGTCACAGCGCCTATGTGGAACTGCTGGGAATGCTCAAGCTTCGGGAATGCATTACCAGAGAAATGGCATTGGAATATTTTATCCTTTTACAGGAAATGTTTAACGGGTATTTCCAAAAAAAATCTTATAAAAATGCGGATTTCCATACCATGATCCAGGAGCATGAAATGAATTTATCCCAGATCTTAAATATTATGCTTTATGGTATTGCCCTTCAGCCGCCGGCAAATAGTCTGTACTTAGCACACCTGTACCGGAGTGCGCAAAGATCATCCAGGGAACCATCGCCGCAGCAGCTGTGATCAATGAGATCATTGCAGTGATTGTGGCAAAGAAAGGTTTTGAATGGGCAGGAGAATTTTCTGTGAAAAAAACATCTAAATAAAAAAGTGCCCTGCATTTATCCTTGACCAGGACGGTGCAGGGCTTTTTTGTTGCTGCTTAATGTGCAGCGCGCGAGAAGAACTTTTGATATTGCTTTGGGGACAGGCCATAGGTCCGTTTAAAAATCCGAATGAAATAATTAATGTCATTATATCCGCAGGCTGCGGCAATGGATGTGATGGGCAGATCTGAGGAGTTCACCAGCGTGATCGCCTTTCGCATCCGGACCTGATGGATGAAATCGGTCAGCGTTGCCCCGGTTTCTTTACGGAAAAGGTTGGAAAGATAGGTTTTGGACAGATTAAACATTTTAGCTAAAGTATCCAGATGAAGGTCTTCAGTGTAATGAAAGTCAATATAGGAAATAATCTCTTTGATCACCGGGGAATATCCTTTCATCCCATAGTTTTTCACAAGCAGACAGTATTTATGGATCATTTCCCCGACCAGTGCAGTTACAGCGCCGATAGAGCTGATCTCGTTGATCTGCAGGGCAAAATGGGTCGAAAGCTCGTCAATATAAAGAGGATGGACGCCGCCGCTTTCGGCTGCCTTGCGGCACAGTGTGTTAAGGATAATGGCAAAATGCTGCTTATTCCTTAAAGGATTGGCTGTACGGGGACGGATATGGTATGTAATAAATTTCCCATGGAGACTGTGAGCCTTTTCATAATCTCCGGCAGCAATAGCGGCCATAAGTTCATTTTCCACAGCATATCTTTGGGCAATGCTTGCTCTGGCAATTTGAGGGTCATCCCGGACTGTTTTAAATGTATTGCTGCCGTTGTGAAAAAGCACACAATCTGACGGAAAGTACTCCGGGTGATAGTCCCGCCCAAACAGGCCGGAAGCCAGAGCGCTGACCATGTGCTGATAGGAAACAACGCTGTCCACCACAGGGGTGGCATCATAAAAGGAGGAAATTTCTCTGAACAGTTTCTCCGGGATCCCGTTTTGCATCATGATCTGATAAATGTCCTCAGGGCTTTGGCGTCCTTCAGAAAATGGGCCGACAGACATCCAGAGGGTATTGCCTTCAGAAATGTATGTATCCGGAAGACATAAAAAGGAATAGTTCAAGAGAAATTCATCTGTATGGTGGAAAATAGCGTCCTTGCTGGCCTGGCTGTTAAGGAGGCTGAAAATATCGCCATAGGAATAATTTTCATAAAGCTTTATGCGGAAACGGTTATCGATCATTTCCAGATTGGAACCGTCCGACTTTATAATGAACGCATTGATATTTGTTGCATCTAAGATCTTTGTAAAAAGCTCTAAAGGATTTAATTCCATAAAGCACCTCCCGGCGTGTACAATAAAATCATACAATATTTTCTGAATATGAATATTATCATAATATTGTATGATTTTCAAGGTAAATTATCATAGCGATCCGGTCCTTAAAGCATTATTTTAGAAATATAAAGATTTTGCAGAGTGAAAGGAGAGCGTGAGAGATGCTGTATCCAATTTTAACCCCATCACGATTATTAAGCGACCTGAGCGGTGTCTGGGAATTTAAGCTGGACAACGGACATGGCTTTGAGGAGGAGTGGTATAAAGAAGCTTTGAAAGACCCTATGACTATGCCGGTGCCGGCATCCTATAACGATCTGAAAGAAGGGATTGATTTCAGAGACCATTACGGATGGGTATTTTACCAGAGAAATATTTCCGTACCTGCATTTGTCAAAAGCCAGAGGATCATGCTGCGGTGCGCTGCAGTCAGCCATCAGGCCAGGATCTATTTAAACGGAGAGCTGATCTGTGAGCATACCGGAGGTTTCCTTCCCTTTGAAACAGAGATTACAGACAAATTAAAAGACGGACAGGACAACCTGCTTACTATTGCAGTAAATAACGTCATCGACTATACAACCCTTCCGGTGGGCGGCAAGGCCAACATGCTCAGCGGCATGGCAGGCGTAGATGGAGATCATACCGCCGGAAAGCCGCAAAATAATCCGAACTTTGACTTTTTTAATTACTGCGGCATTACACGGCCGGTAAAAATCTATACAACGCCGAAAGACTATATTGAAGATATTACAGTAGTTCCCCAGGTCATTGGCGCAGATGCAGATCTGGCCTACAGCGTGGATACTGTAGGCTCGGGCCCGTGCAAAGTGGAAGTTTTTGATAAAGAAGGCAATAAAGTCGCTGAGTCTGAGGGCGCAAAGGGCGTACTCCACATTAAGAATGTTCATTTATGGCAGCCCCTCCATGCATATTTATATGACATCCGGGTAACCTTTGGCGAGGATGTGTATACTTTGCCTTACGGGGTGCGTACAGTAAGAGTGGAGGGAACAAAGTTCCTGATTAATGAGAAGCCTTTCTATTTTAAAGGCTACGGCAGACATGAAGATACTTTCCCTAATGGCCGGGGCATGAACCTGCCTATGAATACAAAGGATATGTCCCTGATGAAATGGCAGGGAGCCAACAGTTTCCGCACAAGCCATTATCCTTACAGCGAGGAAATGATGCGTCTGTGCGATGAAGAAGGCTTTGTGGTCATTGATGAAACAACCGCTGTGGGTATAAACCTGAAATTTGGCGGCGGCGCCAATTTCAACGGCCAGCCTGTGGGAACCTTTGATAAGGAGCATGGGGTCCAGACTTTTGAGCATCACAAAGAGGTGATCCGCGACCTGATTTCCAGAGACAAAAATCATGCCTGCGTTGTTATGTGGAGTATTGCCAATGAGCCCGACTCTGCGGCAGAAGGCGCCTATGACTATTTTGCGCCATTATACGACCTTGCACGGGAGCTGGATCCTCAAAAGCGGCCATGTACTCTTGTAAGTGTTCAGACCGGCACAACGCCTCAGTCGGACTGCTCATCCAAGCTCAGTGATGTAATCTGCCTGAACCGTTATTATGGCTGGTACTTTGGCGGCCCGGATCTGGAAGGGCCGGAGAAAAGCCTTCGGGCCGAGCTGGATCAGTGGCGTGAGATCGGAAAACCGGTTATCTTTACGGAATATGGAGCAGATACAGTCATGGGCATGCATGATACAACACCGGTCATGTACACAGAGGAATATCAGCTTGAATATTATAAAATGAACAATAAAGTCTTTGATGATTATGATTTTGTTGTAGGCGAACAGGTTTGGAACTTTGCCGATTTTGCTACAAGCCAGGGCCTTTTAAGAGTCCAGGGTAATAAAAAGGGCCTTTTTACAAGAGACAGAAAACCAAAGCTTGCCGCCCATTATTTTAAAGACCGCTGGCACAAGATCCCGGACTTTAATTATAAGAATAACATATAAAAACTCCCGCAAAAAATGCAGTGCCGGAAAGACACGCTTTAAACTTTCCGGCGCTGTATTTTTTGTGCGCAGAGGCGGCAGGACCGGATCTGACGATAAAAAGGCGGCAGCCAGGGGGCAATATGGCAGTAAGGCTGCTGAATTATAGATAAATCGTATAGATAATAATAAGTTCTAAGTATTAGACATGATGAACCGGCCTAAGTATAATAAAGCTAAAGAAGAAATATTACACAATGACAGGAGGCCGATATGAAAAAGTTTTTATCCCTTTTGCTTTCTTTCACTTTGGTACTGTCCCTGACCGCCTGCAGCAGTACAGGCGGATCACCGGAAAGCTCTGAGGAATCTTCGGATGCAGAATTGTCCGAAATGGAATCTTCGGATACAGAGATGACCGGCACGGAAAGCGCGGCAAGCTCAGAAACAGAGATTTTAGATGGAGAAAGCGCCAATACCCAGTCCCGGCGCGTCCTGGTTGCGTACTTTTCCTGGGCAGAAAATGCTGTTTTGGAGGAAGATGTGGACGCTGTAGCATCTCCAAGTGTTATTTCACCTGGAAATGTACAGCAGCTTGCGGGATGGGTTCAGGAGGTTACCGGCGGAGACCTGTTTTCCATCCAGGTCACAGAGCCTTATCCCAGTGACTGGGACGCATGTCTTTCCCGGGCTAATGAAGAACGGGGGGCAGATGCACGGCCCCAGCTGGTACAAAATGTAGAGGATATGGACCAGTATGATACTATATTCCTGGGGTACCCTAACTGGTGGTACGGTGTTCCCATGGCCCTCTTATCTTTTTTGGAACAAAACGATCTTTCCGGAAAACAGGTCTATTTGTTTTGTTCCCATGGTACCGGCGGTTTGGCAAACAGTGTGGAGATCATTACAGAGGCTGCACCGGATGCCATAATTTCGGATAATATTTTTGACTGCTATGAAGAAGATGCACCTTCTTCTCAGGAAGCTATGACCAGCTCCCATTGACCGTTGAAGTGGAGGATTTCAGTACCAACGAAAAAATCTTTTACCCGGCCGATGCTCTTAATACTGCAGACACACCTCTGGCAGAGGGCGGCGCCGGAACATTGGCCTATTACGAGCCATGGGGAGATGTGGTAATGTTTTACGGCGATTACAGCCCAAACCCATCTCTTTACGCCTTAGGCCATGTTGTTTCCGGGAATGAGCTGGTTTCTGAAATGACAGGCACGATCACGATTTGTGCAGCAGATTAAGATTGGATGCCTGTTATAATGGAACGATCAAAGATCCCAGAAGGAGGCGCTTGATGAACCCCCAAGTCCGTATTAAAATAATCACAGATGTGCTTATGACATTTGCGCTGCTGTTCCTTATGGGATACCAGTTTTGGGGAGACATAGCCCACGAATGGGCAGGTGCGGGGATGTTTATCCTTTTTATTGCCCATCATATACTGAATAAAGGCTGGTATAGATCTCTATTTAAAGGAAAATACACGCCTGCCCGTATTTTTCAGCTGATCGTGGATATTTTGGTGTTTTTAGCCATGGTCGGTCTGATGGTCAGCGGAGTCATTCTTTCAAACCATGTGTTTGCTTTTTTGAATATCCGCGGCGGCATGGCATTTGCAAGAGTTTTACATATGTCTGCATCTTACTGGGGATTTGTACTTATGGCAGTCCATCTAGGACTCCATCGGGGAATTTTTATAAATATGGCAAGAAAAGCGTTTAAAATGACTGCCCCATCCAAAAAACGCAGGATCTTATTAAATACTGCAGGCGTAGGGATTGCAGTATATGGTCTTTTTGTATTCATACACAGAAATCTTCTGTCATATATGCTGGTTTTGACAGAATTTGTGTTTCTTGACTTTAGTGAGCCGGTCCTTCGCTTTTATGTGGATTACCTGGCCATGATGGGGACATTTGTTTTTCTGGCCTATTATCTTTCCATGTTTTTAAGAAAAATCAATCATCAATAAAGGTGAGGAGGAATATATCATATGAAGTACACAATACTTGGCAATTCTGATTTGATGGTATCCCGCATCTGTATGGGATGCATGGGATTTGGCGACGCAAAAAACGGTCAGCACAGCTGGACTCTGGACGAGGAGCATTCCAGGGAGATCATTAAGCGCGGGCTGGAGCTGGGCGTGAATTTCTTTGACACAGCCATTGGTTACCAAAGCGGTACAAGTGAACAATATGTGGGCCGCGCTCTGAAAGATTTTGCAAAGCGGGAGGATATGGTCATTGCCACAAAATTCCTGCCCCGGACGCCAGAAGAAATCGCATCCGGCATATCCGGGCAGCAGCATATTGAGCAGATGATCAATACCAGCCTGAAAAATCTCGGTGCAGACTATGTGGATCTGTATATTTATCACATGTGGGACTATGAAACACCTATTTATGATATTATGGACGGGCTTAACCGGATCGTAAAAGCAGGAAAAGCCCGCTATATTGGTATTTCCAACTGTTTTGCCTATCAGCTGGCTAAAGCCAATGCCCTGGCTGAAAAAGAAGGCTTTGCAAAATTTGTCTCTATCCAGGGACATTATAATCTGATCTTCAGAGAAGAAGAACGGGAAATGGCCCGGCTGTGTGCTGAAGATAATATTGCCATGACACCTTACAGCGCCCTGGCCAGCGGCCGGCTGTCCAAGCACCCCGGCGAAGTTTCCAAACGTTCCCAGGAAGACAGCTATGCTAAATTTAAGTATGACGCAACAGCATCTCAGGATGATGTGATCATCCGCAGAGTGGCAGAGCTGGCTGAAAAACGTAACGTATCCATGACAGAAGTTTCTTTGGCATGGCTGCTCACAAAAGTGACTGCTCCTGTGGTCGGCGCAACGAAACTTCACCACATTGAAGGCGCTGCCAAAGCTGTGGATCTTGAGCTTACTCCCGATGAGATTGCTTATCTGGAAGAACCTTACGTTCCCCACAAACTGGTAGGCGTTATGGCACAAAATACTCCGGCGTCAGCCAAACAGCCGCATGTATGGTCTACAGGCAATCAGACTATTGAAAAGGCAAACTAAATAGCTCCCGGAACCGCTCACTTTCCTGTACAAGACATGCCAGTCCCCAGCCCCCGCCTTGCTTAGGCGGGGGCTTTCATGGTATAATGGCAGAAAAGCAGAAAGGATGGTGGACTATGGCGGTTTATACGGATGCTATGGAACAAAGCTGTTATGATATTTATCCGGAAGATGAGGATTATATAGAAAAGCTGACGGATATGGTCCGCCGCTTCCGGCCTTTTAGTGAAGCGCTGGATACCTTTATTTGTGAGCATGGGTATCGGGGAGATCTGTCTGACGGAGAAGAAAAAACAGCATTTATCCGGGGAAAGTTTAAAGAAGCCGGCGTGGATGTGCCCAGAAATCTGGGGAAATGGTACACCATGCATAAAACTATTGAACGGAAAACCGCCTTTCAGATATGTTTTGCCTTTGGCCTTGATGGAAATGAGACAAATGATTTTTTCAGGCGGATCTGTCTTGACCGGGGTGTGGATTACCATGATCCCCAGGAGGCAGTGTATTATTTTGCCCTGCGCCAGCGTCTTCCCTATGTACAGGCGAAAGGGCTTATAAAGCAGCTTCCTGAAATGACACAGGGCAAAATCCCCTTTGAACAGGAGCTTTTTTATACGTCATCCATTAAAGAAGAACTGGACCGAATCTGTGATGAGGATACATTGCTGGCTTTCCTTAAGGATCACAAAGCTCAGTTTGCATATAATCATGGCACTGCCAGTGTGTATATTAAAGAATTATGGCAGGAAATTGCCGGTGAGGATGGCCTGGCTCAAAGGGAACGGACACAGCTTTATATGGAATCTTCAGATCAGAAATCGTCCGGCAGCAGTCAAAGGACAAAAGCTTCATTATGGCAAGTCTATTTGCAGATCCTTGGTTTGTCCAAAGAAGAAACTAAAAAGCTCCAAACGGACCGTTCCCTTAAGCCTGCGTTAAATCACAGCCCTTTGATTCATCCTGCCGCAGCCGATGCATTTCCCGACAGGGATGGACTGCAAAAAATACTGGATGGGGTTCATGTTTCCAATGAACGTGTACGAAAGCTTCTCATATTGCTTGTATTTTATAAATATTGGGCAGCATTGGCTTTGAAAAAAGACAGCTATCATGCTCAGGGAAATGAAGGGCGGAGCTGTACAGCACTTTTGGAAAAGTATCTGGAGGACTGCTGTTATCCTGCGCTGTATGCGGGAAATCCTTATGACTGGCTGTTTTTATATGCATGTGTCAATGATTACCCCCTTTTAACCTTTCGGGATCTGATGGGGGAGCTGTTGGGTGAGGAAGTGGATCATGGATAACAGGATTCCTTTAAAATGCGGCGACCGGCTGGTATTTTCTGATACTGGCTGCGGCGAGAAAGTTTTTACCATTCAAAAAGAAATCGGACGGGGCGCTGCATGTATTGTTTATGATGCATTTTATATGAACCATATGGGTTCCAAAAAGAATGTCCGCATAAAAGAATGTTATCCCCTCAAGCTGTCTGTTACCCGTCATGGTCAGTGTCTTGATGTGCCGGACAATGCGGTTGAGGATTTTGCCCGGTGCAAGGAAAAAATGGCCCGCGCCTTTCAGGTGAATAATAGTCTTTTTAGCGTAATGGGACTGACAAATGCTGTGACCAATACGCTGGATATTTATGAAGGGAATCATACAATTTATATTGTTTCTGCCTATCTTTCAGGGAAAACCTTATCCGAAGAAACAGATCTTTCCCTGTCGGATGTGGTCTCTATTGTTAAAGCCACGGCAAAAGCGATACAACGGATCCATGACAGCGGATACTTATATCTGGATATAAAGCCGGAAAATATTTGGGTTCTTGAAGGAACCACACAGCTTGTCCAGCTTTTTGATTTTGATTCCCTTGTGCCCATAGCACCAGATTCGTGGGACGTTCCTGAATCCATTCCCTATACAAAGGGCTTTGCACCGCCGGAGCAGACCCGCGGACGGGTATCTGCACTGGGAAAATATACGGATGTTTTTGGCATTGGTGCATTAATGTATGATCAAATTTTCGGAAATACCCCTGGGGCCGCAGCATGTTCACCAGACGCAGTTTATGATTTTGACCCTATGATCTTTGATGGGAAAGCCTATTCGGATCAACTCTTTTTACTTTTGACGGAATTTTTCCACCATACCCTGGCAGCATACTACGGGGATCGCTATCCGGATATGGGGTTGGTAATTGAAATGCTTGAAAAGATCCAAAAGCATGCCTGCCTTTTAACACCATATGTCCGTTCTTCCCAGATCAGCGCATCAGGATGCCTTATCGGCAGAGATTCTGAGCTAACCCGGATCCGTCAGTGGTTTTTGGAGGGACAGACCAACTGCTTTTTCCTTACAGGCATGGGCGGTATTGGAAAAAGTGAGCTGATCCGCCACTATCTGATCCGGTATAAGAAAGATTTTGACACGATCCTTTATCTTTATTATGAAGGCTCTATTATGGAGACGATAACCAATGACCATCAGGTTTGGATCAATACCATGGAAAAAAATCCGGCAGAATCTATGGAAGATTACTATTTGCGCAAACTTGAAGCAATGAAACAGCTGGCTGATGAAAGCCGCTTTGTTCTGGTCATAGACAATTTCCAGGGAGAGCTTTCCAAAGATTTTGAACGGCTTATGGACGGCCCCTGGAAAGTCGTTATCCTAACGCGCAGCGAAAGCGTAGCCCGGGGTTATGCCCATTTAGTCCTTGGCCCGTTAAAAAATCATGATGATTTTTACCGATTTTTGGAAATTTACAGTCAAAGGCCTTTGAATGCCTTGGATAAAATTTATGCCGACCAGCTGATCGGACGGGTCCGGGGCCACACCCTGACGCTTGAGCTGATCGCAAAACAAATGGCCGCCAGCTTTTTAACGTTAGAGTCTGCAGAACGGCGGATAAATCAGGGCAGTATTACACATTTGGCCCCTGAAAAGGTGCGTATACACAAAGACCAGAAAACGGAAAATGAAACGATCCGTCAGATCATCCGTATGATTTTCACCACAGAGCATTTTTCGGACACAGTCAATATCCAGCTTAAGCTATTGTCACTGTTCCCGGCTCCGGGGATTTTTGCAGGGACCTGTCAACGGCTTTTTGACCTGGATTCCCTGGATGATATAAATGACCTGATCGATACGGGATGGGTCCAGTCCCAGGGCAGCCGCCTATTCTTGCATCCGGTCATTAAAGATATGCTGGATAGCCAGCCATGGGATACCAAACAACAGCAGGCGGTATGGAAGGTTATGACCTATTTACAGGTTGCCCTGAAAAGAACGCAAGATCCCCATGCCCGGGAAGGCCGGTCAGTGATCGACCGGGATGAAATACTCCTTCTGTCCGAAAACCTTCTAAGAAGCTGTAAAAATATTTCCGTATTCAATACTTCTGTGCCATATCAAAAGTTGATTTACAGGACCATTTCCTGCATATCCAGGTCAAAAGAAGATTTTATCCTGGAATATGGCAGCCATCTGCTGGATCTGTTGGGAAGCACTCACGGGGATATTCAGGCGGATGTATGCGACCTTCTTGTTTTTCTATGTTTAGGAAAAAAGGATGCAAAAGGCGTTAAAAAGTATTTATCCAGGGCATACGCCCTTGCAAAAAATGGACACAGCCATTATTTATGGGGGCGCTATTATGATATGCTGGGAAATGTTTATGATGAAAGGCTTAAGGGCCGCTATGATGAAGGCATGGACAACGATATTTATAAGCATTTATTCCATACGCAAAAGAAAGCCATTACCCATCTGGAAAAATCCAGCCATCCTAACAGCCGGGATGTGCTTGCGCGAAATCTTCTTTCCCAGGCAATACTGCTGATCCGGGGAGGTTCTTCGGATAAGGCATTGATTCGTCAGCTTTTAACCCGGGTTCAATCCATCGGTGAAAAGGATGAAGGCCATTTTCGTGAGATCATGATTTGCGGTTTTATGGCCCGGGCATGGTATTTTACATATATTGCCCCGGATTTTCACCGGACTGTAAAAAATCTGGGACAGGCAGAACAGTTTGCATCCAAATATCCGCTGGATACATTGGATTTTATTGACAATGTAGTTATTCCCAGCGCCAATATACTGACTGAATGGGATGACTGCGATGAAGCTGCCCAATGGCTGGCCAGGGGCATTTTGATCTGCAAAAGCAAGAATGGTATAAGGCTATTTATGCGCAAAGAAAAAGAGCTTTATCAATATCTTGAAGATGTCTTTCCATTTCGTCCCGCAAGCTGACCTGCAAGGAAAATTCAGTTCTTGCATGAAAGAAACGCTCATATCCGTGATACAGGATATGGGCGTTTTTTGGTGCGCCCGGCAAGCAGCTTGCCGGGCGTGAGCGTGACTTTGCTTCACTGCGGCAGGCGCCAGACGCGTGTCAGGCAGGCATTTCAAATCGCTTCCATGGAAATCTGCACTCACAAATCCAAATCTGAAAATCATGTCCTATACTTAATGTGTTAGCAATCAATTCGGTTTAATTCATCGATAAATCGGCGCTTTCCGTAATGCAGAAAAAAACGTTGACTGCACGTTGCGTGCAAGTTTAGGCTTTTAAGTAGTCATTATGCCGCAGTGTCAACCGGAAAGGGACTTGCTGACAGCGGCGACATGTATCGCCTTTGGCAGTTAATGCATGGCTGTCTAAGGCACGTAACCAGGTGATAAAGAATGTCGGAAATAACTTTACGTGAGGTGTGTGAAAAACTTGGTGTGTCCAGGCGGGCTGTCCAGGGATATGAAAAAGCAGGTCTGGTCACTGCATCGGGAAAAACAGCAGGCAAAGGTGCTGGAAAAAAAGAAAGTTCAGACAGAAGATTCACTGGATGAAATTTATGAGCTGATCGGGGCTATGTGAGAGGGATGGATGCTGGCAGCGATGGTTTAGGAGGATTTTAAATATCAGGAGGTTATCAAAATGAAAAGTAAAATTGTAACTATGGGTTTGGCTTGTTCTTTATCAATAGCCAGTTTATTTATCTTCGGATGCAGCGGAGAAACATATGAAGCACTTGAATGGCCGGATAGCGGATTATTTACCCAGGTTCCGGATCCAGGCGCTGAATATGGAACAATAGGTCTTGACTTAGATGACACGGCGAGTGCAACAGTAGACCAAATTACAAAAGAAGATTGGCAAAATTATGTAGAAGAATGTAAAAATCTGGGATATACGATTGATGCAGAAGAAAATACGGATAGCTATACAGCATATAATGAAGAAGGATATGAAATAGATTTATCCTTTAGCGATTACGATGAAGATAACTACAGCTATGATATTAACATAAATGCACCACGGAATAAAGGCAATATCACATGGCCTGCAATAGGATTAGCAACCTTGCTGCCAGTACCGCCAAGCACTGTTGGAGAAATAATTAATGACTCGGACTCGCAGTTTACCGCCAATATATGCGATATAGATTATGATACATATACACAATATGTAGCGGATTGCCAGGCGTCAGGCTTTATTGTGGATTATAGCAGCGGTGACAAATACTATGACGCGACGAATGAGAACGGAGACTCATTGCGATTAGAATATTTAGGTTTTAATACAATGTATATTTCAATGTATTCCAGCGAAGAACGGGCGTCGTGGACTAGCGATGAAACGGAAATTGAATCCACTGCTGAAACCGTAGAAACAACTGTTTCTGAAACAGAACCGTTTGGCGCTTCACAGGACGGCAATACTTCATCCGATGGTATTGATCCGGACTTTAAAAAGATGCTGGACGATTATGAAGCGTTCATGGATGAATACATAGAATTTATGCAAAATTATGAAGAAAGAAGTTCATTAGAAGCTCTTGCTGATTACGCAGATATGGTATCAAGATATGCAGATTTGTCAGAACAGATAGACTCAGTAGATACTGAAAACCTTACAAATGCCGAACTGTCATATTACATCGAAGTAACCAGCAGAGTTTCGCAAAAATTACTTAATACATCTATAGAATAATGAGAGAAAAACAAGTTCTGCCAAAAAGAAGTTTTGTATCTCTCTGATTAAAACAAAGAGTAAAGCTTGAGTTTTTTAGCTTTACTCTTTTTCGTGGGTTTATATTTGCTTGTGTATGAAACTGTGATAAAATAGCTTCCGTAAGAAATACATGAAAATGTATAATCCGGAAAGAAATACAAAAGTTTTGATACAAAAAGACGGTGGAAACAATGCTGCGTTTAAGGCCATATAAACCGTGTGATGCCCGAGTCATCACACAGTGGATAAAAGATGAATATTCTTTACATCTGTGGGGGTCTAACAAATACGAAAACTATCCCATTACGCCGGAGGATATGAACCGGTATTATGATAAAGATAAAAACAATGATAAAATCTGGGCAATGACTGCATTTGAAGACAATGGAACGATTATGGGACATTTGACGATGCGCTTCCCAAAGGCCGATGATCTTTACCATATCCGTTTAGGTTTTGTTATAGTGGATGATCGGCAGCGGGGAAAAGGATATGGAACGGAAATGGTTTCTTTGGCTGTTTCCTATGCTTTTAATATTCTTAAAGTAAAAAAAGTGTCTTTAGGTGTATTTGAGAATAATCCGGCCGCGATTCAATGCTATGAATCTATGATGCCGGGGCATTTTATGTGATCACCCATCGCTTGTCGGGAAAAATGATGCAGATCAAGAACAATCCGGAGGTTGCCATCGCCGGAGAATGGTTTACGGCTCATGGGGCAGGAATTGATATGGGTTATTTTGAAGCTGAGGAAAATGCCGAAATCGCCAAAAAACTGAGGCTTGCATTTGAAGAATGGATCGATAATGGACATAATGATTTTAATGATAAGAACACGATCATTCTCTGTATTCGTTTAACCGATGGCACATTGTTTTCTAATGGAAAGCGGTATGATATTGAGTTTTAGTGACAACAGGATGGTCAATGACAGGAGATAAAAATCGTGAAAGTTTTAATTGGCACGACAAATCCGTCAAAAGTCAGACGTTTTGAGGGGTTTTTAAAGGACTATGATGTGGAGTTTTATACACTTGATGATCTGAACATTACAGAAGAACCGGCGGAGTCCGGCAATACGCCAGAAGAAAATGCTATTCTTAAGGCCAGATTTTATGGACAGTATTTTGACCGGGTTATATGCAATGATTCAGGCCTTTATTTTGATACGCTGTCTTTGGAAGATCCGCGGCAGCCGGGACTTCATATACGGACGCCCCGGGGAGGAAAGCGACTGGATGACGAAGAAATGATCGTTTATTACTCTAACCTGATCCATGAATTAGGAGGAAGGGTCACAGCTTATTATCTGGATGGCATTGCTGTATATAATAAAGGCATTGTCCGGTCATACATGGAAAATCCCCAAGATACTCAGTCTGATGCATTTTATATGGTAGATCGGCCTTCGGCTAACAGAACTCCCGGATGGCCCTTGGATTCCCTTTCATTAAATAAAAATACCGGAACATACTTTACCGACGAGGGAAATAACATGTATGACGAGGTTCAGGAAAACATTATGGTGGGGGAATACCGACGACGGCTGACTGAATTTTTGGTATCGGCTCTAGAATTGGTGTAAGCAACGGATGGACCTTTGAAATCTGGCTGAAATGGGAATGAGTAACGTAGAATATGATAAAATATGAAATTGGAAAGGACATATATCAATGATTCAGGGAATTGCTATTTTGGGGCTTAATGGATGCGGAAAATCTACACTTGCCCATGCGCTGTCTAAACAAACCGGATATTATGAAATGGATGTGGAGGATTATTATTTTCCAGAACAAAGGGATTCTCGCAGACAGGCGCTTGATATACAGGAAAGTGGCAGCAGAACAAAAAATGTTCAGATGGATTCGCTGGTAAATTTACCATACTCTGTCTCCCGAACAAAGTCAGATGTAGAAACTCTGTTAAATAAAGATATAGAATCTCATCCCTATTTTATTTTGTCGGGTGTAACAATGAACTGGGGTGAAGCTATTCTTTCACATATAGACATTGCTTTTTGGATAAAGGCACCTCTTGAGGAACGTTTAAAGCGCATTCAAGCCAGAGAAAAAAAGCGTTTTGGGACAAGAGTTTTGGAAGGTGGTGACATGTTTGTTCAACAAAGAGAATTTCATAAGACTGTAAAAATGAGAAACGAAAAGGTTGTCGAAGATAGTGTAAAGAAGCTTCACTGCCCTGTAATCGTTTTGGATATACATATAAACAGGAGTAAATAATGAATTATCAGGAAATTAATGCAAAAACTATAGATGAATGGTGTCTTGACGGATGGGAATGGGGCAAGCCTATTTCCCATGAAATTTATGAAAAGGCGCTGAAGGGTGACTGGAAAGTCTATTTAACGCCTGCAAAATATGTGCCTCATGATTGGTTTGGCAATCTGAAAGGAAAAAAGGTGCTTGGACTGGCCAGCGGCGGCGGACAGCAAATTCCTATATTTTCAGCCTTAGGCGCAGAATGTACAGTCCTGGATTATTCCGAAAAGCAATGTGAAAGCGAACGGCTGATTGCAGAAAGAGAGGGATATTTCGTAAAAATCATACGCGCCGATATGACACAAATGCTTCCCTTTGATGATGAGACATTTGATCTTATTTTTCATCCGGTGTCAAATTGTTATGTGGAAAAGGTTGAACCGATTTTTCAGGAATGTTATCGCATACTGAAAAAGGGCGGCGTGTTTCTTGGCGGTTTTGATATTGGCATTAACTACATTTTTGATGATGATGAAGAACGGATTGCCTATACATTACCCTTTAATCCGCTAAAGGATGCTCAGTTATACGAAGCGTCTGTTAAAAATCATTGGGGAATCCAGTTTTCTCATACATTAGAGGAACAGATCGGCGGGCAGCTTAAGGCCGGTTTTCAATTAACGCATTTATATGAGGATACGAACGGGTCAGGAAATCTTCACGACCATAACATTCCTTCATTTATTGCAACCCGGGCAGTTAAAGGAGAGGTAAAAAATGAACAATAAAATCTATGAATTTCAGGCAGTCATTGAACCTGTACCCGACAAGGGAGGCGCCTATATCCGGTTCCCATATGATATCCGAAAAGAATTTGGAAAGGGGCGTGTGAAAGTACAGGCCACCTTTGACGGCTGTCCTTATAGGGGGAGCCTTGTGAATATGGGCGTAAAAAATGAGGACAGTTCGGTTTGCTATATTCTTGGGATCCGTAAGGATATTCGTGAAAAAATAGGAAAGCAGCCGGGAGATACGGTGACCGTGACCATCAAAGAAGCGCAGGAAGCAGGAAAAGAGAAAATATCTCCCACGGCGATTGAGGACTATATTTGTATTCAGCCGGAAAAGGCGCAGACGTATTTAAGGCAGGTGAATGAGACAATTCGGGGAGCCATTCCTGAAGCTGCCGAAAAAATCTCATGGCAAATGCCTACTTACTGGAAAAAACGTAATCTGATCCAATTTGCTGCGTTTAAAAAACACATCGGCCTGTATCCCGGACCAAAGGCAATAGAAGTATTTTCGGATCATCTGAAGGCGTATAAAACAAGTAAAGGCGCTATCCAGTTTCCCTATGACCAGCCGCTGCCCTTAGAGCTGATCGCTCAGATTGCATAGTGGTGCGAAAAGGAATATGGAGGCAGTGTTTAACCTGATCCAGATGATCTACAACAAGGATAAAAAAGCAATTCAGAAAAAATATAACGGTTTGGAAATCGACAGAGAAGTCTTTGATGTAGTAAAAAGCATTACAGCGCTGGATCTTAACACAGCGCCGGACAGTCAAAGAAATGTGGACAGCATTAAAAGAATGGCAGCAGGAAAGCTATGAATCCGGTGAAAAAGCCGGAGAAAAGGCTGCCCGGCGCCAGATGATCACGAAAATGTTAAAAAATCAATGGGACGCGGAAACAATCCATGAAGCCACAGAGATTCCTTTAGAGGAAATCACTGCTATTCAGTCTGAATTACAGCTTTAGTTGTTTCACGAAAAGCTATGGTTACAAAAGATTGGAGGAAATTATGAGCCTGAATGAAAAAAATCGGGAAATACATATAAAAAAATTGACATCGGATATGTCAGATGATTTTTTAAACTATTTTGATCATGATGCATTTTCTGATCATGAAGAATGGTCTTATTGTTATTGTCTTGAAAGCCATTTGGGAAAAGAAGAAAATGATCAATATACAGATATAGAGACACGACGCAACAAGGCAAGGGATCTTATTGAAAATGGCATTATGAACGGTTATTTGATTTATGAAGGTAAAAAGGTCATTGGATGGTGCAATGCGGGAGATAAAAGTGATTACAATCCCATTTGCAAAAACCCGGCCTTTTTCACAGATGAACCCGTAAAAGGTAAGATTAAAATATTATATTGCATTGATATTGCTCCGGATTGGCGAGGAAAAGGACTAGCAAGGCTTGTTATGGAAAGAGTTTTAGAAGATGCTCAAAAGGAAGGTTTTTCTTATGTAGAGGGTTATCCGTTTACTGACGAAAAGTTTTCTTATCAATATCGCGGACCATTAAAATTGTATCAGGCATACGGTTTTGAACCTGTTCGTAAAGAGGAATGGGTCTATATTATGCGAAAAAATTTAGACAAGGAAGTGTAACATTTTATGAAAACTGTAACAATATGCGGCAGCATGAAATTTGCAGATGATATGAAAAAAATAGCTTTTGACCTGGAATGTAATTATCATGCGAATGTTTTACAATGTGTTTATAATGTAGAAAACAAAGCTCTTTCCCCAAAGGAAAAAGAAATATTGGAACAGGCTCATTATGAAAAAATAAGGATTTCGGACGCTATTTATGTGGTGGATATTCAAGGATATATAGGCAGTGCAGTTTCCGAAGAAATACGTTTTGCCAGAGACTTGGGGAAGGAGATTCTTTTACATTCAGAGTTTGAAAAAGCCGAAAAGATATAGGGAACGTCAACATATCTTTCTACATGGTTTTATACGTGGTGTATTATTAATGAAAATTTCCTGATTGTTAAATTGTAAAGATATTAAAAAACAATAAATTCCCTGTTTTCCATTCCCACTGATAAGATTATGTGTTATGATTAGCGTAGGAAGCAAAATGCATATGCGCGATTTTGCTTCTCCCTTAGTTCCGGTCCTGGAGAGACGAACTGAGGGAGGAAATTAAATGTCACATGAACAAGATACGCTACTGAAAAACTTTTGGAAAGATAATGAACGCTTTGCAGATCTGTTTAACGGGATTCTGTTTAACGGTCAAAAGATCTTAAATCCTGAGTTTTTGACAGAGGCAGATTCGGATGTGTCTGAAGTTGTCACATCCAAAGAGAAAAAGACTGTTTACAAAAGAAACCGGGACGTTGTAAAAAAGATGTATATGGGTGCCGAGTTTATTATCCTTGGCCTGGAAAACCAGGCTCATATACATTATGCTATGCCGTTGCGCAATATGGGATATGATTTTATGAATTATACAAAAGAGTATAATGCGCTGAAACGGAAAAACAGAAAATTGAAAGAGCCGACAATGACCCGTGATGAATTTCTTTCAGGCATTTTTAAAAGCGACCGACTGCATCCGGTATTTACTTTGGTCATATACTACGGAGAGCATCCGTGGGACGGTCCGCTCAGTTTAATGGAAATGATGACACCAGTGCCGCCGGAGTTACTAAACTGCTTTAATGATTATCGTCTTAACTTAGTGCAAGTTATTGATGAGCATCCCGGAGTGTTTTCTCATCCGGATGTAGCGGCAGTGTTTGACCTGATCCGGATGATCTACAAGAAGGATAAAAAAGCAATTCAGAAAAAATATAACGGTTTGGAAATCGACAGAGAAGTCTTTGATGTAGTAAAAAGTATCACAGCGCTGGATCTTAACACAGCGCCGGACAGTCAAAGGGGGAAAGTAAAGATGTGGACAGCATTAAAAGAGTGGCAGCAGGAAAGCTATGAATCCGGGAAACAGGCCGGCTATGAATCTGGGAAGCAGGCCGGCTATGAATCCGGGAAGCAGGCCGGTTATGAATCTGGTGAAAAAGCCGCCCGACGCCAGATGATCACGCAAATGTTAAAAAATCAATGGGACGCAGAGACAATCCATGAAGCTACAAAGGTTCCTTTGGAGGAGATCACTGTTATTCAGTCTGAATTACAGCTTTAGTTGTTTCACGAAAAGCTTTTATATGAAATAATAATCAATAAAGGGGACTTGAACAATCTTATGGGTTCAGGTTCCTTTTTTATCATTTTTTAGTTAAACAAAAGCCAAAAATATCTTCTCAACAGAGTGAGTAAAAGGTATAATGGGAAAAAGATGTACGGGAGGTTGGTTATAATGATTTTAAATGAATTTGATCCTTTTTTATGCAGCTGACAATCTGGATGCCGAAACATGGGATGCTGTGCGGATCAGCCAGATTAGTTGATTGCCGGGAATGGAGGGGAGAAAGAACATGATAACCACCATATATTTTGTCAGACATGCCCAACCGGAATATGAAAATCACGATGACATGTCCAGACCTCTATCCGATAAAGGCCAGATTGACAAGAAAAGAGTTACGGATTTTTTTTGCGATAAGCACATCCATGCAGTCTTGTCCAGTCCCTTTAAGAGAGCGGTGGATACAGTTGATGACTTGGCAAAAACTAAAGGCTTACCTATTCAAATTGTTCAGGATTTCAGAGAGCGAAAAGTAGATACCAAATGGATTGACGATTTCGATGCTTTTTGCAAGGCTCAGTGGGCAGATTTTCAATGGAAAAAATATTGTTATTGGAACACATGATACAGCATTAAGTACCATAATTAACTTTTATAATCCTTCGTTTGGTTACGAGGCCTATGAAAAAATACGTGGCTTAATGCCCTGGATTGTTAAATTCATATTCAACGATGATCAATGTCTTAAAATCCAGCCCTGGAAAATGGAAGATGGAGGTTGGTAATAATGATTAAGGATATAGGGAGTATAGCGTGATGGAACGAATTAACAACTCGGTGCAGTTTTAAAAGCTGACAACAGACTGTATCGAGGAAAAGCATTTATGTTGTCAGAAACTGCACCTGTCAAAAAAGAAATTTATATTGAAAGGAAAGCAGTTTATGAATAATGAGTTCTTGAAAAAAATCTGGAAACAAGAGGAAGAAAAGGCACATATCCATGGGTGGGATTTTTCTCATATAAGGGGACGTTTTCAATCAGACAATGATTTACCGTGGGATTACGGAAAAATTATTAAACAATATTTAAAAAATCACTTTAATATTTTGGATTATGATACTGGCGGAGGGGAGTTTCTATTATCATTGAAACATCCTTTTAATAAAACATCTGCTACCGAAGGTTATCCACCAAATGTAAAACTATGCGAAGAAAAATTGTTGCCGCTGGGAATTGATTTTAAAGAATGTTCTGACCCTTCAAAAGTACCATTTCCAGATGCATCTTTTGATATGATTATCAATAGGCATGGAAGTTTTGACCCAAAAGAAATTTTTCGTATGCTCAAGAAAGGCGGGTTTTTTATTACTCAACAAGTAGGAGAAGATAATGACAGGGATTTGATGGAAATGGTCTTGCCTGGAACAAAGAAAACTTTCCCACATATGAATATGACAGAACAGCGTCTGATTTTTGAACGGTCGGGTTTTCATATTCTACATGCCCAAGAGGCTTATCGCCCCATATGGTTTTATGACATAGGTGCCTTTGTCTGGTTTGCACATATTATTGAATGGGAATTTCCTGGCTTTTGTGTTGATAAATGTTTTGATAAATTGCTGGAAATGGAGAAAATCATTAATGTTAAAGGCAGATTAAAAGGTACAATCCATCGATATTTGCTTGTTGTTCAAAAATAAATAATACTATATAGAGTTTTATATCATGCCTATAAATGGAGGTATTTTATGCAATACATCAATCATTATGATTCCCCCTTAGGAAAAATATTATTAGCTGCAGATGATGTAGGTTTGACCGGACTGTGGTTTGAGGGGCAGAAATACTTTGCCCTGCATCTGGATAAGGTCCATGAGGAAAAGGAAATACCCGTGCTGAAACAGGCGAAGCAGTGGCTGGATATATATTTTTCGGGAAAGGATCCGGACATTCCCATTCCCCTTCATTTTACGGGGAGTGATTTTCAAAATGAAGTGTGGGGAATCCTTTGTACGATCCCTTATGGACAAACGACAACGTATGGCGCTATTGCAAAGCAGCTGGCGAAAAAGAAAGGTCTGGATCATATGTCAGCCCAGGCCGTGGGCGGCGCAGTAGGCCATAATGAAATCTCCATTATTGTCCCATGCCACCGGGTGGTGGGAGCTAACGGCAGTCTGACCGGATATGCCGGAGGGATCCAGAAGAAAATAAAACTGCTGACCTTAGAAAAAGCGGATATGTCGGCATTTTTTATACCAAAAGAAGGGACGGCATTGTAAAAATGGAAGTACGTACATTACATATGGACCAGATTGAAGCTATTAAACAACTTATGCTGGATATTTTCTCCGGAGAGCCGTGGAACGACCATTGGACAGATGAACAGCTTCATGCATACGTTGCACAGCTGACAGGTAATCCAAATTCACTGGCCTTTGGGGCTTTTCAGAATGGAGAGCTTGTGGGAATGGCTCTGGGCAGGATCATAAACTGGCATGAAGGCACAGAGTATTGGATCGATGAATTTGGGATTCATCCCCAGAGCCAGCAGGCCGGGCTTGGTTCTCAATTTATGGCAGAAATCCAGCATCTCCTTATCGCCAGAGGGATCGCATATATTGTTCTGCTTACAGAACGGCATGTGCCGGCCTATCATTTCTATAAGAAAAATGGCTTTATTGAAAGTAAGGAAAATGTTTTCTTTGCTAAAAAGCTTGAAAAAGGGTCTGACCAGCTGCAGCAGGTGGTTTCAATTGCAGAAAATCTGTTTTCAGAACATTTATTAGGCATCTATTTGTATGGTTCTGCTACATTAGGATGCCTTCGTCCCGACAGCGATCTGGATATATTGATCATTACAGATCAAGAAATGTCCATGACAGTACGGGAAAATCTGACCAAAACGCTGCTGTCCGTTTCCGGTTCTGTTGGCTGCGTTGAAAAAAGACCGTTGGAAATTACGGTTATGAATCAAAATGATCTTTCGCCATGGCATTTTCCTCCCAAATGTGAATACATGTATGGCGAATGGCTGCGGGATGAGATCATCGCCGGACAGATTCCTCAAGCCGGTTACGATCCGGATATTGCAATTTTATTGTGGCAGGCTCGAAAATGCAGCAAAACATTAAAAGGGATCGATGCAGAAAAGCTCATTCCCCAGATTCCATTTTCCGAAATTCCAAAAGCCATTCAAGATTCTATTCCCGGACTGATCCATAATTTTACAGGAGATGAAAGAAATGTCTTGCTGACTTTAGCGCGCATGTGGTATACCCTGGAAACTGGAGAGATAAGTACCAAAGATTCAGCCGCAGAGTGGGTATTGTCCAAACTGCCTGGGGATCTTGCACCGCTGCTTCAAATAGCAAAAGACGCTTATTTAGGAAATGTTTCAGATCATTGGGACAGCACCAAAGATGAGGCTATTATGCTTGGAGCATTTATGAAAAAAGAAATTGAAAAATTGCTTGAATACAAAAACAGCGAAAACATCCGAGGCAAGGGATAAGCTCCAGCAGGAAAGGTGGTATAAAGATCACGAAAATCGGATCTGTTGTTTGTTGTGTTGTACAAAAAGGATCGTACAAATAGCCTGAAACGCATACATAAAATGCATGGCAGCAGATAAAATTTAAGCATTTTACAACAAATCCTGTATAGGCTACAATAATGAAAAAGGAGGGCGTGTTGTAAAATGTCATTAAACAAAGAAATGACCTTAAGTAAAAAAATTACCCCTAATAAGGGGAATGCCGGAAAGAAGGAAATGTTTACGAATGCTGATCTGAAAAAGCTGATCATTCCTTTGTTCCTGGAACAGCTTTTGCTCGCTCTTGTGGGCATTGCAGATGTGTTTGTGGTGGGGTTTGTCAGCGAAGCCGCTGTATCCGGCGTTTCGCTGGTCAATTCATTTAATACGATCTTTATTAACTTGTTTACTGCGCTGGCATCCGGCGGCGCTGTGGTGATCAGCCAGTACATTGGAAGAAAGGAAAAGGATCATGCCGGCGAAGCTGCCAGCCAGCTTTTGACTGCGTCCGTTTTGTTTTCAGTCGCAGCCGCAGTGGTTATTTTAGCCGCTAATGAACCTTTAATGCGATTTATGTTTGGCCGCGTGGAAGATTCTGTAATGGATGCCTGCGTTACATATTTGCGGATTTCCGCTTATTCCTATCCGGCGCTGGCCATTTATAATGCAGGGGCGGCCCTTTACCGCAGCTTCGGAAATACAAAAACGACTATGTACATTTCCATTATTGCCAATCTAATTAATGTGGCAGGAAATTGTCTCGGCGTTTTTGTATTTCATGCCGGTGTGGCCGGTGTGGCATGGCCGTCCCTGATCTCACGGACATTTTCTGCAGTTGTTATTACTGTGCTGTGCTTTTCAAAGAAAAATCCGGTGACCTACATTAAGCAGTGGATCTTCCGCCTTAACGGATCGCTGCAAAAACGTATTTTGCGCATCGCTGTCCCTAATGGGGTAGAAAGCGGGATTTTCCAGCTGGTAAAGGTTGCCTTGAGCAGCGTTGTGGCATTATTTGGCACATATCAGATTGCAGCCAATGGCGTTGCCCAAAGCATATGGAGCGTGGCCGCCTTAGTCTGCGTGGCTATGGGGCCTGCATTTATCACAGTGATCGGACAGTGTATGGGAGCTGGAGACACGGAAGCGGCAGAGTATTACTTTAAAAAGTTAATGAAGATTTCCTTCATATTTGCTGTTTTGTGGAATGGGCTGGTTTTTGTAGCAGTTCCCATATTAATGCAGTTTTACGCGTTGGCGGATGAGACAAAGCATTTGGTAATCCTGCTGGTATTGATCCACAACGTGGCCAATGCCGTTGTCTTTCCTTTTGCCGATCCTTTAGGCAAAGGCTTGCGTGCTGCCGGGGATGTGAAATTTACTACCATTGTTTCTCTTGTAACTACCATCGGCGTCCGACTGATCTTTTCGGTGCTGTTTGGCATCACATTCAATCTGGGGGTTATAGGCATTGCCTTTGCCATGTGCCTGGACTGGACTGTCCGCGGGATCATCTTTTTGTGGCGTTTCAAACAGGGCAAATGGAAAACATTCCAGGTTATTTGACCATTTTGATCCTATTATTTAGGACAGGTGTATCTTGGCAGACCGCGGCTGTGCTTTCCATATTCAATGGCTTCTTTGGGGCAGCGGCAGATACAGGCCATACAGTGGGTGCAGCGGCTACCCCACACCGGTCTTTGATTTTCAAGACGGACATTTTTCATGGGACAGACCTTTACACATTTCCCGCAGGAAATGCAGGCATCTGTGGCATAAAATTTCTTTGCATGTACCATAAACGGATAGAAAAAGTCGTTGACAATACCGCTGCACAGACGTCCCGTTACGGAAACAGGAGAGGAGGGGAACGGCTTTCCCTCCTTGATCATGCGGGCGGCCTGCCGGAGAGGCTTTTGAGCTTTTTCAATAATTTTTATCCCTGTATTCTGATCCGGAGTTTTAAATAGGGCAATATAATTTTCCGGCATAACGATTTCAAAACACCCCCGGTAATTCATACCTTTTTTATCACAGAATTTTTTCAGATATTTTCCTGCATTTCCAATATTTTCACCGCATGTCATTACAAAGTAAATATCCTTATTCCCGGATAATGGCGTCCTTTCCAGCCATTTTTCTAAAAAACGGGGAATCCTCCAGGCATAGGTGGGCGTTACGATAACCCATGGTCTTTGAGTGCTTATTGGGGAATGTTGATTGTCAAGTAAAATTGACCCACTTTTTCGTTGAATTTTGCCCCACCTTAGTAACCGATAAAGCAGAGTACTAAGGTGGGGCAATTTGAAGTGGTAAACTAAAACTGGACACAGGGGTGCAAAAACTGGACACGATGATATAATCTATGTACAGAGAAATATCATCCATGAACAGGCAACAGCATCCCGTGGACAGGAGGTTTGTAAATGAAGTA
>DVIT01000024.1 GCA_018711005.1 Candidatus Scybalocola faecigallinarum | reverse complement strand
ACACTTGCTGTATGGCTGCGCAAGAACGTGATTCAGGTGTTCGCAGGCTTCTTTTGCGAAGCAAAATTTCAAATAAGCCTGCGAAAGTTACTGTTTACTGGCTTGCCAGTGAACAGTAACAACTATTCAGCAATGTCCGACCGGATGCATGGCTGAATAGTTACGAGAAAATATGAATTTGCCTCCGGCCACGGGAAATATTTCCCCATGGACCGGAGGTTTTGTCATCGGCTTAAGATCTGGGGTATCTTCAGATCCGCTTACAGATCATCAGTCACAATTATTGGTATGGCAGCCGCAATTTGGCATGTATCCGCTGGTACGGGAGCCGCATCCGCATCCGTTAGAGGAACGGTTGTTTTCTGAAAAGCTGCATCCGTTGCTTCCATTGCAAAGCAGTAACAAAAGGATAATCCAACAGCAATTTGACATTTATTATCACTCCTTTCTCTAATAATGTATGGTGCTGTGGGAAAAAGGTGACAGCAAAACAGGTGCAGTGGCATACAAAAAGATTTTTGCGCATATACATAAAATAAAGCAGCAGATGTGCGTGGATGGTTTGGCGTCCAGTCATCTGAGTGGTTAAATGAAGTGATCCGATGGGGAGTTTTTATATGGATAATGTTTTAAAACAGCTAAAAAAGGATGTAGAACAGTATGAAAAAATGAATGCCTGTGAGCCGGATTATGTGATTCTGGGCTGGGATCTGGCATATGAGGTGCGCAGGATGAAGGATGTATATAAATGTACATTGAGCCGTGAATATGTTTATGGCATCCCGGTACTGGAAACCAATATTACAGGGGTACTGGCCCTGGGAACCCGCTGCGGGAGTGTGGAGGACGCGTAACCGTTCAGTTGGCTGAATCATTGCGCGGATGCGTGAAAAAGACAGGATATTCGTATGCGCACCGTTGCCAGAAAATCTCCGGCGTGTTAGAATAATCCTGTAATCAGAGCTTACATGCCGTATGGCATACAACGTCACATAGTCTCAATATAAAGAAGGATTCTTTTATTTTGGGGACGGATATAAATGGAGGAACATGAATATGAGGATAGGAATGGGATATGATGTACACAGACTGACCGAAGGAAGAAAACTGATCCTTGGGGGTGTGGATATTCCTTATGAAAAAGGACTTTTGGGACATTCAGATGCAGATGTGCTGATCCATGCTGTCATGGACGCTCTTTTAGGTGCGGCGGGTCTGGATGATATCGGAAAGCATTTCCCGGACACAGATGAAAGATACCGGGGAATTTCCAGCATACGCCTTTTAGAGTATGTCCGTGAGCTGTTAAAGGCACAGGGGCTGGCTGTAGGGAATATTGACGCCACTGTCATTGCCCAGCGCCCCAAAATGCGGCCTTACATTGACCAAATGCGGAAAAATATGGCAGATGCCCTGGAAATCCCTGTGGAAAATATAAATGTAAAAGCAACCACAGAAGAAGGCCTCGGTTTTACAGGAGAAGGTCTGGGCATTGCGGCCCAGGCGATCTGCCTGATTTCGTGAAAGTGCGAGATACACAAATGGATGACGAAAGCTATTGTATACTCACTTGATACAATATGACGGTGCTAATGGTTTACGAAAAGAGAGAATTTATTAATGAATTTAGAAATCAGGAATATCATTGAAATATGGCCTAAATGGAAGATTTTACAGATTATTGAAAACAGTTCATCTGGGACTGTTTATAAAGCTTGTAAGGAGGAGACCGAGTATACGGCCTGGGCAGCCATTAAAGTGATACGCATTCCAAAAGATGAATCAGAGTTAAGAGTACGGAAGCAAGAAGGCATGGATGATATTTCAATACAATATTATTACCAAAATGTGATCTGGGAATTTTTAAATAAAATTCGTGTCATGGAATTATTAAAACCATTGAATAATATTGTAAGAATTGAAGAGTGCTATATTAAAAGGAGGGAAAATAGACCGGAGTGGTATATATATATTCGTATGGAGCTTTTAGAGGGCCTACTCTCCTATATAGAAAGAAAGCCTTTAAGTGTTGAGGAGATTGTAAAGCTGGGTATTGATATTTGTGAGGCGTTAAAAATATGTGAGGCACATAATATTATCCATGGAGATATTAAACCGGATAATATTTTTGTTGATCAGTTTGGAACCTTTAAGCTGGGTGATTTTGGTATTGGTAAACGGATGGAAAATTCTCAAACAAAGTTGTACCAAAAGGAAACGAGCATGTACGTAGCACCGGAATTTTACCGGGATGGTGTCGTTGGAAAAACAGCAGCTATTTATGCATTGGGAATTATTTTACATAATCTGATAGGGTCAGGTCGATTCCGATTTCCCTTTATGCCCAGCTATTCCCAGCTTGCAACGCTGAATCTAAAAGATCAGGCTTTATATCGTCAATTAAACGGGAAATCTGCTTCTACGTTATGTGGGCTTGGTTCAACTCTTGAGGCAGTGGTGGCAAAAGCCTGTGCTCCGGATCCCAGGATACGCTATCAAACAGCGCAAGAGTTTCAACGTGATTTGATACAGTGGAGAGATTTTTCCGCAAACAAAATATGGGAGTTCCCCGGAAATACGTTGACTAAGTGTATTTCGTTCGGACAAATGCGAATAGAAGAAGATTCTGTTTCCGGCAATAATCCTGGTCAAATTATGGACAGTGCTTTGGCGCAAAGTAGAGATATGATAGGAAATCCTATGCCCAAGAACACAGTAAGTGGTGCAAAGATTGCAATATGGATTGCTACTGGATTTTGTGTTTTGGTTTTGTGTTTTTTTGCGGATATACTTTATTGAACAGCAGGCAACTGTTTGAAAATGAGATGGCAGAGAATGTTAGTAGAACTCAGACGGCAGAAGATGTTTCTCCTGCAACTGCAGACTTTACTGCAGATTCTTTGGCGGATACATCAGAAGTTGAGATTAATGATAATGAAGATCAGAGAGAAACAGATGAAGTGGAAGGTTCTTACATTGGTATTCAAGTGACTACTGTAAGTTCTGAAATGAGTCAGCTATATGATATTCCTGAAGGTGTTTATGTGTATTCTGTTGAAAACAATGGGCCAGCCCAGGCTGCTGGAATTATAGAAGGAGATGTTATTATTGATGTGGAAGGACATAGAATAGCTAACAAAGATCAGCTAATAGAAGCTCTTTCTTATTATACTTCCGGCGAGACTGTTGGAGTGACTATTCTTAGAAACAGTGATGGTGAATATAATGCATGGCTCATGGCTGTTACTCTTGCTTCTTTTGATGATGCTGATACGGGTTTTGATGATTGAAAATTACTTTGTGAACAGTAATCATTCAATTACCAGGCCGGTATCAGTTCAGCCCGCAGAACTTTTGCCCAAAACTATTGACAAATGCCTGTTTTTTTCTTATTCTATAGAAACAGAGCAATTTTGCTTTTATAAAATATCGCTGTTTTTAATACGGCATAAACGTATATCATGAATAAAGGCAAGGATTGGGAAGATATTAAAGGAAACGTATCAGAGAGAAGCCATCACTGGCTGAAAGTGGCTTTTACAGGATCTTTAAGAAGTGCGCCCATGAGCCGGCCGGAGGAAAAAATCAGTATTCCGGCCCGCAGGTACCCGTTAAGTACAGCTGATCCGTCAGCACAGAGTGAAAATTATTTTTCAACCAATTAGAGTGGAACCGTAGTCCCCAAGCTGCCTCTATCCGAGGCAGCTTTTTGTTTTACATTGAGCCATGCTGCCGCAGAGAAAAAGACACAAACCAAGCTCGCTTGGGTTTGTGGCTATTTCTCTACGGCAATACGGCGAAAGCCGCAGCGAGCGAAAGCGAGCTGGCATGGCTCAAATATGGAGGTGACAAGATGCCAAACTTTATTAAATATGTACGGGAGGAGATCCAGATCATCCGGGAACGGGATCCGGCCATCAAATCTTCCGCAGAGGTTTTTTTGTATCCCAGCTTTAAGGCAATCCTGCATTACCGATTTGCCCACAAGCTTTACCTGAAAGGCCATTACTTTTGGGCACGGTGGATTTCTCAGAGAACGGCCAGAAAGACCGGCATAGAGATCCATCCCGGCGCCGTGATCGGCAAAGGTCTGTTTATTGATCATGGCCATGGCGTAGTTATTGGTGAAACTGCCATCTTAGGCGATAATGTAACACTGTACCAGGGTGTGACCCTTGGCGGTACAGGAAAAGAGCAGGGAAAACGTCACCCCACTATTGGAAACAATGTTATGATCAGTGCCGGAGCCAAGGTGCTGGGATCCTTTAAGATCGGAGATAATTCCAAGATCGGGGCGGGAAGCGTTGTCCTTAAAGAAGTTCCGCCCAACTCTACGGTGGTTGGAATCCCCGGCAAGGTTGTAAAGCGGGACAGCGTAAAGGCGCCTCAGGTAGAGTTAAACCAGACCGATCTCCCAGATCCCATTTCTATGGAACTGGCATCCATCGAAGAAGAAAACCGTCAGCTGCGCCGCCAGCTGGCCGAATTGTGCCGTTATTGTGAAAATATCCATGAAAAAGCTCCGGGAGAAATCCCGGGAAAGGAAAGAATCCCGGAAGCTCAAAGCAATGGAGAAAATAAAATTAATAAAGAAAATGGAGGATGAGTCATGAAAATATATAATACACTGACACGAAAAAAAGAAGAATTTGTTCCCATTGAGGAAGGCAAGGTACGCATGTATGTGTGCGGCCCTACGGTTTACAATCTGATCCATATTGGAAATGCCCGTCCGATGATCGTTTTTGATACGGTGCGCCGTTATTTGGAGCATAAAGGCTATCAGGTTAATTATGTTTCCAACTTTACAGATGTGGACGATAAGATTATTAAAAAAGCCAATGAAGAAGGGGTAGATGCTTCGGTGATCTCCCAGCGCTATATTGACGAAGCTAAAAAGGATATGGAAAGCCTGAACGTACGTGAGGCCACCCATCACCCCAGGGCAACGGAAGAAATCGAAGGTATGATCGATATGATCCGGACGCTGATCCAAAAGGGCCACGCCTATGCCGTCGATGGAACCGTATATTTTAAGACCCGTTCATTTAAAGACTACGGGAAATTATCCAAAAAGAATATTGACGATCTTGAGGCAGGACACCGGGACATTAAAGTGACCGGAGAAGAAGGCAAGGAGGATCCCCTGGATTTTGTTCTTTGGAAGCCTAAGAAAGAGGGCGAGCCTTCATGGCCATCACCATGGGGCGACGGCCGTCCGGGCTGGCATATTGAATGCTCGGAAATGTCTAAAAAATATTTAGGCGAGCAGATTGATATTCACGCCGGCGGCGAGGATCTTATTTTCCCACATCATGAAAATGAAATCGCTCAAAGTGAAGCATGCAATGATAAAGAATTTGCTCATTATTGGATGCATAACGGATTTTTAAATATTGATAATGTAAAAATGTCAAAATCTCTGGGGAACTTTTTTACTGTCCGTGAGATCGGTGAAAAATATGACCTTCAGGTGCTGCGGTTCTTTATGCTCAGCGCCCATTACCGCAGTCCGTTAAACTTTAGCGCAGACTTAATGGCAGCAGCCAAAAACAGTTTGGAGCGTATCCTTACGGCGGTAGACCGGTTAAGAAATTTAAAAGGTCAAGAGCGTCCGGTGAATGACGAGGAAAATGCACGGCTGGCTGCGCTGGATGCGTTGTGCCAGAAGTTTGATAAAGCCATGGATGACGATTTTAATACAGCGGACGCTGTGGCTGCCATTTTTGAAATGGTAAAACTGGCCAATATTGATGCCCAGGCAGAAAGCGCACAGGATTTTATCCAAAAGATTCTGGATACGATCGTAGAATATTGCGATATTCTTGGAATCATTACAGATAAAAAAGAAGAAATGCTGGATGAAGATATTGAAGCGCTGATCCAGGAACGCCAGGCAGCAAGAAAGGCAAAGAATTTTGCCAGGGCAGACGAGATCCGTCAGATGCTTTTGGAAAAAGGCATTATCCTGGAGGATACAAGGGAAGGTGTCAAATGGAAAAGAGCATAGAAATGCAGGACGGCCAGATCGCAGAAAATCCCATCCGGTTCCATGAAAAGTTCCGGGCGCTTTTTGGCCTTGGACAGGTGGATGTGCGCCAATATTCCCCACTGACACTGGCCTATTTGGGGGACGCTGTTTATGAAGTGATTATCCGCTCTATCGTGGTGGAGCGTTCCAATGCTCCTGTAAATAAGCTTCATAAGCGCTCCAGCACCCTGGTCAAGGCATCGGCTCAGGCCCGGCTGATCAAGGCCATTGAGGCCCGGCTGACTGAAGAAGAAGTATCGGTTTATAAACGGGGCCGCAACGCCAAGTCTTATACCATGGCAAAAAACGCCACAATGACAGATTACCGTATGGCCACAGGGTTTGAGGCTTTGATGGGATACCTTTACTTGAAACAGGAATATGAGCGGATCATGGAGCTGGTTCATTTAGGACTTGAAGCTATGAAAGCCATTTGATCAGGAGGAATATATGAGATACGAAGAATCAATCGTTGAAGGAAGAAACCCGGTGATTGAAGCCTTTCGGTCAGGAAAGACCGTGGATAAGCTGTTTGTCCTGGACGGATGCCAGGACGGCCCGATCAGGACCATCTTAAGGGAAGCGAAGAAAAGGGACACTATCGTTCACTTTGTTTCCAAAGAACGTCTGGACCAGCTTTCTCAGACAAAGCACCATCAGGGCGTTATTGCTGTGTGTGCGGCATACGCTTATGCTCAGGTAGAGGATATATTGCAGGCAGCCCGGGATAAAGGAGAAGATCCGTTTATCATCCTTTTAGATGGGATCGAGGATCCTCATAATCTGGGTGCCATCTTAAGAACCGCTAATCTTGCCGGGGCTCATGGCATTATTATACCGAAAAACCGCGCTGTAGGCCTGACGCCTACGGTGGCAAAGGTTTCGGCCGGTGCTATTAATTACACGCCGGTGGCCAGAGTGACAAACCTGGCCTCAGCCATTGACAGCCTTAAAAAGGAAGGTTTGTGGTTTGCCTGTGCAGACATGGACGGTCAGCTGATGTACCGCCAGAATTTGAAGGGCCCCATCGGCCTGGTTATTGGCAATGAAGGCAGCGGTGTCAGCAGGCTTGTTAAGGAAAAATGCGATTTTACCATTTCCGTTCCCATGAAAGGAGATATAGATTCACTGAATGCCTCGGTCGCTGCCGGTGTGTTGGCTTATGAAATCGTAAGACAGAGGCTTGGGTGATCTGACCGCAGGAGACATATATGGACAGTCAGTTTAATGAAATGACAGACGAGCAGATCTGCCGCTGTATCCAGCAGGGACAGACGGCGGGTATTGACTATCTTCTCAATAAATATAAGGGGATGGCAAAGAAAAAGGCGAGACAGTTTTATCTGATCGGCGGGGAAAGCGATGATCTGATCCAGGAAGGCATGATCGGGCTGATGAAGGCAATCTGGGACTATGATCCGGATATAGGGACAGACTTTGCCGGATTTGCCCAGCTGTGTATGATCCGCCAGATCAGCTCCGCTGTAAGAGCTGCGCAGAGGCAAAAGCATCAGCCTCTTAATTCTTATGTGTCATTATATGAGCCGGCAGATGATGATGAAAATGCACCGGTGCTTATGGATACATTATCGGAATCCGGGGCAGGTCCGGAGGATTCCTTTTTTATTAAGGAAAACCGCGAACGGGCCCGACAGAGGCTTCTGGATGCGTTAAGTCCTTTGGAAAAAAAGGTGCTGGATTTATTTATGGAAGGCCAAAGCTATTCCCAGATCGCCCGCCAGCTGAATAAAAACGAAAAAGCCGTGGATAATGCCATACAGCGTATCCGGAAAAAGGCCGAAGCGCTCCAGTCTTGATTTGCGTATATTTTTCCCGGAGATTCATATATTAAAATAAAGAATCTCCGGGAGTTTTTTATGCAGGATATGATCATACACCTGGTAGAGCAGTTTGGCTATATTGGAATTATTTTGTTAATTGCTTTTGAAAATATCTTTCCACCGATCCCTTCAGAGGTTATCCTTACCTTCAGCGGCTTTTTAACAACATATACATCCTTGAGCGTGTGGGGCGTTATCTTTGCGGCAACCATAGGATCGTATATTGGCGCGCTTTTTTTATATTATGTGGGACGGCTGTTAAGCAAAGAACGATTAATGAAGCTGGTGGACGGGAAGGCCGGGCGGCTGCTCCGCTTTAAAAGAGAAGATGTGGAGCTGACGCTGGACTGGTTTGGAAAAAAGGGGACAAAAGCTGTATTTTTCTGCCGCTGCATCCCTATTTTAAGGAGCCTGATCTCCATTCCCGCGGGAATGGCTAAAATGGCCATGGGTCCCTTTACGGCCATGACCGTGGGAGGAACGCTGCTGTGGAATATTCTGCTGGTGCATCTTGGAGCCTTTGCAGGCGCTTCATGGGATCTGGTGATAAAGTATATGGATACATATAAAAACTGGACGATCATTATTTTAATCGGGGCCATTGTCATCGTCTGCGCGGTTTTTGCCCGCCGCAGGCGGAGGAAAAAAGCCGGATAAAGGCAGAAGGATCATATTCCAGAAGGATCATATCCCGTATCCGGGTATTGCTGGACGGCCCGGGTACAGGATATATTTTTTTAGAAAGGTATATTTCAGCGAAGATTTTTTATTGGGGCGGGTTGCACCTGGAACAGGGGGTATAGCCCTGAGCTTTGGCATCCGCCAGGGAAATGGGAATGTCAGATTTGCTTAAATAGCTGCATCCGGCGCTGTGATACTTTTCTCCGGTACGGGTAATATGTACCTGGATGCTCACATCGGGATTTTCAGTAACTGCGGGCGCCTGGGTTTCCTGTGCCGGCGTTTCATCCTGGGAAGCAGCCGCGCCGGGAGTGCTTCCGCCGGTGCCGCCGGCAGTGCCGCTGACGCTTTCTAATGTACCAGAAGCATCAGCGGAGGAAGTATTTGAAAGCTCGCTGGCCGATGCATCCGGGCTGGCCGTCAGATCATCTTCGGCAGCCTCCTTTGTATAGGAAACATCCAGATCCTGGCCATTGCTGGTGATCAAAACCGTTCCCTGAAGGTCTGTGCGGCACAGACTGACCTGTGCTGCCACCAGCTTATCTAAAGTCGTTTGGTGGGGATGGCCGTAGTCATTGTCCCAGCCTGCGCTGATCACGGCAAAATCCGGGGATACAGCATCTAAAAATGCCTGGGATGTGGATGTATCGCTGCCATGATGGCCCACCTTCAGCACATCGGCTTCTGCCGGGAGTCCGGTGGACAAAATATCTTCTTCCGCTGCGCTTTCTGCGTCTCCGGTAAACAAAAAGCTTGTATTGCCATAGTCCAGTCTCAGGACAACAGACCAGTTGTTTAAGTCATCTCCGTAATCATTTACCGGGCCGAGGATGGTGAACTGGCCGCTGCCAAGGGCATAGCTGTCGCCAACTTCCGGGACCGTAATGGTCAGATTCTTATCGGCAATGGTATCCAGCACATCTTCAAAGGTTTTGGTGGTATGCTCTTTTGGCGGCATCATGACCCGATCTACATCCATCTCACGGATCACATCATCCAGTCCGCCAATATGGTCTTCATGGGGATGTGTGCCAATCACCCAGTCCAGATGGGAAATGCCAAGGCTCTCCAGGTATGCGGTGACCACATCGCCGCTTTCGTTGGTGCCTGCGTCAATAAGCATCGCTTCGTTTCCGGCCTGGATCAGAATACTGTCACCTTGGCCAACATCAATAAAATGGACGGTCAAAAGTTCTTTGGCAGCTTCTGAACCGTCATCCCCCTGGGCCGGGACAGAAGCTGTCTGGCCTGTACTTTGACCTGTGGCCGCTGTGGATGAGGAGCATCCGGCCAGGAGCAGACACAAGATCACAAGAAAGGGAAAAAGAGTTCTAAGCTTCTTTCTCAGAGCTGCAAACCTGCTTTCTATAGGATTTATGCTTTGGAATAGCGTGCCAAAGCATCATTGAATTTATAATAGCACACATATGTTCGATATACAAGATAAAAAAGATTTTGATTTATGGCGGTGATGTTCTGGCCGGACGGGCAAAGCCCCTTGTGTAAGTAAACTTCCGCCGGTTCTTTGCCTGACCGGATGCATGGCTGAATAATTACAAAAATTTGTAAATTAGTTATTGACAGGAGGATAAAAATGTAGTATTCTTAGGAAGCTGATTCGCACAGCATGCTGCCTTGGCTCAGTCGGTAGAGCGTCGCCTTGGTAAGGCGGAGGTCGGGGGTTCAAGTCCCCTAGGCAGCTTTTTTTAAGCTCCGGACATCTATAAGATAGATTTCCGGAGTTTTCTTTTTTCTAAGTATTCTGTTTGAGCATTTATTTTCCCAAATACAGCCAAAAATGTGTCGCCTTTACATGCTTTTAATGCAATATTAAATATGGGAATATGCGCTTTTATTTAATCGGGGAAAAATTATGTGGAAACAGAGTTATTTAACGGAAAATACTTTTTCCAGAAGATAGACTGGGATCTGATACAGGCAAGACCAGACAGCAGCGGCGTTTCAGAAGAAGTCCGGTTTGTGTACAGTGACGGGGTACGGACGTTCCCTGGCATCTTATGGATTGCTTATTGCCGGGGACAAGGATGGTTTAGAGATTAATTAAGGGGAAAAGACTTGCCCCATGAGAACTCCTATGCTATGATAAAAAGACGAAACTGCTGTTTGGGCTTTTTTGGCCGTGACAGGAAAGCAGCACCGGAAAAGCTCCGGTGACGGAATATAACTCAGGGAGGAAACAAAGAAATATGGAAAATGAAGTTGTTTCTAAAAATTTTATTGAGCAGATTATAGATAAGGATCTGGAAGAAGGATGCTACGAGGAAATCTGCACCCGCTTCCCGCCGGAACCTAATGGCTATCTTCACATTGGACATGCCAAGTCTATTTTATTAAATTATGGCCTGGCAAAAAAATATGGCGGAAAGTTCCATTTAAGATTTGATGATACCAACCCGACAAAGGAAAAGACCGAGTTCGTTCAGTCTATTATTGAGGATGTGGAATGGCTGGGAGCCAAGTATGACGGTGAGGTGCTGTTTGCATCCAATTACTTTGACCAGATGTATGAAGCAGCAGTAAAGCTGATCAAAAAAGGCAAGGCCTATGTGTGCGATCTCAGTGCAGAGGAAATCCGCCAGTACCGCGGAACGCTGACAGAGCCGGGAAAGGACAGCCCATACCGCAACCGCAGTGTGGAAGAAAACCTGGATCTGTTTGAACGGATGAAAAACGGTGAGTTTGAGGACGGCAGCCGGGTGCTCCGTGCAAAGATCGACATGGCTTCTCCGAATATTAATATGCGCGACCCGGTAATTTACCGTGTGGCCCGCATGACCCATCATAATACAGGGGACAAGTGGTGCATTTATCCCATGTATGACTTTGCCCATCCTATTGAAGATGCTATTGAAGGGATCAGCCACTCTATCTGCACCCTGGAGTTTGAGGACCATCGTCCTCTTTACGACTGGGTTGTACGGGAGCTGGAGTATCCTCATCCGCCCAAGCAGATCGAATTTGCCAAGCTGTACCTTCAGAATGTGATCACCGGCAAGCGTTATATTAAAAAACTGGTAGAAGAAAATATTGTTGACGGCTGGGACGATCCCCGCCTTGTATCTATTGCAGCTTTGCGCCGGAGAGGCTTTACACCGGAATCCATTAAAATGTTTATGGAACTGGTAGGTGTTTCCAAGAGCAATTCCAGCGTGGACTATGCAATGCTTGAATATTGCATCCGTGAGGATTTAAAGCTTAAACGCAGCCGTATGATGGCAGTGCTGGATCCTGTAAAACTGATCATTGACAACTATCCGGAAGGTCAGGTTGAGTACATGGATGTTGTAAATAATCAGGAAAATGAAGAACTTGGAACCCGCCAGGTGCCTTTCTGCCGTGAGCTTTATATTGAGCGGGAAGACTTTATGGAAGAACCGCCTAAAAAGTATTTCCGTCTGTATCCGGGCAATGAAGTGCGCCTGATGAACGGCTATTTTGTGACATGTACCGATTATAAGAAGGATGAAAACGGCAAAGTGACAGAGATCCACTGCACCTATGATCCTGAAACACGCAGCGGCAGCGGATTTACCGGACGGAAAGTTAAGGGGACGATCCACTGGGTTGCTGCACCTTATGCAGTTAAAGCCCAGGTGCGCCTGTATGAAAATCTGGTGGACGAGGAAAAGGGTGTTTATAATAAAGAGGACGGCTCATTAAACTTAAATCCCAATTCCCTCACCGTTTTAAATGAGTGCTATGTGGAGCCTTCCCTGGCTGAGGCTAAAGGCGGTGACAGCTTCCAGTTTGTCCGCCAGGGCTATTTCTGCGTGGATACAAAGGACTCTGCGCCGGATCATTTAGTATTTAACCGTATTGTTTCTTTAAAGAGCTCTTATAAGCCGGGAAAATAATAGCATCAAGATTGTGATAAAAGCAGCTGGCACAGGCCAGCTGCTTTTTAGCGTTATACGCCCTGCCGTCGGGAGAGGTTTTTGCGGCTCCCGGATGGGTCTGGCGGCGATTAAATAATTCAAAAATATGAAAAATGAAGGAAATATGAGTATATAAGAGAAAAAATGAGAAAACTATTGAAAATCACCTAAAAACACATGCTGTCTATGGTTGCAATCAGAGGGCAAAAAACATATTATAAGTATATCGGTTAGCACTCGAGTAAAGTGAGTGCTAATAAGTTGAAGAAGCATTTCATAAGGAGGAATTTAGATATGAAATTAGTACCATTAGGAGACAGAGTCGTTTTAAAACAGCTGGTTGCAGAAGAAACAACAAAATCCGGTATCATATTAACCGGCCAGGCAAAAGAAAAACCACAGGAAGCAGAAGTTATTGCTGTAGGTCCTGGCGGAATGGTTGACGGAAAAGAAGTAACGATGCAGGTTGAAGTTGGTTCTAAGGTTATCTATTCCAAGTATGCAGGAACAGAAGTTAAGCTTGACGGCGAAGAATATATTATCGTAAGACAGAGCGACATTCTTGCTGTTGTAGAATAATTTCCCGTCTGTGTATAAAAAGACATTATTATAGAATATCAGGAGGAATAAATCATGGCAAAACAGATCAAATATGGTGCAGAAGCCAGAAAAGCACTGGAAAATGGCGTTAATCAGTTAGCTGATACAGTTAGAGTAACACTTGGACCTAAAGGAAGAAACGTAGTTCTTGACAAATCCTACGGCACTCCTCTGATCACAAACGATGGTGTGACGATTGCAAAAGAGATCGAACTGGAAGATCCGTTTGAAAACATGGGTGCTCAGATCGTTAAGGAAGTTGCTACAAAGACAAACGATGTTGCTGGTGATGGTACAACAACAGCTACTGTATTAGCACAGGCAATGATCAACGAAGGTATGAAGAACCTGGCAGCAGGTGCTAATCCCATCATCTTAAGAAAAGGTATGCAGAAAGCAACAGATGCTGCTGTAGACGCTATCGCAAAGATGAGCCAGAAGGTTACTGGCAGAAGCCAGATTACAAGAGTTGCAGCAATCTCCGCCGGTGATGATTCTGTAGGCGAAATGGTTGCAGACGCTATGGAAAAAGTGACAAATGACGGTGTCATCACTATTGAAGAATCCAAGACTATGATGACAGAGCTTGATCTTGTTGAAGGTATGCAGTTTGACAGAGGCTATCTGTCCGCTTATATGTGTACAGATATGGAAAAGATGGAAGCTACTCTGGAAAACCCATATATCCTTATTACTGACAAGAAGATCAGCAATATCCAGGAAATCCTTCCGCTTCTTGAACAGGTTGTTCAGATCGGCGCTAAGCTTCTGATCATTGCTGAAGATGTTGAGGGCGAGGCTCTTGCTACATTAGTTGTTAATAAATTAAGAGGCACATTCTCTGTTGTTGCTGTTAAGGCTCCCGGCTATGGCGACAGAAGAAAAGCAATGCTGGAAGATATTGCAATCCTTACCGGCGGTAAAGTAATTTCCGAAGAACTGGGCTATGAATTAAAGGATGCAACTATCGATATGCTTGGCCGCGCTAAATCTGTAAAAGTTCAGAAAGAAAATACGATCATTGTTGACGGTATGGGCGATGCTCAGGCAATCCAGGAAAGAGTTGCTCAGATCAAGGCTCAGGCTGACGAGACAACTTCTGAATTTGATAAAGAAAAACTTCTCGAAAGACTTGCAAAACTGTCCGGCGGTGTTGCTGTGATCCGTGTAGGCGCAGCTACAGAGACAGAGATGAAAGAAAAGAAACTTCGTATGGAAGATGCTTTAGCTGCTACGAGAGCTGCTGTTGAAGAAGGCGTTATCTGCGGCGGCGGTTCCGCATATATCCATGCAGCAAAAGAAGTTGCCAAGCTGGCAGACAGCCTGACAGGCGATGAAAAGACCGGCGCTAACGTGGTACTTAAGGCTCTGGAAGCTCCTTTACATCACATTGCTGCAAATGCAGGCCTTGAAGGCGCTGTGATCATTAACAAAGTAAGAGAAAGCGAAGTTGGCGTTGGATATGATGCTCTTAATGAAGTATATGTAAATATGGTTGAAGCCGGCATCATTGATCCTGCCAAAGTAACAAGAAGCGCTCTCCAGAACGCAACAAGCGTTGCTTCTACTTTACTGACAACAGAATCTGTTGTTGCTGATATTAAAGCTGAGACTCCGGCTGTTGCTGCTCCTCAGGGCGGCATGGGCATGATGTAATCCATGAGTGTATAAATTGTGCTTTTTATAGAAGCCTTTGCAGTTCCCTTTTGGACAGGGGCTGCAAAGGCTTTTTCTTTACCCGTCCGGATATAGGGCGTTTAGCTATAAGCGAGGATTTTGCTGCGTTAGCAGCGAATCCGAGCGGGCATGGCTGAATAGTTACAATATTTAAAAAATATTCCTATTTTCCACTTTATATTCTGTGGAAAATAAAGTATAATGTAAAGCAAGGGTGCCGCTGTCACACATTGTCAAAACAGATGGGGCACACAAAGGAACTATTGGAGGAATAAGCTATGGTAAGTTCATCTGGAGACGTATTCTCCGAAGTCCTCGTAAAGAGGAAAACAACCCCGGGCAATATTGTCGTTCGGGTCATTTGCGGCATCGTTACATTTTTGATCGCTGCGCTTTTTGTGTTGGGTTTTTTTGCTGCATTTCCGGGCCTTTTTATATTCGCCCTTGTTATTCTTGTCCTTGAGTATTTCTTGATCCGCTTCCAGAAAGTGGAATATGAATATATTTTTACTGCCGGGGATCTGGATTTTGACCAGCTCAGCGGCGATTTCCGGCGTAAGAGAAAGCTCAGTGTAAATTTTGAAAGCCTTGAGGTGCTGGCTATGGAAGGCTCCCACTGGCTGGATCCTTATCAGCACAGTGAAGCGAAAGTATACGACTTTTCTTCCAGAGATAAATCTTGTAAACGCTATGTTTATGTAGGTTCAGGCAATAATGGCCGTATCAAGGTGATTTTTGAGCCGTCAGAAAAGATGCTGGATAATATGTATAATTATTCACCCAGCAAAGTAAAAAAGGAAGCATAAAACCAACATCAGACCCGCAGGATCGCTGCATTTTGGCAGCTTATCCCAGAACATGGAAGATAAGAGACTATTGCAAGTTTATTAATAATACTGATAGAAACGACAGTTGTTTTAAGCTGTGCTAATAAAACTCTTAAGAATTAATAATGATCTTCTATGTTGACTTTTAAAGTATGATTTGTTAAACTTGTAAACACTAAATTGCTACATTATTCGACAACTTATTATTTCGATAGTAAGTTGTCGAATTGTATATGGAACAATTTTACGATCCTGCACTGCCCGGGCAGTTTGCAGGAGCATGGGACGTTGGATTTGTCCCGGCATCATTTCAGTCATTTAAGAGAAAGAGAGGAAGAAATCGTGGGTAAGATTATCGGTGAAGGCATTACATTTGATGATGTACTATTAGTTCCAGCATATTCTGAGGTTATTCCCAACCAGGTTGACATCACCACACATTTAACACAAAAGATCAAGTTAAATATTCCCCTGATGAGCGCCGGCATGGATACTGTAACCGAACACCGCATGGCTATTGCTATGGCCAGACAGGGAGGTATTGGCATTATCCATAAAAATATGTCTATTCAGGCACAGGCAGACGAGGTGGATAAGGTGAAACGCTCAGAGTATGGCGTTATTACAGATCCGTTTTATCTGTCTCCGGAGCATACTCTTGCTGATGCCAATGAGCTTATGGCAAAGTTCAGGATTTCCGGTGTTCCTATTACAGAGGGCAAGAAGCTTGTCGGTATTCTTACAAATCGCGATCTTAAGTTTGAAGAAGACTATTCTAAAAAAATCCGCGAGTGCATGACATCTAAAAATCTTGTGACAGCAAAAGAGGGCGTAACCCTTGAGGAAGCAAAACACATTCTTGGGAAAGCTCGCGTGGAAAAGCTGCCAATCGTGGATGACGATTTCAACCTGAAAGGTCTTATTACTATCAAAGATATTGAAAAGACTATTAAGTATCCATTATCTGCCAAAGACTCCCAGGGACGTCTTCTTTGCGGCGCAGGCGTAGGCGTAACTGCCGATATTCTGGACCGTGTGGATGCTCTTGTGAAGGCAAAAGTGGATGTTATCGTTATTGATACGGCTCATGGACATTCTGCCAATGTTCTGCGTGTTGTGCGTATGGTAAAAGACGCATATCCGGAGCTTCAGGTGATCGCAGGAAATGTGGCAACAGCCGGAGGCACAAAGGCTCTTATTGAAGCCGGTGTTGATGCGGTTAAGGTTGGTATCGGACCCGGTTCCATTTGTACGACCCGTGTAGTTGCCGGTATTGGTGTTCCTCAGATCAGCGCCGTAATGGATGCTTATTCCGTAGCAAAAGAATATAATATTCCGATCATTGCTGACGGCGGTATTAAGTATTCCGGAGATGTTACGAAAGCCATCGCTGCAGGCGCCAATGTATGTATGATGGGAAGCATGTTTGCCGGCTGCGATGAAAGCCCGGGAAGCTTTGAATTATATCAGGGCAGAAAGTATAAAGTATACCGCGGCATGGGTTCCATCGCTGCTATGGAAAACGGCAGCAAGGACCGTTACTTCCAGAGTGATGCTAAAAAGCTTGTTCCTGAAGGCGTGGAAGGCCGTGTGGCTTATAAGGGCCTTGTGGAAGATACAGTATTCCAGCTTGTGGGCGGCTTAAGAGCCGGTATGGGCTACTGCGGTACAAAGACTATTGAAGAATTAAAGGAAAACGGAAGCTTTGTAAAGATTTCCGCAGCTTCTTTAAAAGAAAGTCATCCCCATGACATTCAGATCACAAAAGAGGCACCAAACTACAGCGTTGATCACTGATCTGTAGCGGGTATGTCCGGGGAGATATAAGGACAGTGATACTATGAATAACAGAGGGGCTATGAACAACAGAGGAAGGAAAGGACCGCTGAGGCGGATCTGTCCCATTGTCATTATCCTGCTGGTGCTGGTCATTTTTATTGCCGGCATGATCCTGATCTTTACGAAAGGGTCTAGGACGGGGGAAGCATCGGTCTACGGCATTGAAAATGTAGAGCAGTATCGGCCTCAGATGAGTGTGGAGCTGCTGACGCCAAACCCTTATTCCAGACCCCAGACAGCCACAGAGAAGATCACGGGAATTGTTATCCATTATGTGGCAAATCCGGGCTCTACGGCAGAGCAGAACCGCAGCTATTTTGAAGGGCTTAAAGACAGCCACGAAACTTATGCCAGCAGTCATTTTATCGTAGGCCTGGAAGGAAAGATCGTCCAGTGCATCCCTACCTCAGAGATGGCATATGCATCCAATGACCGGAACAATGACACCGTATCTATTGAAGTCTGCCACCCGGATGAAACGGGAAAGTTTAATGACGCCACCTATGATTCCCTGGTGGAGCTGACAGGATGGCTGTGCGAATATCTTGAAGTCCCGGTTGAAAATGTGATCCGTCATTATGATGTGACCGGCAAGCTTTGTCCGCTCTATTTTGTAGAGCATGAAGATGCCTGGGAGCAATTTAAGGATGACGTTACAAACTGGATAAAAAATCATCAATAACAGCACACAGCCGTACCTGCCCTTTTGGCAGTACGGCTGTGTTTCGTTATAGGTAACGCTTCAGTCATGCCGGCAATATTTCTGATGAAAAACTCTTTCGTTGGAAAAGCTTTATATATATGCTATAATCATGTCAGCATGAATTAAATTTATGGAGGAGAAAAATATGGAGAATAACTTTGGCAAGATCCATCCGGCGTATTCGCTGGTGTCCTGCGAATATATTGATGAAGTGAAATCCCAGGCAGCGCTGCTTATACACAAAAAAGCCGGCGCCCGCGTTGCCGTTTTATCGAATGAAGATAAAAATAAAGTTTTTGACATTGCTTTCCGCACACCCCCAAAGGACAGCACCGGAGTTCCACATATCCTGGAGCATTCTGTATTGTGCGGATCAAAACATTTCCCTGTGAAAGATCCTTTTGTCGAGCTGGTTAAAGGTTCCTTAAATACTTTTTTAAATGCCATGACCTATCCGGACAAGACGATGTATCCGGTAGCCAGCTGCAATGACAGGGATTTTCAGAATCTGATGCACGTTTATATGGACAGCGTGTTTTATCCGAATATTTATACCCATAAAGAGATCTTCCAGCAGGAGGGCTGGCATTATGCCCTTGAGGATGCTGACGGAGAACTGACATATAACGGTGTTGTATACAATGAGATGAAAGGCGCATTTTCTTCACCGGATCAGGTGCTTTCCAGAAAGATCACATCCACCTTATTCCCGGATACAACCTATGGCCAGGAATCCGGCGGCGACCCGGACAATATTCCGGAGCTGACCTATGAAGAATTTCTTGACTTTCACAGCAAATATTACCATCCTTCTAACAGCTATATTTATCTGTACGGTGATTTTGACGTTAATGAAAAGCTGGATTTTATGGACCGGGAGTATTTAAGCAAATTTGACCATTTGGATGTGGACTCTGAGATACAGCTGCAGAAGCCTTTTGGCCATATGAAGGAAGAAGAATATACCTATTCCTTAAGCAGCAGCGAGGATGAAAAGGATAACACCTACATGGCGTATAATGTTGTCTTAAAGGACAGCCTTGATCCGGAAATGTATATTGCATTCCAGGTGCTGGATTATGCTCTGATGAGCTGTCCAGGCGCTCCCCTGAAAAAAGCCCTGATCGAAAGCGGAATCTGCAAGGACGCTTACTGTGAGTATGAAAGATCTATCCGCCAGCCTTATCTCTCCATTATTGCCAAAAACGGTAATGCACAGGATAAGGAAAAGTTCCTTCAGATCATTCGTGAGACCCTTCAGAAGGTGGCTGATACAGGCGTCAATAAGGACTCTGTAAAGGCTGCGTTAAACACTATGGAGTTTAAGTTCCGTGAAGCTGATTACGGCAGTTTCCCAAGCGGGCTTATGTATGGAATCCAGATGATGGACAGCTGGCTTTATAATAAGGATCAGCCATTTACCCATTTAAAATGCTTTTCTGTATTTAACATGCTGAGAGCAAAAGCGGATGAGGGCTATTTTGAAAAACTGATCACAGACTGGCTTTTGGACAACCCTCATGCATCCCTGCTGGTGCTTAAGCCTCAGAAGGGCCTTGCCACAGAGTCTGAAAAACAGTTAAAGGAAGCCCTTGCGGCTAAAAAGGCATCTATGAGTGATGAGGAGATTGCCCGGATCGTTGAAGAAACAAAGCACTTAAGAGAGTACCAGGAGACACCGTCAACTCAGGAGGAGCTGGAAAAGATTCCTATGCTGGCGTTGGAGGATATTGACAAGTCCCCAATTCCTATTGTGAATGAGGAGCGGGAATTTAACGGATTTAAGGGTCTGTTCCATGACTATGAGACAAAGGGTATCGGCTATCTGAAGCTGATCTTTAATATTGAAGGCATCCCTGTGCGTCTGATTCCTTATGCAGGTCTTTTATCCTCAGTGCTTGGCAATATTGATACAAAGGACTATGATTATGAAAGCTTAAATAATGAAATCAGCATGTATACCGGCGGTATTTATACAAGTCCGTCCATTTATGGCGGAAAGGAAACCGGACAGTACCATCCCTGCTTTGAAATCTCCGGCCGTGCGCTTTTAAGTAATCTGGGCAAGATGATTGATCTTATGGAGACGCTTTTGTTTACATCAAAGCTGGATGATAAAAAACGGTTAAAGGAGATTGTGGATGAAAATGTGTCACGGCTCCAGATGGCCTTCAATTCGTCTGTATCTGGTGTTGCCGTGAACCGTGCAGTATCTTACTTTTCAGAGGCCGGCGCATTCCGTGAATTGCTCAGCGGTGTGGATTATTACCATTTCGCCAAAAATCTGGCAAAGAATTTTGATGCCAAATGTGATGAAATTATGGGAGCATTAAAGGAAACTGCCCATTTTATTTTCCGCATGGACAACCTGATGGTGGATTACACAGCCAGACTGGAAGATATTAAAGTTATGGAAGAAGCCCTTTCAGGCATTGAAGCATACCTGACCCGGGACATTCCCGAAAAAGAAGTGTTCCAGTGGACACCGGATGGGAAAAAGGAAGGCTTTGTTACGCCGGGGATGGTCCAGTATGATGTTATGGCCGGAAATTTTGTTAAGAGCGGCTTTAAATTCCACGGAGCCTTAAATGTATTGAAGGTTATTATGGAATATGAATATTTGTGGATCAACCTAAGAGTCAAGGGCGGCGCTTACGGATGCATGTGCGGCTTTGCAAGAAACGGAAATGCCTACTTTGCATCTTACAGAGATCCCCATCTTAAGGAAACCCTGGATATTTATAAAGAGTGCGGAAATTATATCCGTAATTTCACTGTCAGCGACCGGGATATGCTGAAATATATTATCGGTGCAGTCAGTGCCGCAGATACGCCGCAGAAGCCGTTTGCAGGGGCTGCCCGTTCCCTGGCTGCTTACTTTACAGGGGTTACCAATGAAGATCTGCAAAAGACAAGAGATGAAATGCTGTCTGCAGATGCAGAAACGATCCGCAGCTTTGGTGATCTGGCAGACGCCTTTGTATCTCAGGATCATCTGTGCGTTATCGGCAGCGAAACTCAGATCGAAGCCAATAAACAGCTGTTTACATCTGTGGAACCGCTGCTGTAATAAGGAGGATGTTATGGAAAACCATTTTAAATCAGGTTTTGTAACGCTGATCGGCCGTCCCAATGTGGGAAAATCTACGCTGATGAACCGGCTGATCGGCCAGAAGATCGCCATTACTTCCAGCAAGCCCCAGACAACGAGAAACCGGATCCAGACCGTGTATACAAGCGATGACGGACAGATCGTATTTGTGGACACCCCGGGGATCCATAAGGCTAAAAACAAGCTTGGCGAGTATATGGTCACAGTGGCAGAACGTACCCTGTCCGAGGTAGATGTGATCTTGTGGCTGGTAGAGCCCACCACATTTATCGGGGCGGGAGAGCGCCACATTGCCCAGCAGCTGGCCCGGGTTAAAACGCCGGTAGTGCTGGTGATCAACAAGATCGATACAGTGAAAAAGGAAGAAATCCTTAAATTTATTGATGCCTATAAGGATGTATGCGATTTCGCAGACATTGTCCCATGCTCTGCCTTAAAAGGGGAAAATACCGACGAGATCATTAAGGTGATCATGAAATATTTGCCGGAAGGCCCTCAGTTTTTTGATGCTGATACCATTACAGACCAGCCGGAGCGTCAGATCGTGGCAGAGCTGATCCGTGAAAAGGCCCTGCGGCTCTTAGATGAAGAAATCCCCCATGGCATTGCCGTAGTCATTGAGCGGATGAAGGAACGTCAGGGTCCGCGTCCAATGATGGACATTGATGCAACGATCATTTGCGAGAGGGATTCTCATAAGGGGATCATTATCGGGAAAAACGGCAGCATGCTGAAAAAGATCGGCAGTCAGGCCCGTCAGGAGATTGAAAACCTGCTGGATGGCCATGTCAACCTTCAGCTTTGGGTAAAGGTGAAAAAGGACTGGCGGGACAGTGATTTCCTTATAAAGAACTTTGGCTACGACAAGAAAGAGTATTAGTCCATGACAGAACAGTTAAAGCTGACAGGGATGGTCATTTCATCCATGCCTGTGGGGGAGTATGACAAACGCCTTGTGCTTTTAACAACACAGCGGGGAAAGATCACCGCCTTTTCCCGGGGATCCCGCCGGCCAAAAAGCCCTATGCTGGCTGCAACAGAACCTTTTGTATTTGGCGAATTTTTTCTGATCCCCGGGCGGGATGCCTATACCCTTGTGGGAGCTGAGGTGTCTAATTATTTTATGGAGCTCAGGCAGGATCTGGAGGCGGCCTGCTATGGTTTTTATTTCCTGGAATTTGCCAGCTACTATGCCCGTGAAAATATTGACGGCACCCCGCTTTTAAAGCTGTTGTATCAGACCCTGAGGGTCTTATGCAGGAAGATCATAGATTTTAAGCTGGTGCGCAGGATCTATGAATTAAAGGTCTTTGTCCTGGAAGGAGAGTATCCCCAGTGCTTTTCCTGCTGTCTGTGCGGCAGCAGTGAAAATCTGACCCGCTTTAGTTTCCTCCACAGCGGCGTTGTCTGCGAAAACTGCCGGGGCCGGGAATCCGGTCTGAAAAAGCTTCATCCTTCTACGGTATATACGATGCAGTATATTATTTCCGTGCCTGTGGAAAAACTGTACTCCTTTACGGTCAGCGCGGAGGTGTTAAGGGATCTGGAAAATGTCATGGAACACTTTATCCGGCTTCATGTAGACCGGAAGTTTAAATCCCTGGATATGCTGGACCTGCTGTAGACGCCGCGGCTGAATTGGTAATGAGAAAGATGGTATAATTTCTCAGAAATATGTTGAAAATTAAAGGGAGAAACGCTACAATAGTAAAAGCCTGTAAGGAGGCCTGTGAATATGATGAGATTAAAGCATATGACTTTGGTTTGCGCTGCAGCCTTAGTTTGCATGACCGGATGCAATGGTACGGCGGACATTTCAAAGTTTTCCCAAAGTGCCCTGGCAGTGAACCGGGACGGGAGTATTACAGAGTTAAGCGTTGAACCCTTTGAAGCGGAATATTATTCCCTTGAGGATCTGGATGCCTATGTCAGGGAAGAAGCGGCAGATTATAACGCAGATCATCCGGCAGCCTCCGGTAAAGAGGATGATCTGGCCATTACTGTAGATAGTGTAGAGGTTTCAGACGCTGTGGCCAGGGTTTTGCTTACTTATGAAAGCCCTGAGACTTATACGGATTTTAATTACAATTCGCTTGTTGTGTGTCCGGCATCCCAGCTTTCAGAGGATGTACTGGCTTTAAGCTGTGTAAACGCCGGGGGTGAGGCTGTGGGAACGGCGGCAGATATTGAAGATCTTCAGGACTACAACGCTGTGGTCGTGTCTTCAGATGTAATGGTAGCGGTACCCGGGAAGATCGCCTATGTAAGCGATAATGTGACTGTGACGGACAAAGCCGTGGCAGATTGCAGCGGCACTTTGGCGGTGATCATTTATTCGTAAAAATGGCATTGCTTTTGCCTGTCCCGGGCCATGCCCCCTGGGTGGAGGTGTGGCTCGGATCCGGCCAAAGACGGCCTTATTTTGCTGCGGTATGATTTTTGCAGCGGATACATAAAAACATATGTGAGGTAGATAAGATCATGGAAAAGACAATGGATAAGATTGTTGCTCTGGCCAAGGCCAGAGGGTTTGTTTATCCGGGCTCCGAAATTTACGGCGGCCTGGCAAATACATGGGATTATGGCAATCTTGGTGTAGAGCTGAAAAATAACGTAAAGCGCGCCTGGTGGAAGAAGTTTATCCAGGAAAATCCATACAATGTAGGCGTGGACTGTGCGATTTTAATGAATCCTCAGACATGGGTGGCATCCGGTCATTTAGGAAGCTTTTCAGATCCTCTTATGGACTGTAAAGAATGCCATGAGCGTTTCCGCGCAGATAAGCTTATTGAAGATTATATGGATGAAAAGGGCATGGCTCATGAAGGCTCCGTAGATGGATGGTCTAATGAGGAAATGATGAAGTTTATTGAAGAAAACAACATTCCCTGTCCTTCCTGCGGCAAGCATAATTTTACAGACATCCGTCAGTTTAACCTGATGTTTAAAACATTCCAGGGCGTTACCGAGGATGCTAAAAATACCGTATACCTTCGTCCGGAGACGGCCCAGGGTATTTTCGTTAATTTTAAAAATGTTCAGAGAACTTCCCGTAAAAAGATCCCCTTTGGTATCGGCCAGATCGGAAAGTCTTTTAGAAATGAGATCACTCCCGGAAACTTTACGTTCCGTACCCGTGAATTTGAGCAGATGGAACTGGAATTTTTCTGTGAACCGGATACCGACCTGGAATGGTTCTCCTACTGGCGTCAGTTCTGTATTGACTGGCTGAAGTCTCTGGGAATGAAGGACGAGGAAATGCGTGTCCGCGACCATGAAAAAGAAGAACTTTCATTTTATTCCAAGGCCACCAGTGATATTGAATTTCTTTTCCCATTTGGCTGGGGTGAGCTTTGGGGCATTGCAGACCGTACAGATTACGACCTGACACAGCATCAGACTGTATCCGGTGAAGATATGTCTTACTTTGATGATGCTAAAAAGGAAAAGTATATTCCTTATGTCATCGAGCCTTCTTTAGGTGCAGACCGTGTTGTTCTTGCCTTTTTATGCGGCGCATATGACGAGGAGGAGATCGGAGAGGGCGATGTAAGAACGGTACTCCATTTCCATCCGGCTCTGGCGCCTGTAAAGGTCGGTATCCTGCCATTGTCCAAAAAGCTGGCTGAACCGGCAGAAAAGATCTATATGCAGTTATCTAAGAAATATAACTGTGAATACGATGACCGCGGCAATATTGGAAAGAGATACCGCCGTCAGGATGAGATCGGTACGCCGTTCTGTGTTACCTATGACTTTGATTCTGAAAATGACGGCTGCGTGACCGTACGTGACCGTGACACAATGGAGCAGGTGCGTATTAAGATCGAAGACCTTGAAAGTTATCTGGATGAGCGGCTGGCATTTTAATGCTGCTTTAAGTGAGTCAATGTCCATGCCGCGCAAGGCGCGGCAGCACCACAAATGAAAAGTGAGGTAAGTGAAATGAAACCCATTAAAGAAGGAAAAGTCCGCGAGATTTATGACAACGGTGATAATTTGATCATGGTCGCTACTGACCGGATCAGCTGCTTTGATGTAATCCTGAAAAATAACGTAACAAAAAAAGGCGCTGTGCTTACACAGATGTCTAAGTTCTGGTTTGATATGACCCAGGATATTGTTCCCAATCATATGATTTCTACAGATGTGAAAGATATGCCGGAATTTTTCCGTCAGCCTCAGTTCGACGGAAACAGCATGATGTGCCGCAAGCTGAACATGCTCCCCATTGAGTGTATTGTCCGTGGCTACATTACAGGAAGCGGCTGGGCAAGCTACCAGAAGGACGGCACCGTCTGCGGCATTAAGCTTCCGGAAGGCTTAAGAGAGTCCGACAAGCTCCCTGAGCCGATCTACACACCGTCTACAAAGGCTGAGATCGGTGATCATGATGAAAATATTTCTTATGAGCAGAGCATTGCTCATTTGGAAAAGTATTTCCCGGGCAAAGGCGAGGAATATGCGTCCAAGCTTCGTGACTATACGATCGCGCTGTATAAGAAATGTGCAGATTATGCCCTGAGCCGTGGTATTATCATTGCAGATACAAAGTTTGAATTTGGTCTGGACGAAAACGGCAACATTGTTCTGGGCGACGAGATGCTTACCCCGGACAGTTCCCGTTTCTGGCCGGCAGACGGATATGAACCGGGCCATGGCCAGCCGTCCTTTGACAAGCAGATCGCCCGCGACTGGCTGAAAGCAAATCCGGACAGCAACTGGACACTGCCGGAAGATGTTGTGAAAAAAACCATCAATCAGTACCTGTTAGGATATGAGATGCTTACAGGAAAGAAATTACAGTAATTTTTTTCAGATATTGGGTCATGGAACTGTACGGGCATGGCTGAATAGTTACATTTTACCAAGAAATATTACTAAATATCTGCAAAATGTACAAAAAAAAAATTTGAAAAACCCCCCTTAATTGTGTTATAATGTTCACGAAGCAGTGAGCGGACAATAAAGAAGCTGATTGCCTATATTCATCTTGGTATTTTATATGGTCATGTCTGTCTGTTTTACATATGGGCAGGCCCCCTAAATGGGCGGCCATATATTAACAAATAAAATACATTTTAGGAGGAATAAAACAAATGGCTAAGAAATGGGTTTATTTGTTTAGCGAAGGTAACGCATCCATGCGTGAACTCCTTGGCGGCAAAGGTGCAAACCTTGCTGAAATGACAGGCCTTGGTCTTCCTGTACCACAGGGATTTACAATCACAACAGAGGCTTGTACACAGTACTATGAGGACGGTCGTGAGATCAACGACGAGATCCGTGCACAGATCAACGAATACATCGGTAAGATGGAAGAAATCACAGGAAAGAAATTTGGTGACAGCGAGAATCCTCTCCTTGTTTCCGTTCGTTCCGGTGCAAGAGCTTCCATGCCTGGTATGATGGACACTATCCTGAACCTTGGCTTAAATGAAACAGTTGTTAATGTTATCGCTGAGAAATCCGGAAATCCTCGTTGGGCATGGGACTGCTACAGAAGATTCATCCAGATGTATTCTGACGTAGTTATGGAAGTTGGTAAGAAATATTTTGAAGAACTTATCGACGAGATGAAGGCTAAAAAGGGCGTTACATTTGACGTTGACCTGACAGCTGACGACTTAAAGGAATTAGCTTATCAGTTTAAGGCTGAATATAAAGAGAAGATTGGTGCAGACTTCCCGGATGATCCAAAGGAACAGCTTATGGGCGCTGTTAAAGCCGTATTCCGTTCCTGGGATAACCCACGTGCAAACGTATACCGTCGTGACAACGATATCCCATATTCCTGGGGTACTGCTGTAAACGTACAGAGCATGGCATTTGGTAACATGGGTGATGACTGCGGTACTGGTGTTGCATTTACCCGTGACCCGGCTACCGGCGAGAAGAAACTCATGGGTGAGTTCCTGATCAATGCTCAGGGTGAAGACGTTGTTGCCGGTGTTCGTACTCCGATGCCGATCGCAAAGATGGAAGAAGAATTCCCGGAAGCATTTGCTCAGTTCGTAGAAGTTTGCAAGACTCTTGAAAACCACTACAGAGATATGCAGGATATGGAATTCACAGTTGAAAACAAGAAGCTGTACATGCTCCAGACACGTAATGGTAAGAGAACAGCTCAGGCTGCTCTTAAGATTGCCTGCGACCTTGTTGATGAAGGTATGAGAACCGAAGAAGAAGCAGTTGCTATGATCGATCCTCGTAACCTTGATACACTTCTTCATCCTCAGTTCGACGCTGCTGCATTAAAGGCTGCTACACCTATGGGCAAAGGCCTTGGCGCTTCTCCTGGTGCTGCCTGCGGTAAAGTCGTATTTACAGCTGATGACGCTGTAGAATGGGCTGAAAGAGGCGAAAAAGTTGTTCTTGTTCGTCTTGAAACATCTCCTGAAGACATCACAGGTATGAAGTCTGCTCAGGGTATCCTTACCGTTCGCGGTGGTATGACAAGCCATGCAGCCGTTGTTGCCCGTGGTATGGGTGAGTGCTGCGTATCCGGCTGCGGCGACATCGTTATGGATGAAGCTAATAAGAAATTTACACTTGGCGGCAAAGAGTTCCATGAAGGAGACTACATCTCCATCGATGGTACAACAGGTAACATCTATGATGGTATCATCCCAACTGTAGATGCTACAATCGCCGGCGAATTTGGACGCATCATGGCATGGGCTGACAAGTACAGAACGATGAAGGTTCGTACAAATGCCGATACTCCTGAAGATGCTAAGAAAGCCCGTGAACTGGGTGCAGAAGGTATTGGTCTTTGCCGTACAGAGCATATGTTCTTCGGTGAAGGCAGAATCGATGCTTTCCGTGAAATGATCTGTGCTGAAACAGAAGAAGAAAGAGAAGTAGCTCTTGAAAAGATCCTTCCGTATCAGCAGGGTGACTTTGAAGCTCTTTACGAAGCTCTTGAGGGCAACCCGGTAACTATCCGTTTCCTGGATCCGCCTCTCCATGAGTTCGTTCCTACTGAAGAAGAAGATATTAAGAAGCTTGCAGAAGCTCAGGGCAAGACTGTTGAGCAGATCAAAGCTATCATTGATTCTCTCCATGAGTTCAACCCGATGATGGGTCATCGTGGCTGCCGTCTGGCTGTTACTTATCCTGAAATCGCTAAGATGCAGACAAAGGCTGTTATCCGTGCGGCTATTAATGTTCAGAAGGCTCATCCGGAATGGAGCGTTAAACCTGAGATCATGATCCCATTAGTTGGCGACATCAAAGAGTTAAAATATGTAAAGAACTTTGTTGTTGAAACAGCTGATGCTGAGATCGCTGCTGCTGGCGTTGATCTTAAGTATGAAGTAGGTACAATGATCGAGATCCCAAGAGCTGCTCTTACAGCTGATGAGATCGCTAAAGAAGCTGATTTCTTCTGCTTCGGTACAAACGACCTTACACAGATGACATACGGCTTCTCCCGTGACGATGCTGGTAAGTTCTTAAATGCATACTATGATGCTAAGATCTTTGAAAACGATCCGTTTGCTAAACTTGACCAGGTTGGCGTTGGCAAACTGATGAAGATGGCAATCGACTTAGGCAAACCGGTGAACCCAAGCCTTCATGTAGGTATCTGCGGCGAGCACGGTGGTGACCCAAGCTCCGTAGAGTTCTGCAACAAGATCGGTCTGGATTATGTATCCTGCTCACCGTTCCGTGTGCCTATCGCAAGACTTGCTGCTGCTCAGGCAGCTATTAACAGTAGGGAGGGCAAGTAATTTATATGTCGCAGGGCAATAACGTTTATCCTGTTTTGGGGCAAAAACGTTATCCGCAAGGACTGAAATAAAAGTATAAGATAAGCCTTGGAGTTATGAGAAATTCATAGCTCCAGGGCTTTTTCTTTTAGGGTGTAAAAAATGATCTATCCCATATTAATAGGTCGGTCAGGTGCTTACATTGAGCATTCGGATGTGATCACATCCTTTGTATCTATGGTATATCAGCAGCTCAAAGGGCAATTCATTTTTCGATGGTCCGCGTTTTGTCATGGAAGTGGTATCAAGGTCAACAGAAAAATATGACCGTGGAGAGAAGATGGACATTTATCGGAAAATGGAAGTTGATGAATATTGGATCGTAGATTGGCAGAAACGTCAGGTAGAAATCTATACACTTGACTACGACGAAAATGAGGAACCTCAGTACGGTCTGTTTAAAACCATCACGGATGACAATAAAGAAGAACTGCGTATCATCCATTTTCCTAATATAAAAATCAGCTTTGACGAGTTGTTTGATATTGGATGAGTTGTTTTGGAAGGTGTATATTATGTTAGCAGTAAATTATATGATGCTTAGAGATAATATGAAAAGTTGTATGGATAAGGTTACCGATGATTATGAAACTATGATTGTTACGAGAAAGAACAATAAAAATGTCGTAATTATATCTGAAGAAGCCTATAATAATATGATGGAAAATCTGCATCTTGTTGGAAATAAAGCAAATTATGATTGGCTGATGGAATCCAAAAAACAGCTGGAACAGGGGAATTTTTCGGCCCATAATCTGGATGAGGAATATTCCTATGAATAAAGTGTTTACTGATAATGGATGTCAGGACTATGTGTATTGGCAGACAGAAGATCGTAAAACCTTAAAGAAGATTAATCGTCTGCTGGATGATATTTCCAGAAATGGAAATAGTGGGATTGGTAAACCGGAACCTTTGGTCGGGAACTTATCTGGATTTTGGAGCAGAAGAATTGACGGATGCGTTATAATAGGATAAAGCCTTGAAGGCCGCATAAATGCTGGGTTTTCACTGATTTTGTCCATCCAACAGTAAGGGAATCCGAACGGCATACAGGCTAAAGTCTCAAAGGAAAGGAAGGTGTACAGTTGTTCCGGCGGCGCAGAATAATGCGCTTTAAAATCAGAACTGCCATAAGGATCAGATAGGGTGGAACCTGTCTGGTCCTTTTTCTTGTTAGAACAGAAAATTTTGTAAATCTTAGTTAGATATTCCACATTGCTGAATGTTCTTATTTAAAGGAGAAAATCTGCCATGAAATGTTTGCTCAGGTATGAATGAAACAGTATCAATCCCCCAGCAGAGCTGGGGGAATAACAGATGCAGGTGACGGTGAACAAAGTACAAAAAAATTACCCCCGTTGTATAATGGAGTAGTTCCAGCAAACCACTCTAAAGACAACGGAGGTATATCCATATGGATGATAATAGTTTAGCACATAGTCGGTATAATTGCACGTACCATATTGTGTTTATTCCAAAATATCGGCGGAAAGCGATGTTTGGAGAATTGAGAAAAGATGTGGGAATCTTTTTTCGAGAACAGGAAAGTTTGTGACTAACTGAAAAAAGTATCCCAACTCCACCTGAACTCCACATTCCTGTGATACACTACTGTTGGAGGTGCAAGAAATGTCAAAACTGATTTTAGTCATAGAGGATGAAGGAGCTATCCAAAGAGTGATCAAGGCATTTTTGGAAAATGAAGGATATAATGTTATTTTAGCGGAGGATGGTCTGGAGGGCATCGAGCTGTTTCGTGAGCAGCAGCCAGATCTTGTACTTCTGGACCTGATGCTCCCAAAGATCAGCGGATTTACTGTCTGCGAGATGATCCGCAAGGAGAGCCGTGTACCCATTATCATGCTGACGGCGCTGGATGACGATGCCAGCCAGATGAAGGGGTTTGACGCCATGGCGGATGACTATATTACAAAGCCTTTTTCCATGCCGGTGGTGGTAAAGCATATCGAAGCGGTCCTGCGCCGGACAGAGCAGAGTTTTACGCCGAACAGGCATGTGATCCGATATAAAGAGATGACTTTGGATGCGGACAGCTTTTCCGTATCTGTGGGCGGAAAGAGTGTATCGCTGACCACCATAGAATTTGAGATCTTAAAGTTCCTTCTCGAAAATACAGACCGGGTGGTGACCCGGGAACAACTTTTAAACAGCATCTGGGGATATGATTATGTGGGCGATGAGAAGATCGCCAATACCCATATCAAGAACATCCGGAAGAAGCTGGGTGTGAATTATATCGAAACGATCAGAGGGGTGGGATATAAGATTGAGAAAGAAAATCAGTGAAAGTATTCAGGCCAAAACTTTTATCAGTATGCTGGCGCTGCTGGTGGTCTGCTGTGTGATCATCTATGGAATGGTCATGGTCTTCCTCCCAAGAAATTATCATTCCCAACTGGAGGGACAGGTGACTTCCGATTTCTATGATCTGGTGGAAGAACTGGAAAGAAACGGATGGGAAGCCAGCTTACAAAGTCTCATGGAATTTTCTATGAGCAATAATGCTTCGGTGGATATTGTCGATGAGAATGGGATCAGTGTGTTTTCCGTGAATTATGCCAATATGGAAAATCTGGATCTTTCGGCGCCGTCCATGAGCTGCTCGGCATCCTTCCAGCAGAGCGGGCAGACCTATCAGCTTTTTTCCAATGCGTCACTGGTTGCGGTGTCACAGTCTTATGATCTGCTCCTGAAGCTGATCCCCTTTATCGCCGTTGTGATTGTGTTGATCTCCGTCATTGGGGCGGTGGTCTGCTCCCGGTACTACTCCAGGCCGCTGGTCAGTATCAGCAATGTGGCAAAGCGGATGACTACCCTGGACATGACATGGAAGTGTGAAGTCAACCGAAAAGACGAGATCGGTGTACTGGCCGCCAGCCTGAATGAAATGGCCCAGCGGTTAAGCAGCGCAATGGAGTGTCTGCAGGCCGCCAATGAACAGCTGCAGCAGGATATTGAACGGGAGCGGGAACAGGAAAAACAGAGAATTGATTTTTTTACTGCCGTTTCCCACGAATTAAAAACACCGATTGCCATCCTCAAAGGGGAACTGGAGGGGATGCTCTATCAGGTAGGAGAGTATAAAGACCGGGATGCTTATCTGCGCCATTGCCTGAAAATCACCGATGATATGGGGAAAATCGTGAAGGAGATCCTTATGGCGGCCCGGATGGGCGGCAGTGATTTTCAGCTTTCCTGCTCAGATCTGGACCTGAGTCCGATGGCAGAGCGGGCATGCCGGAAAATTATGGGAAGGATTGAAGATAAGGGAATGGATCTTACTATGGACATCCAGCCGGAAGTTCATTACCATGGGGATGGGCGTCTGCTGGAGATGGCGATGGATAATGTATTGAGCAATGCAGTGATCTATTCCCCGGCAGGCGCAAGGGTAGCTGTTTCATTAAAGAACAGGCAATTTTCTGTAGAGAACAGCGGTGTTCACCTGCCGGAGGAGGATCTGAAGCAGATCTTTGAACCCTTCTACCGGCCGGATAAATCCCGAAACCGGAACAGCGGCGGCAGCGGTCTGGGGCTGTATATTACCAAAATGATCTTAGAACATCATGGGATTGATTGCTGCATGGAAAATACGGAAGCTAGCGTAAGGTTTACGGCATTTTTGTAGTGAATGTTAATGTGCGTTGCTTGTGGCAACGGGCGGTTTGACCTACAATAGCAGTAAGAACTTAAGGTGAAGGAGTGAGTTTCTTAATGTTGTCGGAGAATATTAAGGCAATCAGAAAATCAAAAGGACTTTCGCAGCAGGAGCTTGCCGTTAAACTGAATGTCGTGCGGCAAACCGTTTCTAAATGGGAGCAAGGATTGTCGGTTCCGGATTCGGATATGTTGATCTCCCTGTCGGAAGCGCTTGAAATCCCCGTAAGCACGTTGTTGGGAGAGACAGTTGTTGAAACAGAGGTTGATCGCTTAAAAGCTATTTCTGAAAAACTGGAGATCATAAATTTACAACTAGCGCAAAGGAAAACCACGAGAAGGAAAATCATCCGTTGGCTGCTTATTTCACTGTGCGCGATGATAGCCATAGGTTTTGCGGCCTTGGGAATCGTAAATAGTCCTTATTTGGGGTGGGATTATAGTGATCCTGAGACTGCTGTTCTCGGAGTGGCTTTTCATTCATTTGAATGGCTGTTTGTCCGAGTAGCGCCGATTCTCTTTATTGCGGCAATCGTTGGGATTGTCTTGACATTTAAGAAAGAATGAATTGTAAACAGGAGTGTTCCTAAAATGAAGAAAAAGATCATCGGGAGTATCCTTGCAATAGCGGTTGTGCTGGTATTGGTTTTCATCGTTTATTATCGAACGGTTCCAGACGAATATGTGCCTGCTGCTGATGAAATAGCCCTGCATATACAATTAGATACAGAAGAAGATATTGGATTACTGGTTTATGATTATCGCGCAGACAGTCACGAATACAGCGGAGGCATATCAAATGCGGACGGATCTTTAATCAAGCATGATTCTGATAACATTGTGGTATGGAATAAAGAGGAACTCAATACGCTTTCCGATATTTTCGAGCTGTCCATGCAGTTCCGAATCATAACCGAATATGTAACGCCCAATTATGAAAATATCTATCCGGATGATATTACAAAATATATGGAGCCTATCTCATGGGATGCCAACTTTGGAGAATCCTATTTTATTACGATCACCGGTGATAAGACCAATGGATATAAAGCTATATTAAAATAACTATGAAAAAATAAAAGTATGATTCCATGTCGATTTGTAATGTTAGATTGTCAGTATTATCAAGCCGGGAAAATCATTGGCTCAAGGAAAAGGTGTTCACCAATGTGATTGGAAACGCCGTGGCCTATTCGCCGGTAGGCGCGGTGATTACCGTCACCAAAAAGGACGAGGTGTTTTCCGTGGAGAATACCGGCGTCCACATTGCCGAGGAAGATTTGGAGCGCATCTTCACTCCTTTCTACCGGGCGGACAAATCCCGGAACCGGAACAGCGGCGGCAGTGGCCTGGGGCTGTATATCACCAAAACCATTCTGGACCACCACGAAATCATCCACAACATGGTGAATACGGAAAATGGCGTGAAGTTTACGGCATTTCTGTGGTGATGGCCCCATATTATCATTCAAAAGCGTTGGATGCGTATCTCATGGGGTGGCACATCCGGCGCTTTATTATGGATTATCTATGCCTTTGGGTGGATAACAAGTTTATTTTCCGGTGCCATTCAGCCTAATTTCTTATGCTCGCAGCGCCTTTTGAATGTA
>DVIT01000003.1 GCA_018711005.1 Candidatus Scybalocola faecigallinarum | reverse complement strand
ATAGCATCGGTGTATAAGGGCAATACGCCTTGTACACCGACGCTGCTCAAGCTTGAGAAAGAACCTCAGCATTACTCAATAGATCAGTAATAATTGTATTAAGCGCAGGCGCTGGAATATATATGCCCTGGTATGGCTGCTCGACATATGCTGTTCCGCTTTCTTCGTAGAAGAATAGGGTCTTTACCGTATCATCTGCACAAGAAAGCTCAATTTTTATATAATCATCCACACCAGGTGAGTCATTTACGCTTAATTTTGACGTAGACTCCATGTCCATTAAAATAGACAGGATTTCTCCAATCTGTTCTCTGTCTGTGCAGGTGGCCGTCGCGTTATTGTCAGAAAGAGAAATGGAGATTACATTTTCTTCTTCGGGTAAAACAATAGGGTCAGATTTTTCTGTGGACATGCAAGCAGAGAGAAGAATACTCATCATCATGGCGACCAAAAACAACATGTATTTTTTCATTGTAATCCCTCCCGTTGTACCGACACAAAGTTATAAAATTTCATGCAAGCATGAAATTTATGACCATTTGTCACTTGTCTCATCATTATATAGAAAAGTATAGCATACAGATGCAGGCAAGTCTACATACGCCAAGATGGGATTTTGCACTCCGTAACAGTTCAGCCGGAAGCCTGAACTGTTACTGCACTCCTGAATCACTTTCCTGCGGCCGGCACAGAAAGTGTGCAGGCCTGGCTGGATCGTTACGGATACTTTATTTTTACCGCAATTTTTGCAATATTTACCGCAATCGTTTCAATGGGCGGAAGGTCGGAGGCATGGTACACTAAAATCAGATTTAAGCAGAGAGGAGCGTATTTTTTATGGAAATGACATTAAGATGGTATGGCTCGGCGTTTGATACAGTGACCTTGGAGCAGATCCGCCAGATCCCGGGGGTGACAGGGGTCATCACTACATTATATGATGTGCCTGCAGGGCAGGTGTGGACCCGGGAACGTATCCGGAAGATGAAAGAAGAAGTGGAAGCTGCAGGGCTTCATGTGGCTGGTATTGAAAGCGTTAATGTTCACGATGACATTAAGGCTGCAGGGCCGAACCGTGACCTTTATATTGATAATTATATTGAAACATTGAAAAATCTCGGTGAGGAGGACATTCACCTGGTATGCTATAATTTTATGCCTGTTTTTGACTGGACCCGGACGGAGCTGGCAAGAAAGCGGCCGGACGGCTCTACTGTGCTGGCTTATCATCAGGCGGATGTGGATGCCCTTAAACCGGAAGATATGTTTTCTTCCATTTCCGGTGAAATGAACGGTTCCGTTATGCCGGGCTGGGAGCCGGAGCGGATGGAAAAAATTAAAGAATTATTTCAGCTGTACCAGGGCGTGGACGAAGCTGCTCTTTTTGAAAATCTGAAATATTTTCTGGAAAAGATCATGCCGGTGTGCAGGGAATATGATATTTATATGGCCATTCACCCGGATGATCCGGCGTGGAGTGTTTTTGGCCTGCCAAGGATCATGACCAATCAGGAAAATGCCTTAAAATTGCTTAAAATGGTGGATGATCCCCATAATGGCCTGACTTTTTGCACCGGTTCTTTTGGAACGGATCCGAAAAATGACCTTCCGGCAATGATCCGGGCCATGAAAGACCGTATTCATTTTGCCCATGTGCGGAATCTGCGCCACAACGCGCCGGGAGACTTTGAGGAGGCTGCTCATTTGTCCGCGGACGGAAGCTTTGACATGTATGCCATTATGAAGGCTCTGTATGACATTGGCTTTGACGGCCCCATCCGTCCCGACCATGGCCGGATGATCTGGGGAGAAACTGCCATGCCCGGCTATGGCCTGTATGACCGGGCTCTTGGCGCAGCTTATTTAAACGGCCTGTGGGAAGCCATCAGCAAAACCTATGGGCAAGGTGAAAAATAGTGAACAGGATCGTGAAACAGGCGGCAGGATTATGAAACAGGGAGGCAGGATCATGAGATTAAATAAAGAAGGCTTACAGGACCGCCAGTGGTGGCTGGACAGAGGATACCAGCTTCCGGAATATGACCGGGAGGCTGTGGCGAAGGAGACAAAAGCGCACCCGGTGTGGATCCATTTTGGCGTGGGAAATATTTTCAGGGCATTTATGGCAGAAGCTGCTCAAAAGCTTTTAAACCAGGGGCTGATGGGTCAGGGAATCATTGGAGCAGAAGGCTTTGATGATGAGATCATTGAAAACGTCAGCCGCCCATGTGATGATTACAGCATTGCCGTGACCCTTTGCGGCGACGGTTCCGTGAAAAAAAGCGTGACCGGAAGCATAACCCGATCGTTATGCTTAAACCGGGCAAAGACCGGGGAATTTTGGCAGCTGGAAGCTGTTTTTTCAAATCCGTCCCTTCAAATGGCGTCCTTTACGATTACAGAAAAGGGCTACAGCCTGTCCAGGGAAAATGCCCTGCTGCCGGAGGTGGCATCAGACCTTAAAGCAGGGCCAAAACGCTCTGAAAGCTATCTGGGAAAGGTGGCGGCCCTTTTATATACCCGTTTTAAGGCAGGCGCGTATCCTTTGGCCATGGTGAGCATGGATAACTGTTCCCACAACGGTGAGCGGCTGGCCCATGTCATGGAAGTTTTTGCCAAAGGCTGGGAGGAGAATGGTCTGGCAGACCGGGGATTTTACAGCTATGTATGTACTTCCGGCAAAGTGACATTCCCGTGGACTATGATCGATAAGATCACCCCCCGTCCAAGTGATGACGTACAAAAAATCCTTGAGGCAGACGGTCTTGAGGGAATGACTCCGGTGGTGACCAAAAAGCATACCTATGCGGCGCCTTATGTCAATGCAGAAGAAAGCCAGTATCTTGTGATCGAAGATGCATTTCCTGCAGGGCGGCCGCCCCTGGAAAAAGCCGGGATCATTTTTACAGACCGGGCTACTGTGGAGCTGACGGAGCAGATGAAGGTATGTACGTGTCTGAATCCCCTTCACACGGCGCTGGCCATTTTCGGATGCCTGCTGGGCTATGAAAAAATCTGTGATGAAATGAAGGATGAACAGTTAAATGCGCTTGTCCGTGGGATCGGCTATAAAGAGGGACTTCCTGCAGCGGCAGATCCGGGGATCCTTAAGCCGGTGGATTTTCTGGATACAGTGGTGGATGTGCGCCTGCCAAACCCGTTTATGCCGGATACACCCCAGCGTATTGCCACAGATACGTCGCAAAAGCTGTCCATCCGCTTTGGCGGAACGATCCGGGCGTATATGGAGGATCCCGGCCTGGATGTCCATTCCCTGCGGCTGATCCCCCTGGTGCTGGCCGGATGGCTGCGGTATCTTACCGGTATAGATGATAAGGGAAATGCCATGGCCTTAAGCCCGGACCCTGTGGCAAAGGACATTGCGCCTTATGTCTGCGGCCTGGAGGGGCAGCCGGCGGAGATGGTTATGGAAAAGTTAAGCCCTGTGCTTAAAAATACGGAAATTTTTGGCGTGGATCTGTTTAAGGCAGAGCTTGCAGCCCTTGTGTGTCAGGATTTTTGCGCCATGAACCAGGGGCCCGGGGCGGTACGGCAAACCTTAAAGGACGTTTTGGCTTTGGCAAAGGAGGGTTAAGGACAATGGCTTTTATAACTGAGGACTTTATGCTCCATGGGGAGACGGCAAAGGCATTATATCATGAACATGCCAAAAACATGCCCATTATTGATTATCACAATCATCTGGATCCTAAAAAAATTTATGAAGATCCCTGTTATGATAATATTGCCCAGGTGTGGCTGGAAGGGGATCATTATAAATGGCGTGCCATGCGTGCCATGGGCTTTCCTGAAACGGTGATTTCAGGGGGAGGCGATGATTTTGAAAGATTCCAGGCATGGGCACAGACGGTGGAAAACTGTATTGGAAATCCATTGTACCACTGGACCCATTTGGAGCTGAAGCGGTATTTTAATGTGGATAAAGTGTTAAATAAGAAAAATGCCGCCTATATTTGGGACGCCTGCAATGAAAAGCTGCGCAGCCGGGAATTTTCCGTGAGAAATCTCCTTCGGATGCAGCAGGTCAAAATGCTTTGTACCACCGATGATCCGGCCGATGATCTGATCTGGCACAAAAAGCTGAAGGCAGAGGGATTTGATATTCATGTGCTGCCATCGTTCCGTCCGGGCCGGGCGCTGAGCATTGAGGCCGAAGATTTTTCAGAATATGCCCACTTATTATCGGAAAAGACTCATGAAAATGTTTCTCATGTGGACGGACTTTTAAAGGCCCTGTCCAGCCGTCTGGATGATTTTGCGGCAGCCGGGTGCCGGGTGTCGGATCATTCTTTGGATACGGACTTTTATATTCCTGCGGATGAAGCCCAGGCAGATGCCATTTACCAAAAGGGGATGGAAGGCCGGCCGGTAAGCCCGGCAGAGGCAGCCATGTACCGGGGCTATTTGCTGACAGCCCTTGGACGGGAATACCATAAAAGAGATCTGGTAATGCAGCTTCATATTGGCGCCTTAAGAAATACGTCCTCACGGATGTTTGCACGCCTTGGGGCAGATACCGGCTTTGACAGTATGGGGGATTTTTCCTATGCCGCTTCCCTGGCAGGTCTGATGGATGCTATGGACCGCACCGACGAGCTGCCAAAGATGGTATTGTATGGCTTAAATCCCCAGGATATGGATATGCTGGCCGCAATGGCAGGAAATTTCCAGGGCAATGACCGGGGCATCCGGGGCAAGATCCAGTTAGGCAGCGCCTGGTGGTTTGGCGACCATAAGGACGGGATCCTGCGCCAGCTTAAGGCGCTGTCCAGCAATGGCCTGCTGCCTGTATTTATTGGCATGCTTACAGATTCCCGCAGCTTTTTATCTTTTCCGAGACATGAATATTTCCGCAGGATCTTATGTGATTTTACGGGAAATCTTGTGGATCTGGGAGAATATCCCAAGGATATGGAATTTCTTGGAGAAATGACAGAGAATATATGCTATTATAACTGCAGAGCATTTTTAACAGAAATCCGGTCATAAGGCCGGACGGGCAAAGAAATGGAAATATGCAGTAACAGTCCGGCGGGCTGTTACACCATGCAGGAGGAAGTTTTATGGATAAAGTAATTGAAAGATTAGGAAGCTTTGGGATCGTGCCGGTAGTGACTGCAGATGATGAAAAGAAAGCACAGAAGCTGGGACAGGCATTATGCGGCGGAGGCCTGGCTTGCGCTGAGATCACTCTGCGCTGCGGCGGTGCATTAGATGTGATCCGGGAAATGGGCCGTACCTGCCCGGATATGCTTGTAGGCGCCGGAACGGTGCTGAGCATTGCCCAGGCTGACGCGGCTGTGGAGGCCGGGGCGAAATTTATTGTCAGTCCGGGGTTAAACCCAAAAGTAGTGAAATACTGTACAGAAAACCATATTCCGGTCATCCCGGGAACAGCAACCCCGTCAGAAATGGAGCTGGCTATGGAGCTGGGCCTGGATGTGGTAAAATTTTTCCCGGCACAGCCGATGGGCGGTCTGGCATTTATTAAGGCAGTGGCTGCCCCTTATACGAACCTTAAGTTTATGCCTACCGGCGGCCTGAATCCGGAAAATGTGGCGGATTACTTAAAATATGACCGGATCCTGGCCTGCGGCGGGAGCTGGATCGCACCGAAAAAGCTGATCGATGCAGACGATTTTGAACAGATCCGCATTCTGGCAGAAGAAGCCTGCAGGCTGGTCCATTCCATTCGGGATCAAAAGGAGGATTAAGGTATGGGAAAGGTAGTGACTTTAGGGGAGATCATGCTCCGGCTGTCACCGCCGGGGCAAAGCCGTATTTTCCAGGCCCAGTCCATGGAAGTAAATTACGGAGGGGCAGAAGCCAACGTGGCAGTGTCCCTGGCCCAGTTTGGACATAAGGTGTCCTTTGTTTCCAGAGTGCCGGACAATGCCCTTGGGGATGCGGCTCTGGGGGTTTTAAAAAAATATAATGTGGACTGCTCCCATATTGCCCGGGGCGGTGAGCGCCTTGGCATTTATTTCCTGGAAAACGGAGCATCCGTGCGCCCTTCCAGTGTAGTTTATGACCGGAAATATTCCTCTTTTTCAAAAATGGAAGCCGATGAACTGGATTTTGACGGTATTTTTCAGGATGCAGACTTGTTCCATATTTCCGGGATCACCCCGGTATTAAGTCCTTCCTGCGCCCGTTTAAGCCTGGAAGCTGTAAAAGCGGCAAAGGCCCGGGGTGTGATGGTATCTTTGGATCTGAATTACCGGAAACGCCTGTGGGAGGATCATATTGAGGATAAGCAGCAGGTTATGGCAGAGATTGCTTCCTATGGGGACATTTGTTTTGGAAATGCCCTGGATGGGGCAAAATGCCTGGGCTGGACAAAGGAAGGGACGGACTTTCTTTCCGGGCCTTTTGAGCCTTGTGTAGCCCGGGAAAATATGGAAAGTATGAGAAATGCATGGGGATTTACATATCTGGTGTCGTCCTTGCGGGAGAGCATCAGCGCATCGGACAATGGCTGGAGCGGAGAAGTGTGCTGGCAGGACGGATTTTACACGGGAAGAAAATACATGCTCCACATTACAGACCGTGTGGGCGGCGGCGATGCCTTTGCGGCAGGATTTCTCCATGGGATCCTTGAAAAAATGACGCCTGGAGAGGCCCTGGAATTTGCCTTAGCTGCTGCGGCGATTAAGCATACGATCCCGGGAGATTTGAACGTGACTTCTGTTTCTGAAGTGAAGGCCCTGATGGACAGCGACGGAGCCGGACGGGTCATCCGGTAGGCCAGGAAATGTAAGATTTACGAATATAGTTACACCAGGGGCCCGGATTTCTGACAGATGTATGACAGAAATCCGGGCCCCTGAAGCTTTACTCGTTTGTATAAAGCTGGCTGATCCCATCCATAAGATAAGTTTCAAAGGTGCCAAGCTGATCCGGCCGGGAAAGCCGTGCGGCGGCAGCTTCGCCGGCCAGGCACATGGTAAGGATCCCTGCGGCGGCGCCATCCAGAGACGTTTGGGCAACAGGGAGATAGGATGCGATCAGTGAATTGACCATACATCCGGTGCCTACCAGCTTTGGAAGCTGAGGGCACCCGCGGTTTAAGGATACACTGCGGGTGCCGTCGCTAATATGATCCACAGGGCCGGTGCAGGCCACTGTACAATGATACTGCCGTGCCAGCTCTGCGGCGGCCTGGGGGATTTCTACAGAAGAAGATGCCCCGTCAATGCCTTTGCCGTAAATGGCCTGGCCGTGGAGCCCTAAAAGCTCTACGCCGTTGCACCGGATCACATCAAAATGGAAGCTGTTAAGGAGCCCGTGGATAAAGTCAAAACGGTAGGCAGAAAGCCGTGCGCCCACAGGATCCAGCACCACCGGGATATGGTGGGCATTGGCATACTCCAGGGATTTTGGGATGGAGCGGATCACTTCATCGTTCAGTGTCCCGGTATTGATCACCAGAGCGTCGGATTTTGCTGTGACCTGGGCTGTTTCCTCCTGAGCAAAGGCCATAATGGGGGCAGCGCCTAAAAATGCGGTGATCCGTGCGCACTGATACATGGTTACAAAATTGGTGATATGGTGTACCACCGGTTTATGGTCATAGATCCGTTCACGCAGCTGTTTTATTTTTTCTGAAAATTCTTTTTCCTCATTTAAAAATGTGGTCTGTAGTTTTTCCATAACATATCCTTTTCAGTATTTTACGGGTCAAATCGATATGATTTTTATGCAGGTATGAAAAATCATATCGATTTGACCCCTAGTGTTGTCATCATTTTAAAACTTTTAGAAGCCGAAGCTGTTTAATGACCACATAGGCGATGATGCTGCCTACAATGGTACTGATGAAAAAGGGCAGAACATAGCCAAAGATTGCAGCAGAGTCACTGCTTAAAAACAGCTTTGCTACAAAATAGGCACAGATACCGCCTAAAACGCTGGTACCGAAAACTTCACCTGCAAAGGCTGCCAGGTCTTTTTTAAAGAGCATGTAAAGGATGCCGGCCAAGGCTGCTCCAATCATGCTTCCAGGAAATGCCAGAAGGCTTCCGGTGCCAGGAAAAAATCGGATCAGGGAGATCAAAAAGGCATTGATCACTGCATATCCCGGTCCGAGAATGACCGCTCCGCATACATTGATAAAATGCTGAACCGGAGCACATTTTGATGCACCGATAGGAAATGTGAGTAAAGTGGAAGCAGCAACTCCGAAAGCAATAAAAAGGGCAGAAAGGACCAGCTTTTGTGTAGTTGTGGCAGTTCTTGCCGATGTTGTTTCTTTTGTCATGTTTTATCGTCTCCTAAGTTTAATTTTATCATTGGATATCTGGCCGATACTTCTTGTCCGGCGAAAGCCGGACAAGAAGATGCGCAGTATCGGACAGTTACTGTTTTTCTGCCTTTACCGCCCAGTCCAGATTAAAATATTCTCCATAAGGTTTAGCCCCATCATAGCAGGAAGACCGCATGAGAACACGGAGAATATTTTTGGCGCATGCCTGAAGGTCAGCAATGCTGATGCTGTCGCCCTCAGCAGCATCTACTGCGGCCAGGATGCCGTTAACATCGCTTTCGCCGCCAGGCATGATCAGATCATTTCCGGCTTTGATGCACAGGGCCGGAGATGAAGGTTTATATTTGTAGTCTGATCTGGGGCTGAGATAATAAACAACATCCTGGGTCGTAAACCAGTCAGTCATAACAAGTCCGTCAAAGCCCCATTCGTCTCTGGCTACAGCGGTAAGCAGCTCATAGCTGTTGGCTGTATGGACGCCGTTTAACAGGTTATAGGAGGACATTATGGACATGGGCTGGGATGTCTTAACGGCAATTTCAAAGCCCTTAAGATAAATTTCACGAATGGCCCGTTCGCTGATATGGGCATTTGTAAAATACCGGTCATCCTCCTGGCTGTTTGCTGCGAAATGTTTGATGGTGGTACCGACGCCTTTATGGGACTGAACGCCAAGGGTATCGGCAGCTGCGCACATACCGGCAACAAGGGGATCCTCGGAATAGTATTCAAAGTTGCGTCCGCATAAAGGATTGCGCTGAATATTCATAGCCGGAGCCAGCCACAGATGAACATTAAACTGCTCCATTTCCTCTCCGACGATGCTTCCGGCAGTTTGTATCAGGTCCATATTCCAGGACTGGGCCAGGGCAGTACCAATGGGAATAGCTGTACAATACTGATAATAGTGAACAGCATCCTGAGGGATGGCATCTGTGCCTTCGGTTTTCATATTTCCGAAAACCATGCCGGTATTCAGCATTGTTCCGTCGGCAGTGGTTACAAATTCCGGGGTAAGACGAAGTCCGGCGGGGCCATCAGCCAGAATCAGACTGCGGATATTCCGGTCATTAAGCATAAGCGGGGTAGTATCCCCTGCTGCACCGGGAACATTGGCGGAAGCGGCGCCGATAATACTCTGGTTTCCTCCGGAACGGGCGGTTCCTATGCAAAGCTGGGTCATTTCTTCTGCAGTCAGCTGGGATACCAGATCATCTAATGAGGCCCGGCCGGCCAGTACATCATCCATAGTCAGTTTTTGATCGGTCTGTACCGGAGCAAGAGCCTGTCGTTCCTCCTGATAAACGGCCTTCTTTACAGAAATTTTATCTTCTTCAATAGAAATGACAGGGGCGTTTTCTTTCTCTGCTGTCTCTCCTTCATATGTAAAAGGCGCATGTCCGGCGGCGGAAAGCTGTCTTAAAGGCTCACTGTCTTTAAACAGATTCTTTAAGACTTCTGTTGTCTGGGTGTTTTTGATTTCTACAGCAGCCGCAATATGGGTATTTCTGGAACTGTTTCCCACGCGGATGTAGTATTTTCCTGCTTCAAGCACCCAGGAAGCACATTCTTCACAATAAGAAGCCATAGAAGCTGTCTTAAAGGAAATATCCATGATCTGGCTTTCACCGGGGGCAAGAAGGTCTGTTTTTCCAAAAGCAGCCAGTTCCTGATAGGGTTTCTCAAGCTTTCCGGCGGGAGCGGAAACATAAATCTGCACGACTTCTTTTCCTGCATAATCAGCGCCGGTATTTGTCACATTTACTTTTACCGAAATCTTTTCCTCATCCGCCCGGACACCCAGTGTTTCAATGGAAAATTCAGTGTAAGAACGGCCAAAGCCAAAACAGTAATTAGGCGTAACGTTAAAGGTATCAAAATACCTGTAACCTACATAAATACCTTCCGTATACCAGCCTTCTTCTGTATCTCCGTTATTATGGCTGAATTCTTCGGAGGAAGGATAGTCTTTGTAATCCGCAGCCCATGTAGCAGTCAGCTTTCCGGAGGGCATGGTTTTACCGCACAGGGCGTCTGCTACAGCATAGCCGCCGATATTTCCCAGCTGGCTTACAAGCATGATGGCATTAACGCCTTCAATGGCTTTTAGTTCTGTAGTGTCTATAACGCCGCCGACATTTAAGAGAACAATAAACTTTTCATAAGCGCCTGCCAGTGTGCGGATATGATTAAGTTCATCCTGGGTCAGCATATAATCGCCGCGTCCCATCATACGGTCTGCGCCTTCGCCGGAATTGCGGGCAATCACATAAACCGCAGTATCTGTATGGGAGTTTGCAATCTCACTGGCTGTGATGGGCGCTCCGGAAGGCTGCACATAAGGGAATGACAGCATAAGGGCAAAGTCACTTAAACCTTCTTCCCGGGACCTTTTTTTCAGATTGTCAAAATAATCTTTTTGTGCCTGAGCTTCATAAGCATCATAAGCGTCCAGCCAGGCCTTTGTTGTTACTGTAAACCCTGCGTCCTCAAAGCCCTGTTCGATATTTACTACAGTACGGGAATTAACGTCTCCCGATCCGGTGCCGCCTTTTACTGTACGGCGTACTCCGGCTCCGTAAAGAGCGATATTTCCTGCTTCTTTTAAAGGAAGCACTCCGTCATTCTCCAAAAGAACGATACATTCCGGGGCAAATTTTCTGACAGCTTCCATATGAGCCTTTTCTGATGGGCTGACCGCACTGGATGTGGGCGCATAATACTTTGTCATATAAGTAATACCTCCTTCATTTTTATGAAATGTAAATGCATGTTTATTTTAGCAAAATCCCGGCATAAAGGCAAGAAAAGAACACATGCTGTCATCCGCTCCGTAAGCAGCAGTGTTTCGGTGATATGTAAGTAGCGCGGACTGTTTTACTTGACGAAAAAAAATTATGCCCTTACAATATGGGTAACTGGTGAAACAATAAGGAAAGGAGCCTGAGAATTTGGAAGCTTACACAGGTTTTGCCCAGGTTTACGATACATTTATGGATAATATCCCTTATAAGCAGTGGGCCGTTTACTTAACGGCCCTGCTTGAGGAATACGGCGTTAAGGATGGCCTTGTTTTGGAGCTGGGCTGCGGTACGGGAAGTATGACCCGATTGCTGGCAGGCCGGGGATATGATATGATTGCAGTTGACAATTCTGAGGAGATGCTTATGATCGCCCGGGAAAAAAGCATGGAAGATCCCGGAGGGATTTTATATCTTCTTCAGGACATGCGTTCTTTTGAGCTTTACGGAACTGTAAGGGCAGTGGTCAGTATTTGCGACAGTATGAATTATATAACGCAGCCGGAAGACCTATGTCAGGTATTTAAGCTGGTAAATAATTATCTGGATCCCGGCGGTATATTTATTTTTGATATGAACACCCTTTATAAATATAGGGAAGTGCTGGGAGAACGGACCATTGCGGAAAACCGTGAGGATTGCAGCTTTATATGGGATAATTATTATGATGAGGAATCCCGCATTAATGAATATGAACTGAGTATTTTTATAAAGGATGTGTCCGATGAAGATGCTGAGGATGAGGATTTTGGCGGCGAGCCATTTATCCGGTTCCGGGAGGAACATTTGCAAAGAGCCTATACTTTAGATGAAGTGAAGGCGCTGATTCTGGAGGCAGGCATGGAATTTGTAGCTGCTTACGATGCATTTACGAAAGAACCGGTACAAGATGACAGTGAGCGCATGTATATTATTGCAAGAGAGAAAGGAAAGAAAAAATGACAGATTATATTGTTCGTGCAACAGCAGGAAATCATCAGGTACGTATTTTTGCCGCAACCACCCGGGAACTGGTGGAAACTGCCCGTCAGGCCCATGGGACAAGCCCAGTGGCAACAGCGGCGCTGGGACGGCTTTTAACCGCAGGCGCAATGATGGGAAGCATGCAAAAAGGCGAGGATGATAAGCTGACCTTAAAAATCCAGTGTGACGGCCCTATCGGCGGTCTTTTGGTAACGGCAGACGGAAAGGCAGATGTAAAGGGCTATGTGAATCATCCTGAAGTTATGCTGCCACCTAACCAGTACGGAAAGCTGGATGTGGGCGGGGCCCTTGGCTCCGGTGTTTTAAGCGTGATCAAGGATATGGGGCTTAAGGACCCTTACGTGGGACAGACACAGCTTGTGTCCGGAGAGATCGCTGAAGATCTGACCTATTATTTTGCCGCCAGCGAGCAGGTGAATTCCAGCGTGGCCCTGGGCGTCCTTATGGAAAAGGATAATACTGTAAAGCAGGCCGGCGGATTTATTATCCAGCTGATGCCGTTTACAGAAGAAGCGGTCATTGAAAAGCTGGAAGAAAATCTTAGAGAGCTTCCGTCTGTGACAACCATGCTCCAGTCCGGAGATACACCGGAAACCATGCTCCAAAAGCTGACCCGGGGCATGGATATGGAAATTCTGGATAAGATTCCAACCAGGTTTTATTGTGATTGCTGTAAAGAAAAGGTGGAAAAGGTGATTATCAGCCTTGGGAAAAAAGAAATCCAGGAGATGATTGATGAGGAAAAGCCTATTGAGGTAAACTGTCATTTCTGCAATAAGAACTATGAGTTTTCTGTGGACGAACTGAAGGATTTGTTAAAATCTGCCAAGAAGGATTAAAAAAGTATAAAATCTTCGCTGTGGTTCTTGAAAACACTAAAAAGTGTGATATGATAGAAATAGATTAGCACTCTAAAACGATGAGTGCTAACAGACATCGGATATTCTCCGGTGCAATAGCATAGAGATGTTTGCTGGCTTGAGCAGGAACTTTAAGCTCCGGCTGATTTTACAGCACTACATATGAATTAACTACAGGAGGAAATTATATGGATAAAAACAATGAACAAAACAACCTGAATATGAAAAATTCAGGGGGTTATCAGGGTTCTCCCAGAGGTTCGGGAAATAACAGCGGCGGCCCGGATGGAACGCCGAATGCGCCCAGATTTGACCGTATTATTATTTATATTGTTATAGGTTTGCTGCTGACCATGCTGCTCAACGGACTTATGACCCGTATGCTGGGTTCCGGCAGTGAGATGGAGATCAGCTACACCCAGTTTTTGGATAAAGTGGAAGCCGGAGACATAGCGGGTGTTAATATTCAGGACAGTGAAGGACGACTGGTAGCGCTTCCAAGTGAAAGTGATGATACGCCTTTTAATGTGGCCTATTATGTTGTAGGGTATAATGGACAGGATCCTAATCTGATCCAAACTCTGGATGAGTATAACGTAGACACAAGCATTGCCATTCCTACAGAAGTATCGCCGATCATTTCTATTTTGCTGTCATGGGTATTGCCACTGCTTCTTGTATGGTGGCTTATGTCCTTTATGAGCCGAAAGCTTATGGGCAAGATGGGCGGCGGTATCGGCGGTCTCGGCGGTATGGGCAAGAGCAATGCCAAGGTCTATAATATGGAAAAGGGTACCGGTATCACCTTTAAGGATGTGGCCGGCCAGGATGAGGCTAAGGAGTCTCTTATGGAGATCGTGGATTATCTCCATAATCCTAAGAAATATATGGACATTGGCGCCAAGCTGCCCAAAGGCGCACTGCTTGTAGGCCCTCCGGGAACCGGTAAGACCTTGCTTGCCAAGGCTGTGGCAGGAGAGGCGGGCGTGCCGTTTTTCTCCATTTCCGGTTCGGATTTTGTGGAAATGTTTGTAGGTATGGGTGCTTCCCGTGTCCGCGACCTGTTTAAGCAGGCTGAGGAAAAGTCGCCCTGTATCGTATTTATTGACGAGATCGACGCCATCGGAAAGAGCCGTGACAACCAGCTTGGAGGCAATGACGAGCGTGAGCAGACATTAAACCAGCTGCTGACACAGATGGACGGCTTTGATGAGTCAAAGGCCATCGTCGTTCTTGGCGCAACCAACCGTCCGGAGGTGCTTGATAAGGCCCTGCGCCGTCCGGGCCGTTTTGACCGTACCATTACCGTAACCCAGCCGGATAAGCAGGGACGTATTGATATTTTAAGAGTCCACACCCGCAACGTCCGCCTGGACGATACCGTAAATCTGGAAGAAATAGCTTTGGCAACGTCCGGTGCATCCGGCGCCGATCTGGCAAATATTGTTAATGAAGCTGCCCTGCGCGCCGTCCGTTTCGGCCGCCGGTTCATTTCCCAGGAAGATATGTTTGAGTCTGTGGAAGTGATCATTGCCGGACAGCAGAGAAAGAACCATATTATGAGCAAGGAAGAACGGCAGATCGTTGCTTACCACGAGATTGGCCACGCCCTTGTTGCTGCAAGGCAGAAGGATACACAGCCTATCCAGAAGATCACCATTATTCCCCGTACCTCCGGCGCCTTGGGCTATACGATGCAGATGCCTGAGGAGGAGCGTTTCCTGATGAAAAAGCCTGAGATCCTTCAGGAGATCGTAACCTTAGTGGGCGGACGCGCCGCTGAGGAAGTGGAGTTTGGCACAGTGACTACCGGCGCTTCCAATGATATTGAAAAAGCGACAGATCTTGCCCGCAAGATGGTGACCATGTATGGTATGTCCAGCGAGTTTGGCATGATGGGCCTGGAGCTTCCGGGAAGCCAGTACATGGACGGGCGTCCGGTAAAGACCTGTTCGGATGACACCATGAGCCGGGCTGACGAGATCGTCCGCCAGACCATTGAAAAAGCTTATGAGACTGCTGTCCAGATCCTTAAGGACAACAAAACCGAGCTGGACCGGGCAGCCTCCTACCTTCTTGAAAGAGAAACGATCACAGGAAAAGAGTTTATGGATATTCTTGAAACCTGTGACCGGGAGAAGCTGCTGGCTCAGGAGCAGGCGAAGCTGACGCAGGAATAAAGAAATGGCAGCTTTGATGCTGCAAATTGGAAATATTTGAACTTTTACATGTAACCGTTCAGCGGTTTGACTGAACGGTTACATTTCATAAAAGCCGATCATTAGAAAAGCTGATCATTAGAAACGCATTAAGGTTTTCTTGCAAGCTGCAAATCAATGGTGTCATATAGTGTAAATTTCCCGCCATATTGATTGATCGTTTCTTCTATTTTTGCAAAAAATTCTGTTCTTATCTTTTCTTCAATCGCAATATGATCTGAATATGTTCCCAGTAATTGAATATACTCCTTAGCTGAAAATGTCCGTGTCCTGTAAAACATAGCATGTCTTATATCTGAAAAACCGTATTTTTCTGCGATTTGAGCTCTCTGAATGGCTTGTTCTTCATTATATTCCGCTCCGGCTTTAGTATCTTTGCCGTAGTATTTGCAATAATATCTGGAATATAGCTTATCAATTTCTGCTGAAAGGCCGGGATTCCCCTTATCTCGATACGGATGATTAGCAAATCTTGCAAAAACTCCGCTGCATCCGGCCAGGCATGGCTGAATAGTTACTGCAGATCGTGGAAGTAAAGGCAGATTTACATGACTTTGATACGGTTTTGTGGTATGATAAAAAAGGGTTATGTATATGTTTAGAAAAAGCACATGGAAGAAAAATTATAAAATATCAAAAATCTTTGGATAAGAAAATATTTGTTCAGATAGGGAGGAAAAATGAGCAAAATTATTTTATTTCATGGTAGTCCTAATAGAGTAGTTATACCTACATATGGTTTGGGTGAGGATAAACACGACTATGGACGGGGGTTTTATCTTACAGAAAATCTTGATCTCGCTAAAGAGTGGGCAGTATGCCGTCCGGATGAAGCGAATGGATGGATTCATAAATATGAACTTGATACAGATGGTCTAAAAATATTTGATTTTCAGCAGCAAAATGTGCTTGCCTGGCTTGCTGAATTGATGAAGCATAGGGATGCAGATGATTCCAGACGCTATAAGGTGTTATCCGTAAAATTTATAGAAAAGTATGGTGTTAATACAGAAGGATATGATGTTATTAAAGGCTGGAGGGCTAATGCGTCGTACTTTTATATTGCAAAAGAATTTGTTCGTGATAATGTGGATATTGAAATACTTGAAGAATTGCTTTCTTTAGGTGGATTAGGGATCCAGTATTGCATAAAATCTCAAATAGCCTATTCTAAATTACATGAAGTAAAAGACGGACTGATTGAGGTAGATTATGCTGAATTTAATGATAAATATAATCAGAGGGATAGTTTGGCAAGAAAGAAAATGAGAGATTTGGTTAATTCTGAAGCAAATAGAGTAACAAATGTATTTAGTACATTACTTGAGAGGTGAAAATCATGCAGGCTTACCCGGAAGTATATTTGAAAGATGTAGTTGAAAATCAGGGGAAACTTTTTGACATGGTGGCACAGCAGTTTCCGGATAAAGATACAGAAGATTTTATTAATGCTTATATGTTAAGTAGGACAAGAAAAAGTATTGATCAGTCTCAGGCATATGTTAATACTATGGATGCAAAAGAATTATGGACATACTTTAATGAAACAGAAAAATATCATTTGAAACCAGGAAAAGCGCTTGAAGGCTTTATGCCAGACTGGATTGGTGAGTTTTATGCTTACTATCAGTGGTATTTTAACTTGCCCAGTTCTGAAGTTATCTTAAAAATTCCAGTAGCCTTTTTAAAAAAAGCGTATTACGGGCTTCATGACCTTGACCTTAAATTGGCAGTTAAAAAGGTAGGTGAATCCTAATGAAAATCGTATGTTTTCATAATCCCAATGAGGAAAACGGATATTTGAGTAATTGGTATCTGTCCTCTTTTGTAATCGACAATGTGACATTTTCCTCAATGGAACAGTATATGATGTACCAAAAAGCAAAAGCTTTTGGCGATTCCAGGATTGCCGCACAAATTCTTGAAGCACAGGATGTTGCTTATATTAAGACATTGGGGAGGCTTGTGTCAGGATATGATGATCATTACTGGAATGGAATCCGTCAGATCATCGTTTATGAAGGACTTAAAGAGAAGTTTTTCCAAAATACGGAACTGAAAAATTTACTCAAGGGAACCGGCAGTGCGGTATTAGCGGAATGTGCTGTTAAAGACCGTATTTGGGGGATTGGATTATCTATGCATGATCCCAATAGATTTGATCGAAGTCAATGGCTTGGTCAAAACCTTCTGGGTTATAGTCTCATGATGGTCAGGGAGCGTTTATAAAAATTGAGGAGAAGATATACAGGACTTTGGCGGAGGTTTAGATGAAAATAGAGATTGGAAAAGAATTTCCTCAGCACTTTAAATCTTCCTATCCGGAAGAATTTGAACTGTTTTCACATTTTGAAGTGACGGCAGGGATACCAACTGTTTTATTTGCGATCACCACCTGGAAAGAAAATGGGAAGCCGAATGTGTGTTTTCATTCCTGGAGCTGTTTTCATGGGGATAAAACCGCTTTTTATGCGGTCATGGGAAATTTGTATCAGCATACACATACTTATGGGAATATCCAGAGAGAGAAGTGTTTTTGCATTAATTTCCTTCCAATAAGCGAGTATGATCATTTGGTAAATACGATTTACCATAATGAAATAGAGGATAACGAGTTTGAAGCCGGCGGTTTTACTGTTTGTAATGCAAAAACGATTCATGCGCCTGCGATCCGGGAAGCTTTTATCAATATGGAATGTACTTTAAAAGACATACAGGATTTAAGCGGCGCAGGAGTTACGGCTATGGTTATTGGACAGGTACAGCATATTTCTGTTGAAAAAACGTATGCACAAGGGTATGAACAAAGATATGGCAAGGATGGGTTTATGATGTTAGTTCCGGCGCCGCAGGATCTTGTGACCGGCGAACCGAATCCATCTGCGATTGCAACCGTGCATATTGAAAAATACGATTGATCATTTGGAGGTATGAAAATGGCAGCCTCGAATATAAAGGCGAAGATCCCCAGTAATCTGCATAAAGTGTGGAATTTGGTTTTAGATGTTAAGAATTACAGCGCCTGGAGAAGTGACTTGAGTAAAACAGCAATATGAAAGGACATTGGATCGGCATTTTTTCATCCAGAGGCAATGAGACAGAAATTGATTTCACAGAGTATGTTGAAGCAAAAAAATTTTTTATGAAACCTTTTGTAAAAGCATATTTGAAAAAACAGCAGGCTCAGTTTGTTCAAGATATGATCAAAAAATTTCTTTAAAATTTTTGACAATCAGCGTTGGAAAACTTGCGTGTATAAAATACATAGACAGGCAAGTCGCAATAATTTAGCCAGATGAACGGTGATAATCTAAATAAGGCCCCTTTTCCTGTGTGGCAACATTTTATATGTTGATCCACATGAGAAAAGGGGCCTTATCTTTACATGATCTGCAGCTGATAAAGCTTCTTATAAATTCCGTTTTGCTCCAGCAGTTCCTGGTGTGTACCGCTTTCACGGATCCGGCCTTTATGCATGACAATGATCTTGTCAGCGTGCTGGATGGTGGAGAGACGGTGGGCTACCATAATGGTAGTGCGGCCGGTCATAAGTTTTTCAAGGGCTTCCTGGATCCATTGCTCAGTTTCTGTGTCAATGTTGGCCGTGGCCTCATCCAGGATCAGTATGGCCGGATCAAAAGCCAGTGTCCGGGCAAAGGATAAAAGCTGCCGCTGCCCGGCGGAAAAGGTGGCGCCCCGTTCAGATACCCGTTCATGGTATGTGTCAGGCAGCTGATCGATAAAACGATCCGCGTTGACTTCATGGGCTGCGGCCCGGATGGCTTCATCGCTGATATTTTCATTGCGCAGCCGGATATTGCTGGATATATCGCCGGTAAACAGGAAAACATCCTGCTGGACCTGGCCGATGGCAGCCCTAAGCTTTTCTTTTTCAATCTTTCGTATGTCTACGCCATCCAGAAGGATTTCCCCCTTTTGAATGTCATAGTAGCGGCCGATCAGGTTCAGGATTGAAGATTTCCCGGCACCGGTAGCGCCTACAAAGGCCACCTTTTGTCCTGGCTCAATGGTGAAGCTTACATCTTTAAGAATATAATCCTCACCGTCATAGGCAAACCACACATGCTTAAATTCAATGCGTCCTTTGATGGCGTCAAGCTTTACCGGATCCTGAGGATCCTTTACCGTAGGCTTTACGTCCAGGAGAGTGAAAATCTTTTCCGCTGAGGCAATGGCAGACTGGAGAGTGGAAAATTGTTCTGCCAGCTCCTGGATCGGTTCAAAAAAGGTATTAATATACTGGAGAAAAATATACAGTGTGCCAATGGAAAGGGTTCCGGCAAAAACGCTGGTGCTGCCGCCGGCCAGGACGATCACAAGAGCCAGGACAGACAGCATATAAATGCTTGGCCGGAAAATGGCAAAGACCATCATTTCCCGGTAATTGGCCTGGTACAGTTCCTCACTTTTCCCGGCAAATTCATTATTTTTTTCCTTTTCCCGGTTAAAGATCTGGATGATTTTCATCCCGGAAATATTTTCTGACAAAAAGGTATTTAAGGCAGTGATCTTTGTTCTTGTGATCTGGTAAGTCCTTCGGGAAATCCGTTTAAAGATCACGGTCAGGACGATAACCGCCGGAACAAGGACAAAAGACAGCAAAGCCATTTTCACATCTAAAACAAGCATGACCACAGCCAGTCCGATAATTTTGATCACATTTTTAAACAACTTGATCAAAATATTGGAATACATATCGTTAAGAGCTTCCACATCATTGGTGATGCGGGTGACGATCTTGCCCACGGGAGTGAGATCGAAAAAGCGCATGGACAGGCTTTCCATATGGGTAAAAAGCTCATTGCGGATTGTATAAATGATCTTCTGCCCGGTAGATTGAAGAAGGATGTACTGGATGCGGTTGCATACAAACAGCAGGAGCAGTACGACAATGTAACGGGCAGCGGCCCATAAAACACCGGTAAAGCGCTCGGTCACCATTTCCCCGGCTGCGTAATCGCCTGTAATGAAATTGTCAATGGCATCGCCAATAAGAACAGGCTTGTAAAGCTCAAGGACAGTAATGATCACTACCAGTACAAAGCAAAAAGCCACAGTGATCCAATAGGGTTTCATATAGGACAGCATGCGGAGGACGGCATTTCCTTCATAATTCAGTTCATCATCCACTTTTTTTGTTTGAAACAGTTTCATCCTAAGCCTCCTCACTGAGCTGTTTTTCAAGCTGCTGTTTTTCAAAAATACTTCGGTACAGGCCGTTTTGGGCCATGAGTTCCTCATGGGTTCCGTATTCCGCAGTTTTCCCTTCATCCAAAACAAGGATATGATCGGCATTTTGGATTGTGGAAATGCGGTGGGCAATGATCAGGGTCGTCTTTCCCTGGCGGTTCTTTTTCAGATTGCCTAAAATCTGTTCCTCAGTGTCTGTATCCACGGCGGAAAGGGCGTCATCCAGGATGAGGATGGGCGCGTCCTTTAGAAGGGCACGGGCAATGGAGCTGCGTTGCTTCTGACCGCCGGAAAGGGTAACGCCCCGTTCGCCGACCATAGTTTCATAGCCTTCCGGGAAATCCATAATATTGTCATGGATGCAGGCGTCCATGGCTGCCTGGCGGATGGCTTCCGGATCTTTTTTGGTTACGCCAAAGGCAATATTATTTTCTAAAGTATCTGAAAAAAGAAAATTGTCCTGAGGCACATAGGCAATATTCTGGCGCAGCACCCGAAGGGGGATTTCTTCCAGATTATGCCCGTCAATCTGTATCATTCCGGGCTGAGTATCATACAGACGCATAAGCAGGTTGGCCAGAGTCGTCTTGCCGCTGCCGGTACGCCCGAGGATAGCCAGGGTGCTTCCCTTTTTTATGTGGATACAAAGGTCACTTAAGGCCTGGGTATGCTTTTCACCGGGGTAGGAAAAGGTCAGGTGGTCAAGGGTGATCTCTCCGTCAAGCTTTTTTAGGGGCAGAGCATTTGCATTATCCACAATATCCGGTTTTTCCTGGAAAATGGTCATAATACGGCTCATAGAGGCAAGACCCTGGGAAACATAGGTAATACAATCGCCGGCAGCGATCATGGGCCATACAAGCATGGCAATATAGGAATTAAATGCAACAAACTGCCCAAGACTAATACTGCCCACAATGGCAAGATAGCCGCCGTAGAGCAGTGTCAGAAGGCTGCTGATGCCCACGATCAGGTCAAGGACCGGTAAAAACAGGGCCTGCAGGCGGACAACATGGAGGTTTTTCTCCTGGTTGACACGGTTGATCTTGGCAAAGGCCATAAGCTCTTTTCTTTCCTGAACAAAGGCTTTGATCACCCGGATTCCGGAAACCGCCTCCTGGACCTGGTCCGTCAGGTCAGAAAATGCCTGCTGTTTGCGGATGAAACGGCGGTGCATAACCTTGCCATAAAAATAGTCGCCAAAGATGATCAGGATCAGGGGAAGGACAGCCACCAGGGTCAGCTTGGCATCAACGTAAATGATCATTTGTGCAAGCACAAGGATGAGCATGACCGTAGCGTCAAAGGCAGTGATGACCGTAGGCCCCAGAAACATCCGCACCGATTGCAGGTCATTGGTGAAATGCGCCATAAGATCTCCGGTCTTATGTTCATTGTAATAATTCATCGATAAGGTTTCCAGATGGGCAAAGAGATCATTTCGCATCTCTTTTTCAATGGAACGGGATGAACCAAAAATAAAAAAACGCCAGAAAAAGCGTCCCACGGCAATGATGGCTCCAAGAATCAGGATACGGATGATCAGTCCCCAGATCTGATCCATATTTATGGTCTGAGCTTCAAGTCCATCGGTGATTTCCCCGGTATATCGGGGGATCAGGGCGTTCATCAGGTCCACGGCGAATAAAGCCACGATCCCAAGTATGTACGCAAGACCATGCCGTCTTACATATCGGCTGATAAACTTTAGTTCTTTCATAGATCACTTCTCCCTGTAAAAAATAATTAAGCAGACAGTATGACGTTTTTGCCGGCATCTATAGCGGGCCGGTCATGCACGTGCTGTCTGTAGCCTAAAAGGCATTATATACCATTGCTGTGGTTTAGGCAACAGTTCAGCCGGGTGAAGTGTTGCGGATTTCCTTATTTTCTGTATAATAAAAAGGGAAAGTAAACGAGAAAACAGAAAGGGGGTGTTTATAGATGATGGATTTTACAAAAAAGATGTTGCCTATAGGAATGGAAGATTTTCGGGAAATACGCACAGAGAACTTCTATTATGTTGATAAGACCGGGATGATCCGCAATCTTTTAAGGAAATGGGGAAAGGTAAACATTTTTACCCGGCCCAGGCGTTTTGGAAAGTCTTTAAATATGAGTATGCTTAAAGCGTTCTTTGAAATCGGCAGTGATAAGTCTATATTTGACGGGCTGGAAATATCCTCTGAAAAGATGCTTTGCGAAAAGTATATGGGACAGTTTCCGGTAATTTCCATTACTTTAAAAAATATTTCCGGCTTGGATTTTAGGGAAGCGTATACAGCGCTGCGCCGGGTGATCGGAATGGAAGCGCGCCGTTTTAGCTGCCTGGAAAAAAGCGATCGATTAAATGACGGAGATAAGGATTTATACAGGGCCCTGACGGATACAAAGAACGGAAAATTCACCATGTCCGATGAAGTCCTGGTGGACAGTCTGCGAACATTATCTCAGCTTTTGGCTAAGCATTATGGGAGAAATGTTATTATTTTGATTGATGAGTATGATGTTCCTCTGGATAAAGCGTTCCAGGGCGGCTACTATTCGGAAATGGTTACATTGCTCCGTAATCTGTTTGGCGGGGCGTTAAAAACAAATACGGATCTGCATTTTGCAGTGCTGACAGGCTGTTTGCGTATTGCCAAAGAAAGTATCTTCACCGGACTGAATAACTTTAAGATTTTTTCTATTACAGATTTTGCCTGCGATTCTTCTTTTGGTTTTACAGACAGTGAGGTCAAAGAGCTGCTGTCTTATTATGGATTTCAAGACAAGTATAGCGCGGTCAAAGATTGGTATGATGGATACCGGTTTGGAGATGCCCATGTCTATTGCCCATGGGATGTGATCAACTATGTGGATCAGCTCCAGGAAAATGAAAATCTCCTTCCACAAAATTACTGGGTCAATACCAGCGGAAATGATGCTGTCCGTTATTTGATCCAAAAGATGGGGAATGGTGTTTTGAAAACAGAAATTGAACGGTTAATTGCCGGGGACACGGTGGAAAAGGAAATCCGTGAGAATTTAACGTATAATGAAATCTATTCTTCTGTAAATAATGTGTGGAGCCTGCTGTTTATGACGGGTTACTTAACGCTGCGCAGCCCATGGAACGGCGGCCGCATGGAGATTGCCATTCCTAACCTGAAAATCCGGAGTATTTTTATTGACCAGATTATGGAAATGTTCCAGGATGAGGCGGTAAAGGATGGCACATTGCTGCAAAAATTTTGTGACGCCCTGGAGACTGGGGAAGCAGCAGAAGTTGAAACGCTTTTTGCTGCCTATTTGCGAAAAACCATCAGTATCCGGGACACTTTTGTGAAGAAGCCTACGAAGGAGAACTTCTATCACGGGATCCTTTTAGGTATTCTGGGATATAGAGACGGGTGGTATTTAAGATCCAATAAAGAATCGGGAAATGGTTACAGTGACATTACGATCCGTGATAGTGATAAGGATTTAGGCATTATTATTGAAGTTAAATATGCTCAGGATGGTCAGATGGATCAAGTGTGCCGGGAGGCGCTGATCCAGATTGATAAAAATGGGTATGGAGACGAATTAAAAGAGGAGGATTGCCATACAATCTTAAAATATGGAATCGCCTGCTATAAAAAAGGGTGCAGGGTTCTTATGGAAAAGGAAAGCTGGCAGAGGAGGCGTAACGGTTAAAAGCGGTTTAAAAAGCAAACTTCTCAAATCAAAAGATGGATTTAAAGCCAGCAGGCCGGATGGGTTAATGCTCCGGCCTGCTGGTTTCTTCTTTTATGACTATACAATCCTTTTTGTAAAAGGCCACACCGTATAGTAGAATATTGGCATACCCTTCCTGGAGCAGAGGAGCAGCATAGTGCCGCTGGTGGATCTGGGTAAGGGCCTCCACGCATTTTTTTCAAGCTCCTGATAGTTTTTAGCGACTTTGATTTCTATAATGATTGCCTTGCCTCTAATGCTGGGATATTTTATGATAATATCCGGCCTTCCGGTACCGGATTCATGATTAGACAAGACAATATAGTTTTTCATGCCTTTTAATAATCCGGTGAGAAAACCATGGTAATAGTTTTCCTGATAATCGTAGAAGCTGATGGTTTCCATGAGGTTTTCTGACAGGATGTTTGCCATTGTTTTTGTATCTCCATCTAAAATGCTTTCATAGAGTGGTTCCAGGGCTTTCTTCTGATTTTGTTCTTCAAACCATCGAAGAACAGTATTTTTAATGTAACGCACTTCGCTGTTAGGAATGGACATTTCCATATAAATGATTTCGCTTTCAATCAAAGTTTCTATTTCCTGTTTTACAGACAGATCAGCGTGTTCCACAAGATTTTTCACAATACTGTTGGAACTGGTGTTTGACCAGTAAGGCTTTGCCAAAGCATTTTTATCATGATAGCACGAATCGATATAATTAATAACGCTCCATGGATTGTAAACTTCTGTATTTCCGAAGCAGTAGCCATCATACCACTGTTTTACGATGGGCATATTTTTTTCAAGTCCGTAGGCCTTTAGCAGTGTTTCCACATCCTGGGAGGTGAAGCCAAAGTGCTCGGAATAGGCGGCTGAGGTAATGGACATAATCTTCAGATTATTTAATCCGGTAAAAATGGATTGGCATTGACCACTTAGCGGGGTCTTTTCGAGCTTAGTGGGAAAGCCCACCACGCTCACCTGGCGAGGTCTTTTCGAGCCTGGTGACGATGGCGCTTCCAGTATTCTCAGGCAGCCTGTAATTACAGCAAATTCCAGAGTGTCATTGGTCTTAAGTGCGGATTCAAATAAAGAACGGATCAAAGCTGTCATTTCATGATAGAATCCGCAGAAGTTGGCGTTTTCCAGCGGCACATCATATTCATCGATAAGAATGATCGTCTTTTTCCCGGTACAAGTATACATGCACTCTGAAAAAAATCGCAGAGCATCGGCATAATCGCTTTGGGTGCCATTTAAGTCACGAAGCCGCAAGTAACGATCCTCGTCTACTTTTGAAAGCCGTTTACTGGCATTTATTTCTTCCCAGTGACGTTTAAATTCTTCACGTATAGCTTTTTTCAGCATATCAAATGCAAGCTCAAAGGCAGGTTGTTTCATAGACTTAAGAGAAAGGCTGATGACCGGATAGTTTCCCATATGGGTAAGATAAGAGCTGCCGGCGTCCATGATTTTTAAACCTTTAAAAAGGCGGGCATGGTCGTAGTTCCCTGCTTCAAAAAAATAGCGGAGCATACTTAAGTTTAAGGTTTTACCAAATCGTCTGGGACGGGTAAAAAGATTAACTTCACCCTTCATATCTAATAATTCTTTTATTAAAAGGGTTTTATCCACGTAAAGATAACCGCCACAGCACATTTTGCCGCAATTGTCAAAAATAATTTTTTACCAGAACTTATAGCAAAGAACGCCAGGCCAGTTCACGGTTATCTTGCCGACCTGTCCATGCTGCGAGTCTCTGAAAATGCCAGGCATCCCAGTGTCACCGTCAGGATGTCAACGAAGGTACGGAGAATCAGGTCAGGAATGTCGGCGCTAAATACCAATGGCATAAAGAAATTGAATAAGATCAAATCCACACCAAATAAAAGACCGCCTAAAATCATTGCCCGCTTCATCCGATTTCCATTGCTGATATGGAGGTTCAGCCACGCCATTATACAGGAGATCACAATCCCTGTGAGCAGACACCACAGCACCGTTTCTAATGTCTTTTCGTCAAAGGAAGAATAAATGTCAAAGATGAAATACTGGATCATCCGCCCGGCAAAGAAGCAGGCAGTCACGGTCAGCACCGGAAGAACAGGAAATGCAGCTTTCGGGCCGTCTGTGCAAGTCTTGGATTTCCCAAAGAGCCATCCGAGCATTACCCCCATAATAATCAAAGCAGCACTGTCAGCAATGGGATAAGTGATGCGGTCAAGGGCTGCTACATGGGGCAAAGGCTCTAATAAATAAACGATCCACACTGCGCAGCAGGCAAGGCCGTACTTGAATCCCTGTAAAATCCGGTTTCCGTTCATACGGCGCCGGATCAGCAAGAACAATGCGGCAATCAGGGTGTAAGCGAAAATGCCGTAGACCGTAAACATCAGCGGCATCGTGCCGTTTTGTGCGAAAATGCTGGGTGCCAGAACCGTCTGCTCCCCGGCTGGGATGGAAAGCTGACCGATGATACGGACGATGGTGGTGGCAAAACCGATGAGAAGTAATTTCAGGATATTTTTGATGGTCTTATTCATATTTCCCTCCTGCATACAGGACGCCGTATAGATAGATAATAGTATCCTGCGAAGCCCAGGCGCCTTCTTTTTACGCATATTGATTTCTTAATTATACAGCGGGCAGCATTAAGGGACTACCTGCTATTGGTAAAAACTGTGTAAAATAGTAACTATTCAGCCATGCCCGCTCGGATTCGCAGCTAACGCTGTTTTATCGCTGCTGACGCAGCGAAATCCTCGCTTATGGCTAAGCGCCATATATCCGACCAGGCAAAGCCCCTTGCGTAAGTAAACTTCCGCCGGTTCTTTGCCTGACCGGATGCATGGCTGAATAGTTACATAAAATGGTTCCACGCTCCCGGAATTGTGGTAAAATAATAGAAACATTCAGAAATTGGAGGAATGGAAAGTGGAGATCCGGCAGTATAAGCAATCCGACTGTAAAGAAATGGCAGACCTTTTTTATAATACGGTCCATACGATTAATGCAAAAGACTATACAAAAGAGCAAATCGATGTATGGGCAACCGGACAAGTGGATTTGGAAAAATGGAATCAATCCTTTCAAGAACACTTCACAGTTGTCGCCGTTGATTATGAAACTATCGTGGGTTTTGGAGATATAGACAAAACCGGTTATCTTGATCGTTTATATATCCATGCGGACTATCAGGGAAAAGGGATCGCCACGATGATTTGTGACCAGTTGGAGCAGGAGGTTCAGGGAAGTATTATCACACACGCGTCGATCACAGCAAGACCTTTTTTTGAAAAGCGGGGATTTAAGGTAATAAAAGAACAAAGTGTAGAAAGACAAGGTATTTTTCTGACAAATTTTGTTATGGAGAAGGAAAAATAAGTTTTTTGCAGGCTGTCAAGGACATGGCCTGTTGGGCAGTGCCCCGGAACAGGATGGGCCGTATTGTTTTAGAACCTATTTCATATGGATCATCCGAAGGAGGTTGTATTATGACCGATGTACATATCCATATTGAAAGAGGACCTTATACAAAAGAATGGATAGATAAGTTTGTTAAACAGGCGGTGAACAGCGGAATGGATGAAATTTATCTTTTGGAACATTCTCACCGTTTTGTGGAGTTTGCCCCTATGTATGCCTCTATTTGTGAATATAGTGATTATCAGAAAAACTGGTATCAATGTTGATATTCGTTTCGCTTCAGATGCCCATAGACCGGAAGATGTAGGCGCCAATATTTGGAAAATGCAAATGATGATTTAGTGTAACAGTTCAGCTGTCTGAACTGTTACGATTTAGTATTTGGCAGAAAAGGAGGGGGATGATAGGATGAAAACAGGATCTCGAAAATGGTTTTGGGTGTCCGGATGCGTTGTGGCGGGAGCCGCAGTCATTGCTGCCGGTATATGGATATGGGGGCCGGAGACTTCAGGAAAACCAATGAGCCAAACGGAGACTGTTTCTAATGAGACCGCTGTGTATACACAGGATACTGAAACCGGCAGTGGGGCTGAGACTGCCTTTGATCAGGATGTTTCTGTACTTATTTTTCGTGATGGAAAGATTCAGCCGGCATCGGAGCTGGATCCATCAGACCGCATGTCAGGAAATTTGTCTTTTACATATGGGGACGGAGCTCTTGCGTTTCAATTATCCCTGGATGATGAAAACGTAAGTGGAACAGCTGTCCCGCTGCCGGGGCAGAATCCCTATTATGAAGGGGATGTGGTGCTTTTTATTCCTGAAGCTTTGCCAGAGGGGTATTCTCTCATGTCATGCCGGATTGAAACACTGGCAAACAGCGCATCTCTGCTTCCGGACAATCTGGACTATGAGGGACATACTGTATTAGCCTTAGGGATTCGGGAGGATGAATCCCAGGATGATATGTATGCTTTGGAACATAGCTATATAACATTAATGGAGCAGTGAAGCCGTCCAGCGCTGACGCTTCGGCCATGCCAGCCCGTATCCGCAGCCGGCATGACTGAAGGGTTGTTACTATTCACAGCCACCCCACCCGCATGCGCACTCGTCGCGCTTACGCGCTTCAGTTTCGCCCCTTACGGGGCTAAGACTGCTTATGTGGGTGGGGTGACTGCTTCACAGTCCTGTTTCATACTTGGCAGCAGGTGCTTTTGTGCAAGCACAACGCGTCTGCTGCCAAGTATGAAACGGCTGTGAATAG
>DVIT01000023.1 GCA_018711005.1 Candidatus Scybalocola faecigallinarum | reverse complement strand
ATCCTGAGCCAGGATCAAACTCTCATGTTTGAGTCTCCGACTTAGCGAGGTGTTCTTTCCGAGCTTAGTCGGAACCAACTTCCTGATACTTGGCGAGATTTCCTCGAGCCTAGTAGAAGGAAGCTTCCCCTGCTATGTCTTTTCGATCTTAACCAGAATAACAACCAGCTGTTATCATTCCCGTTTTACTTTGGTTTTTGTTCTTAAAAATTCTACTCTCCATAACCTCGCAGTTCAAAGACCTGCTCGGTCACGGACGCTTTGCCAATGCGCCTTTCGGCACCCGCTGTCATCCGCGCTGTCCTCCGGCGAATACATTCGCCTTCGTCCATCTCGGATTCCAGCCGCGCGTGCTTTCGCACGCTGTCAAAGCTGTTTTCGTGAATTTTCGGGATTGTTTTATTGTTTAATTGTCAATGTTCTTTCTTGTTTTTCTCGCAAGCAACTCTGGTATTTTATCACATCTCCAACCGCTTGTCAAGCACTTTTTTATTTTATTTTTTCTTTATTGTCCGCTCTCACAGACAGCTTTGATAGCTTATCATGTTTGGCTTCTTTTGTCAAGCACTTTTTCTATCTTTTTTTTAGAAGTTTTCGCTTCCGGCTGTTTATTGTTGACAGCTTACATATACTACCATTTTTTTCAAAATCTGTCAATATTTTTTTTGACATTTTTTCAACTTATTTTTTCAACGATTCAGCCATGCGAAAAATCCTTGCCGAAGGGAATAAAAATATGGCTTTAAAAGGAGGAAATATCTGTGATTAAACCAAAGCGACTTGTTCAGGGAGATAAAATTGCTGTTGTCAGCCTTTCTTGAGGTGGTCTGGGAGACCCTCCCTTTATTCATAAATATTATATTGCCAAAAGCCGTCTGGAAAAGGATTTTGGACTTCAGGTAACTGCTATGCCACATGCCCTGTGCGGCAGTGAATTTGTCGATCAAAATCCACAGCTCCGGGCAAAGGATCTGATGGATGCCTTTTTAGATCCCACCATTAAAGGAATCCTATGTGCCATTGGCGGAGATGATACCATACGGCTGCTCCCATATATTGACGACAATATTATAAGAAACCATCCCAAAATATTTATGGGCTACTCAGATACGACCATTAATCATTTTATGATGTACCATTCAGGTCTGGTATCATTTTATGGGCCTTCTATTATGACCGACTTTGGAGAATATGTTCATATGCCAGACTACACCAGTCAGGCAGTCCGGCAATTTCTGTTTGAGGATACAACAGGTCTTAAGATATGCTCAAGTCCCCAGTGGTCTGATGATTACATCCCATGGGATGAAAAAAATAGAAATAAGGAAAAATCCATGAAGCAAGAGCAGCACGGTTATGAACTGCTCCAGGGTAAAGGTATTGTCCGGGGACACCTTTTAGGCGGATGTATTGATGTATTTTCCATGGCTATCGGAACAAAAATCTGGCCTTCCTTAAGCCAGTGGCAGAACGCTATCCTGTTTATTGAAACAAGTGAGGATAAGCCAAGTCCTATATTAATCAAATATGCCCTGAGAAATCTTGCTGCCCAGGGGATATTAAGAGTTATCCGCGGCATTATCGTTGGGAAACCTCAGGGCGAAACCTATTATGAAGAATATAAAGAGGTAATCCGCCAGGTCGTGGCACACGAGGAAAAGCTTACCGATCTGCCCATTATGTACAACATTAATATCGGCCATGCATTTCCCATAGGAATCCTGCCTTACGGCATACAGGCCGAACTGGACTGCACCAAAAAAACGCTTACCATCCTTGAAAGTGCCACCCTACCTGTATAACTTAAGAAATGCGTTAATCCGGCAAAGCCATAATATTTCCGCAGATTTTTTCCAGATCCTGAGCTCGCCGTCCGAAAATGCGCACTGCCAGATCTCCATCTGAGAGTATAGTTACGCTTCCTTCGACACCGCTTTGCCCGCCATCCAGTGCCAAATCTGATGCTGCTTCCAAAATATCTTTTACATATTCTTTAAAAGCATTTGCATCTTTCGGCCGGGATACAAATATATTGGCAAGATGGGTATAAGACTCATACATTCCTATACCTTCCATATTAAGCAGCGCAGGATCATATTTGGTATTATCCCGGTAGATCATCCGATTTCCCCGGTAAACTTCCACAAGATTTGAGTAATACCGATAAGCGAACCGTTCTCCCCGGGCATAACGGCCGCAGGTAAGAATTTCACTCATTCGGAAATGGGAGGTTATATCAGCCAAATGGATTTCCATATAATTTTCAAAGGCAGAGTCTTTAAAGGGAATTGTCGGCTGAGGATGAAAGTAAAATGAAGCTTCCGGCTCCACGGTCACCATCGTCTTTCGAGTCGCACAGCCGGACTTCATTTTATGAATCTTCTCATAGGATTGGGAAACAAATTCCAAAAAGGCACCATTTCCTATATAAAATTCTAATTGCTGGCAATCCCCTTCCATAATACCGGCAGAAGCAGCCATTTGCATATATCGCAGGCCTCCTTTTTCTATGGGGAAGGGACGCATTAATTTAAAAGGCGCTGTAAAAAACACATCTTGTGAAACCGTTACCCCATCTTTTTCACAAACCCGAATCAAAAGCCTGGATAATTTTCCAAAAGGATTTTCACTCATGAATCTCACATATCCTCCAAAAGTACATTTTTCTTAATCCAATTTACAACAGTATCCACATTTTCGCCGCTGCGGATGTTGGTAAAAACAAATGGCCGGTCCCCCCGCATTTTTTTAGAATCCCGCTCCATAACAGAAAGGCTTGCCCCTACATAAGGCGCCAAATCAATCTTATTAATGACCAGAAGATCTGAACGGGTGATTCCCGGTCCCCCTTTTCGAGGAATCTTATCCCCTTCGGAGACATCGATAACAAAAATGGTGGCATCTACCAGTTCCGGTGAAAAAGTTGCCGAAAGATTGTCCCCGCCGCTTTCAATAAACAACAGCTCTATATCCGGAAAACGCTCCATCATTTCATCTACAGCCTCCAGATTCATAGAGGCATCCTCGCGAATAGCTGTATGGGGGCATCCTCCAGTTTCAACACCAATAATACGCTCCATAGGAAGTACGCTGTTTTTAGCAAGAAATTCTGCATCTTCCTTTGTATAAATATCATTAGTAATAACAGCCAGACTATATTCCTTAGCCATACAGCGGGTCAGGGCTTCAATAAGTGCTGTTTTCCCCGAGCCTACCGGACCTGCAACTCCAATTTTTACATAAGACATAAATCATCCTTCTTTCTGCTTTTATTTTATGACATATACAGCCGTGAATATAAATACTCATGCTGGATTCCCCGCAAATCAAAGCCGGGTGCCGACAAACACAGCATTTCTTCTCCGGCATTTAATGTTTGTTCCATAACTGATCCAAACAAATCATACATGGATGCCAAAAGGCGTTGGCCGTCGGACTGGCTTAAGGGAATTGCCTTGACACAGTTAGTCACCATAGCTGAAGTTTGGGCATACAAAAATGCTGCCAGCGCTTCTGTCAGTTCTATATCCGCTGATGCACAAAGGACCCCATAAGCACACGGATGACATATCGTCTTTCCTTTACGTCTTTGCACATAATTATCAAAATATGTATAGGGCAAAGGCAAGGCCATGTGCCTTATGGTTTTTATAAACCGGCTTCCTAACTTTCTTGAAGCCTCCCGCTGTTCGGCGGGAATACGGGAGGCCTCAAGGATCATTTCCAAATGATCCAGCCTGTCATAATCCCTTTTTTCTGCCGCCAAAAAGGCAAGGCGCACGGCCAGCAGATCCGTCCAGACCAGATTTTGTGTCAGACGGCAGCAAATATAATCCCGGGCAGTTTTAAGATCATGGACAATCCCCTTTTGAATATAAGTTTCCAGCCCGTAAGAATGGGCATAACCGCCAATAGGAAATAAGGCATCATTAATCTGAAGTAAAAGAAAATGGCGATTTAATTTTTCTTTTTCCATAGGCCCTCCGATTAATGATGATGATTATGAATAGCCGCACAAATCCGGTGTTCAAAGTTCAAAGTCATTGTCTTTTGCTGCACCGTAATACCGTGAAGTTTTGAAAGCATTACCATCATGGGCTCATCATAGGGTGTAATGAATGTATATTCATCATTTCCGTAAAACAAAGGTGCATGGCGGTTTCCAATTTCATAACACACCTTGGCAGTCATAAATCCATGATCCGGTGCGATCCTTATAACAATTACTTCACAAGGCGGCGTATGAACGGCAATAATCCGCTCGTCATCTGCATATAAAACATCCCCCTCATAAAGCCCCCGGGTCAGAACAGAATCATCCAGACGTATTCCCACCTCTGTACCGGCATCTGTTGTCTTTTTATGAAGCTTTTTAAATGCCTCATGCCATTCAATATTCACATATTCTATGGTTCTTCCATCTGCCGGAAAAGTTTCCAGACGTCCCAGGATATTTTCACATATCATAAATATACGCTCCTTTGCTTATTAAAAATTTTTAACAGGCAGAAACAGCTGCCATTCCTGCCTCCTCAGTACGGCAGGAATATATCAGCAACCGCTTTACCACATACCGATGAGCATAAGCAGTCCCGGAATCCATGCCGTCACAATACCTTCAAAAATCTGAAGGGCAGGTACAAATTTCCCCAGTTTTTTATGGAGTATATCTTCAACAAAAGATGTTCCCCACAAGACAGCCCACAAATACCAGATCGCGGCCCAGCGCCAGTCCGCCGTAATTCCAAGGGCCGTACTTCCGGCAATTCCTTCAATTGTTCCGAAAACAAGCGCGTTAATGGCAACAAACGTAGAAAACCACGCAAAAGGAATGGGATTTAAGTTCCAAAGCTTCATAAAAGCCACAAAAAGATAAGTAAAACCAAAAAGCAGGCCCGTTCCTGCAGCATAATAATTGCCCATAACAAGATTCACTGCATTAATAAAAACAGAAAGGCCGCCGGTAAGAAGATTCATCACCGCTGTTGCTTTTCCATCCAGTTTGTACAAATTGCACATACCGTTATTTATCAGCACAATCCCAACAAACAGCAAACAAACACCTAACATTAATATATCCTCCCATTCTCAGAATAATTGATACAGTTGTGTCAGAGGCAGCTTTGATGCCGGTTTTGATGTAATAGCTGTGCCGTTCACACGAACCTCATAAGTCTCAGGATTCACAGTGATCTCAGGCGCTTCATCATTATATTTCATATCCTTTTTGCCAATATTACGGCAGCCGGAAACCGGAACCACCGTCTTTTCAAGATGATATTTTTCTTTAATATTTTCTTCCATGGCAGCCTTAGATACAAAAGTCAGACACGCGCCATACTTTGCCTTGCCATGGGCCGCAAACATCGGACGGTACATTACCGGCTCACACGTAGGAATAGATGCATTGGCATCACCCATTTTAGAAGCAATAATCATGCCGCCTTTAATAACCATATCCGGTTTAGCGCCGAAAAACGCAGGATTCCACAGCACCAGGTCGGCCATTTTCCCTTTTTCCACAGAACCCACATACTGCGCCACACCGTGAGTAATTGCAGGATTAATAGTGTATTTGGAAATATAGCGCTTTACCCGGAAATTATCATTTCTATGGGCTTCATCCTCAGGCAGAGGGCCTCTTTCATCCTTCATTTTACTGGCGGTCTGCCATGTCCGGGTAATCACCTCGCCAACACGGCCCATAGCCTGGGAATCAGAACTCATCATACTGAAAACCCCCATATCGTGAAGCACATCTTCTGCGGCAATCGTTTCCGGACGGATACGGGAATCTGCAAATGCCACATCTTCTGGAATACGCTTGTCCAGATGATGGCATACCATAAGCATATCCAAATGCTCATCAATTGTATTTACTGTATAGGGCATGGTAGGATTTGTGGAGGACGGCAATACATTCGGCGCTGATGCTGCCCGGATAATGTCCGGTGCATGCCCGCCCCCGGCACCTTCGGTATGGTAAGTATGGATCGTACGCCCTGCAATAGCCGCCAGGGTATCTTCCACACATCCACCTTCATTTAACGTATCTGTGTGAATGGCCACCTGAACATCAAATTCATCTGCCACATTAAGACAGTGATCAATGGCTGCCGGCGTACTTCCCCAGTCTTCATGAAGCTTCAATCCCATAGCGCCAGCTCTGATCTGTTCAATAAGCGCCTTTTCATCCGAACAGTTTCCTTTTCCTAAAAGTCCGATATTCATAGGATATTCTTCCACTGCCTTTAACATCATTTCCATATTCCAGGGACCCGGAGTACAGGTCGTTGCATTTGTACCGTCAGCCGGCCCCGTGCCACCTCCGATCATAGTGGTCACGCCGCTGTACAGGGCACATTCTACCTGCTGTGGAGAAATAAAATGAATATGAGTATCCAATCCACCGGCAGTTAAAATGAGTCCTTCTGCAGCAAGCGCCTCTGTGGAAGCGCCGACCGTCATTCCCGGAGTCACACCATCCATAACTGCAGGATTTCCGGCCTTTCCGATGCCTGCAATACGTCCGTTTTTAATCCCTACATCAGCTTTGTAAATACCTGTATAATCTACGATCAGCGCATTAGTAATTACCAGATCCAGATCTCCGTCAGCACTGGCAGTGGTCACCGACTGGCCCATGCCGTCCCGCAGCGTTTTTCCGCCGCCAAATTTACATTCATCTCCATAAACGGTATAATCCTTTTCGACCTCGATCACCAGGCTTGTATCTGCCAGCCGCACTTTATCGCCTGTTGTCGGGCCATACATCATTGCGTATTTTTCTCCGGATATTTTTGTACTCATGATTCATTCCTCCGTTATTTTGAAATAAAACCCTTCTGTCTTGCTTTTTCCACGGCTGCACCTTTTGTCGTTTCAGAAACCTGGGCACAAGTCAGGTCATTCAGCCCAAAAATCCGTTTTGTGCCGCCAAAAGCGGTAAGCTGTATATTTTTTTTCTTCCCCCGGCTCAAACCGTACGGAAGTACCGGAAGCAATGTCCAGATGAAAACCGTACGCTTTCTCCCGGTCAAAATCCAGACAGCGGTTGACTTCAAAAAAATGATAATGGCTCCCCACCTGAACCGGGCGGTCGCCTTTGTTGGTTACGGTTAATGTCACTGTTGGCTTTCCTTCATTAAGAACAATGTCTCTATCGGCCGGTATAATGGCTCCAATCTTCATTGCATATACTCCTTTCATTGAAAACCGTGCCGCTTATGCTGCACGTATATAGCCTGTGATGTGTTCTGACCGTCCTAGACAATGGGATTATGGACGGTAACCATTTTCGTGCCATCAGGAAATGTGGCCTCTACCTGAACTTCTGCCACCATATCGGCCACCCCTTCCATTACATCATCTTTTGTAAGTATTTTTGTACCAAGATACATAAGCTCTGTCACTTCCCGGCCGTCTCTGGCCATTTCCATAAGCTCTGCGCTAATATAAGCTACAGCTTCCACATAATTCAGCTTCAATCCCCGCTCCTTACGCTCCTTTGCCAGATTCCCGGCCAAATGGAGCAGAAGTTTTTCCTGTTCTTTTGGTGTTAAACGCATGATCAAACCTCCTGGATTCAAATAGTGCCGCCACAAAGTATGCCATACGGGTAATCGGAGAGGAAAGATACCTTCCCCAGGCCGCGTACAGCAAACAGCATACGCTGCCCCAGCCAGCGAGGCTAACGCTTGCCGGGTCTATTGCATAAAAAAAGACAGGCAATGACTTTTTAGACGCCATTGTCTGTCTTTTATGGGCTATAAATTAGCATATAATTCCAAATTTGTCAAGAAAAGTTTTTTCTTTACATTAACGCGTTAAACCGTTATAATATGTGTAATGCCATAAATTACAGAGCATCCACGATTTCTAACGATTCTGGGAGGAATAGATATGATATCCAAACGTTTACAGGCATCCCTTGACGGAGCCGTGTGTATCCGTGACATTTTTGAAGAAGGGAAAAAACTGGCCGCCATTTACGGCAAGGAGAATATTTTTAATTTCAGCATCGGCAATCCCAACGTTGCCCCTCCGGCCATTGTAAATGAAACATTAAAAGAAATTTTAGATACTGAGGATCCCCTGACCCTCCACGGCTATCCTGCCAATGTGGGCCATCCGGATGTGCGCCAGTGTATTGCTGATCACCTCAACAACCGCTATCATACCAACTATACCGTTGACGGTATTGTCATGACCAGCGGCGCCGCCTCTGCCCTGTCCATTTTGTGCAATACCTTTCTGGATCAGGATGACGAGGTCATTACCTTTGCCCCATACTTCTGGGAATATAAAAGCTATGTGGAAACCATGTACGGTAAGCTTGTCCCGGCCCTGTGCGATCAGACGACGCTCCAGCCGGATCCTCAGACCTTTGAAGCTGCATTTTCGCCAAAAACACGGATGGTTTTCATGAATACACCCAATAATCCCACCGGTGCTGTATATACAGAAGAATCTATAAGAGAAGTAGCCCGGATCATGGAGCAAAAGGAAAAAGAGTATGGCCATCCTATTTATCTTGTTTCCGATGAACCATATCGGCTTTTAGCCTATGGCGGACTGACGGTGCCTTATTTGCCCCATTATTATAAAAACACCATCGTTGTTTATTCCTACAGCAAGACATTGTCTATCCCGGGAGAACGGGTGGGCTATATTGCCATGGAGGGAAATGTGGCAGATTTTGAAAATGTCATTGCCGGCATCACTGCCTCTATCCGCTATTTAGGCTATGTAAATGCCCCGTCCTTACAGCAGAAAATGCTCCTGAAATGTGTAGATGCTTCCGTGGACGTAAGTATTTATGAAAAAAACAGAGATCTTTTATATCAGTCTCTGACAGATATCGGCTATGAGTGCATCCATCCCGACGGTGCATTTTACTTGTTTATGCGTTCCCTGGAACCGGATGACGCCCGATTCTGCGACCGTGCCAAGGAAGAAAAGATCCTGATGGCTCCGGGAACTGCATTTGGCGGCCCGGGCTTTGTCCGCGTCTCCTACTGCGTGCCTTATGATGTAGTAGAGCGGAGCATTCCTGCCTTTAAACGCCTTTATGATAAATACCAGGCCGACAAAAATGCCTGATGCGTTATAACAGCGCGGCCCTGCCGCGCATCTAAAAAAGCTGCCAAAGAATGGAAACTGTCCCGGTTCTTTGGCAGCTTTTTAAAGTTGTTTACTTTTGAGTAATATATTTTAATATATCCTGCACCGTACTGATGCCGATCACCCCAATGCCTTCTGTGGCTGCCACAGATTTTAAGTTCACCTGAGGAACAAGGCAAAGGGAAAATCCAAGCTTTTTGGCTTCAGCCACCCGCTGCTCTACCATACTTACGGCCCGCACCTCGCCGGTAAGGCCCACCTCGCCAAAAATAATCGTCTTGGCGCTGATCTCAAAATTTTTATAGCTGGAAATAATCGCGCATACGACTGCCAGATCCATCGCCGGCTCGCTCAGACGCATGCCGCCGGCCAGATTTACATAACAGTCACAGCTGTCCAAAGGCAGTCCCAGCCGCTTCTCCAGCACAGCCATCAGCAAGTTGACCCGGTTATAATCAATCCCCGCTGCAGTCCGCCGGGGCATGTTAAAATTAGTACGGCATACAAGCGCCTGAACCTCCACGAGAATGGGCCGTGTCCCTTCCATGGCACAGGATACCACAGAACCGGATGCCCCCTGGGGCCGCCCGTTAAGCATATACTCTGAAGGATTTGGCACCTGGATAAGACCGTTGGAACGCATTTCAAAAACCCCGATCTCGTTAGTGGATCCAAAGCGGTTTTTTACTGCCCGGAGCAGCCGGTAAGACGCATGGCGATCTCCTTCAAAATAAAGCACTGTATCCACCATATGCTCCAGAACTCTCGGACCGGCCACTACGCCTTCTTTGGTCACATGGCCCACAATAAAGATCGTAATGCCCAGCCCCTTGGCCAGCTGCATTAAAACACCGGTACTCTCCCGCACCTGGCTCACACTTCCCGGCGCTGAAGCGATCTCCTCTTTATACATAGTCTGAATAGAATCAATGATAACGATCTCCGGCTTATATTTACGGACAACACCTTCTACAATATCCAGATTGGTCTCACACAACATCATAATATCGTTTTGAAACGGACCAAGACGGCTGGCCCGCATTTTAATCTGCTGTAAAGATTCCTCTCCGGAAATATACAGTAATGATACTGACTTTTCTGCCAGCGTGCGGCACATCTGCAGCAAAAGCGTAGACTTTCCGATCCCGGGATCGCCGCCGACAAGGACAAGGGAGCCTTTAACAATGCCGCCGCCCAGGACCCGATCCAGCTCCTGGATCCCGGTCAGGGTACGCTTATGGTCATCCAGGCTGACCATGGAAAGCTTTGTAGGCGCCGCAGATGCGATCTCCTTTGCCGACGCCGAAGACCCCCGGCTGCCTTTTGGCGCCACAGGTTCCTCCACAAAACTGTTCCATGCCTTGCATCCCGGGCACTGTCCCATCCATTTTGCACTTTCATAGCCGCATTCCTGACAAAAATAAACAATTTTCGACTTTGCCATGAACATCTCCTAAGCTTTGCGCCAAAAGGCGCATGTAGTGAAGTAACGGCTGCCGCGGATCGCGGCAGCCGTTATTATTAAATAATATGAATATTCTTTTCTCCGCTGCCCAGCTCTACACTGAACACCAGCTTGCCGCCCAGGTTGGTCCTGGCGCTGCCCACATCAACACCGTCAACATAAACCCGATACTCTTTCTCCGGTTCAAGTCCCAGAGCGATCTGAGTATCCTCAAAGCCTTCTACGATAAAGTTCACTTCTTCATCGTTCATCTTAAACTGGCGGACAACGGTTCCGGGAACAGACTCATAGACAAATAAGTCATTGCGCTCCAGCTTGGTGATCTCTTTATAAGTCTTAACCTTGTAGCTGTCACCGAAATGGTCAAAATCAGGCACTTTGGACTTTGTCTCCAGTTCATAGTTTCCAAAGCTTAAGCTGCCATCATCTTCGGTGCGGATCAACCCCTCGATTACTGTCATTTTAATATCCTCCTGATCGTGTTTCTTTATCTTCCGGACAACATAGCCGTCCGGTACTCGCTCCTGTAAGTCACTGCAGCAGCCCGAAGCACCGTGCTGCCACATGTTCATTATAGCTCATTTTTGATCACATTTCCAGTCATTTGCCGCTTTTCACAGAAGTTTTCTAACAGTTCAGCCAACGGAACTGGCAAAATCGATCTTTCCCTTCTTAATGGAAAGCTGAACCGTATCTCCGGATTTAATATTATTATCCAGGATTGCCTCAGCCATAGCGTCCTCGATCTCATTTTGGATCGCCCGGCGCAAAGGTCTGGCGCCGTAGTTGGGATCAAAGCCAATGTCTGCCAAATGGTCCAGTACAGCCCGGCTGGCCGACAGAGTAATGTTCATCTGATCCCTGGCCCGGGCAAAGATCTCATCCAGCATGATCTTAACGATCTGACGGATATCCTCCCGGCTTAACGGATGGAATACGATGATATCATCAATACGGTTTAAAAACTCCGGCTTAAAGATGCGCTTAACTTCATCCATAACGCCGTCCTTCATGCGCCGGTAATCCTCCTGGGCATTGTCCGCAGCAATAAATCCCAGCTTTTTCGGTGTGACAATGTTGGAAGCTCCTGCGTTGGAAGTCATAATGATCACTGTATTTTTAAAATCGATCTTGCGGCCCTGGGCATCTGTAATATGTCCGTCATCCAGAACCTGGAGCAGTACGTTGAAAATATCCGGATGGGCCTTTTCCACCTCGTCAAATAAAAGGACAGAATAAGGATTTCTGCGGATCTTTTCGCTCAGCTGTCCGCCCTCCTCATAGCCCACATATCCTGGCGGTGAACCAATCAGCTTGGACACGCTGTGCTTTTCCATGTACTCGGACATATCTACCCGGATCAGAGCGTCCTCTTTGCCAAACATAGCTTCAGCCAGAGCTTTGGAAAGCTCCGTCTTGCCCACACCGGTAGGCCCAAGGAATAAAAAGGAGCCAATGGGGCGTTTGGGATCCTTAAGTCCGATACGTCCCCTGCGGATTGCCTTGGCCACAGCAGAAACCGCTTCATCCTGCCCAACGACCCGCTCATGAAGAATACTTTCCAGATTTTTCAGACGCTCAGACTCGCCTTCTGCCAGCTTCTTTACCGGGATCTTTGTCCATGCGGAAACAATATCCGCGATTTCATTTTCCCCGACCACCAGCTCAACATCCTTTCTGGCACGCTCCCACTCGTTGTTAAGTGTCACAAGCTCCTGGCGCAGCTGGCTTTGTTCCTTTTTAATCGCTCCGGCACGCTCGTAGGCTTCCTCACGGATGGCATTTTCCTTATCTTCCTCCAGCTGCTCAATACGCTTTTCAACGTCCTTGATCTGAGGCGATGTGGAATAGGAGGATAAACGCACCTTGGAGGATGCTTCATCGATCAGGTCAATAGCTTTGTCCGGAAGGAAACGGTCATTAATATACCTGGCGGACATTTTCACTGCCGCGATCAATGCTTCATCGGTGATCCGCACATGATGATGCTCCTCATAAGCCGGACGCAGTCCCCTTAAGATTTCCACAGTTTCATCTTCAGACGGCTCCTCTACAACAACCGGCTGGAAACGCCGCTCCAGGGCAGCATCCTTTTCAATGTATTTTCTGTATTCTTCAATGGTAGTGGCGCCGATGATCTGGATCTCGCCTCTGGCCAGTGACGGTTTTAAAATATTGGATGCATCCAGAGCGCCTTCTGCGCCGCCGGCGCCGATAATGGTATGGATCTCGTCAATAAACAGCAGCACGCTGCCGTCATCCCGCACCTCGTTAATAATGCGCTTGATCCGTTCCTCAAACTCCCCGCGGTACTTGGAGCCTGCCACGATGCCGGAAAGATCCAGGGTTACAAGGCGCTTATCCTTAATCGTCTCCGGTATGTTCCCATCCACGATCTTGCGGGCAAGACCTTCGGCAATGGCTGTTTTTCCTACGCCCGGCTCACCGATAAGACATGGGTTATTCTTTGTCCGGCGGCTTAAGATCTGGACCACCCGGGTAATTTCGTCATTTCTTCCAACGACAGGATCCAGCTTTCCTTCCCGGGCCAGTGCTGTCAGGTCCCGGCTGTACTGATCCAGGGTCGGCGTAGCGCTTTTTCCTTTATGGCGGCCGCTTTTGGCGCCAAATTCACTTTTCGCCGCTGACGTATCCAGCCCCATAGCGCCAAGAATATCCCCGTAAAGCTTCTGGATACTCACACCAAGAGTATTTAACAGGCGCACAGCTACACAATCGCTCTCCCTGAGGATAGCAATGAGCAGGTGCTCTGTGCCTATGGCCTGAGCCCTGAAACGCAGAGCCTCCCGGCCGGCCAGCTCTAAGATCCGGCGGCTCCTTGGGGTATAATCGATCACATCGGCCACCTCTACATTCCCTGCAGTGATCAGCTGCTCCACCAGACGCATGACCTTTTCTTCGGTCACATCATTCTGGACCAGCACCTGGCTTGCAAGGCCATCTTCTTCTCTTAACAGGCCGATAAGCAAATGTTCTGTTCCTATATAATTATGAGAAAGCTCCGATGCCACATCTGCTGCATATTGCATGGCATTGGCCGCCATCTGTGTAAATCTGTATTGCATAGGATCCCTCCTTATTGTTGAATCTGCGGCAGATGCTCATGGATGTACCGCGCCCGGCTTTCATGCCGTTCCAGGCTTCCCAGGTTTTTCCCTTCCGAATAAACCAAAGTTGCCGGCAATACGCCCAGCATCACCGAATAAATATCTCCGCCCTCTGCCTCCGGCTTTAATATATCCTCATCAAAGCCAAGACGCACATTGGACAGGTGGTTCATCGCCTCTCCGGCGGCAAACATCTTGCCATACTTTAATATACCGTAGCTGCGGTATACCATATCCTCAATTTCCGGACGTTTTTTCCGCAGCAGCCGTTCCCGGGCGCGGCGTTCATGATCCGTCACCTGGACCATCATATTTTTCAGGGACACAAGAATATCTTCCTCAGACATTCCCAAAGTCCGCTGATTGGAAAGGATATAAATGCTTCCCAAAGCGCCGCTGGCATCTCCATACATATTCCGGAGCATAAATCCAAGGCGGTTCAGCTCATCTGCCAAAGGCTTGATCAGCTTCTCTTTTTCCATAAATGGAAGATGCATAATGTAAGCCGCACGCAGCCCGGTCCCGATACTGGTGGGACAGGATGTTATAAAACCGTATTTATGATTATAGGCATACTCCAGCCGTTCGCTGAGCACATCATCCAGCCGGTCCGCCTCTTTATAGGCAGTTCCCAGGGCATCTCCCCGCATAACTGCCTGGATGCGCACATGATCCTCCTCGTTAAGCATGATACACTCAGACTCATCTCCCGATGTGATCAGTCCTGCTGCCTGCTTTTTATCCCGCAGCAGGGGCGTAATGGTACACCGTTCAGCCATGGCATTCTTTTGAGCCGTGTCCATGGTGTTCATATCATAAAACTGATAATAGTCCTCACCGGCCTCATACTGCTGGAAAAACTTATCCTTCACCTCGCTGACCATGCGCCCGGCCTGATCATCCTGTATCTTTAAGGAAAACGGATAGGCCACCAGGTTTCTGGCAAGGCGCACCCTGGATGCAATGAGAATATGATTATCCGATTTTCCTGTGTCATACCACATTTTCATCGTGCTTAGCCTCCTTTGCTTCCATGGCCCGGATCGCGTCCCTTAAGCGGGCCGCTTCTTCATATTCCTCATCCTTAATGGCTTTGGCAAGACGGCGCTTTAAGCCGGCAATCTCCTGAGAATCGCCCTCAAAAATTCTTGCTCCGGGAATATCACGGTCCTCCCGGACCACTTCTTCTTTGTCCGATTTTCCGGTCACAAAGGAAATATCCGGCACGAACACCGTCTCCATACCTTCATAGGACTTTCCGCAATGCTCGCAGCTTCCCTGGATCTTTTTCAAATAGTCATCCAGCAGAAAGCCAAACGTATGGACGCACTCCGGACAGCCGAACTTTCCGTATTTTAAAAACTCATTATAGGTCATGCCGCAGTTGGGGCATACCAGATTTGTCTTTTTCACATCATCATCTAAAGCAACACCTGTCTGGCCCAAAACACTGCTTAACAGCCCTGCCAGAAGATTTCCGGGAGTCAGGCCGGAGGTATCCGAATCAAATGCCGTGTACTTGGCTGCACATTCCGGACACAGATACTGCTCTTTTTTTATGCCGTTAATGATCTCCGTATAACAGATCACGGCTTCATTTTTATGACATATACTGCATAACACAGGCTTATCCCCCTTTATCGATCTCTATTGCCGCCGCAAAAGAATGCGGCACAAAAAAACGGTGCCGGTTCAGCGTCTGTCTGAACTGTTCCCCTGATTTTTATAGTAATCAAAAATACTGTCCACGATCTGATGGACCTCGTCCCGGCTTATATTTTTACATATTGCTTCCGCCAGGACAATCTGTAATGTCTGGAAAAGCTCCTGCTGGGCAAGACACTTGTCGTAATCCACGGCCACATAGGCCCCCCGCCGGCGATCCAGCTTTACAAAGCCATCCTGCTTTAATACAGAATACGCTTTATTTACTGTATGCATGTTAATACCAATATGGTCCGCCAGCTGCCGGACCGAGGGCAGCGGCTCCCCTTCTTCAATCTGAGAGGTGGCAATTCCGATTACGATCTGATTTCTCAGCTGTATGTAAATTGCTTCTTCACTATTAAAATCAATTTTAAGAACCATATGCCTCACCGATCCTTCATCTTTTTGTTATAGTTATGATATAACAGATAACTCATTTTGTCAACTCCCTAATCTTTTCCCGGGTCTGCCAGGGAAAACATATTTTACGCCTGTCCGGTCTCCCCCAATCGTTAATTAAGATTTTATAAACTCTTGAAAATTCAGTTGCCCCATGCTTTATACAATGTTATTATAGTTATACTGCCCTTTTGAGCAAAACGCCTGAAGCAGGCAGCATAGGGACTGCCTTTTGGGAATAAGATTTATACAAAAGAATCGGAGGATATGAAGCACTATGGTAAACCTGGGATATGAACTGGCCATGCTCTTTTTCATCTACTCTTTTTTGGGCTGGATCGCTGAAACCGTTGTTAAATCCTTGTCCAAGAAAAAGTTTGTCAACCGTGGATTTTTCACCGGGCCTTTCTGTTACATTTACGGCTTTTCCGGAGTTTTAATGAGCATTGCTTTTAAAGATCTGAGAAGTCAGCCGGTATTCCTTTTCCTGGGCTGCGCGGCGCTGGCCACAGCCATTGAATGGTTTACCGGAAAGTTTCTGGAGCGGATCAACTATCATAAATGGTGGGACTATTCCAAAAAGAAGTGGAATTTTGACGGATATATCTGTCTTCAATATTCAATATTATGGGGTATTCTCGGCGTCCTTGTGGTCACTTATATAAATGACTTTTTTATAGGTCTTTTTACAATGCTGCCGGAAGTGGTCCGCGGCATTATCGTATGGGTCCTTCTGGTCATCGGCCTTTTAGACGGCATCGCCTCCTTTGCTGCGGTTTTCCGCATTAAAAAAGGCATGTATGCCATTTACCGCTGGAACAGCCAGCTGGACCGCTGGACCCACCGTCTTGCCCAGTGGATCATCAGCCATGTAGAAAAGCGAATGGTCAAAGCGTATCCGTCTATCCAGGAGGATAAAACGACGGAAAGCAAAACATCCGCAAAATTCGCTGCCGGCTGCGGCTTTTACAAGCTGTTCTGGCTGTTCTTTTTAGGCGCATTTTTGGGAGATCTGGTTGAAACCGTGTTCTGCCGTTTCAGTATGGGACGGTGGATGAGCCGAAGCAGTCTTGTATGGGGGCCCTTCAGCCTTGTATGGGGTCTGGCCATTGTCCTGGCCACAGTACTCCTTTACAAAGACCGGGAACGTCCGGACCGGCATATTTTTTTCATCGGTACCGTTCTTGGCGGAGCTTATGAATACATATGCAGTGTTTTTACCGAAATTGTTTTTGGAAAGGTATTCTGGGATTACAGCAAGATCCCCTTTAATCTGGGCGGACGGATCAACCTTTTATTTTGCCTGTTCTGGGGAATTGCGGCCGTTGTCTGGATCAAGATCCTTTATCCGAGCGTATCCTGGCTCATCGAAAAGGTTCCCAAACGTCCCGGAAAGATCATTACATGGATCGCCGTAGCGTTTATGGCTGTCAATATGTTTGTCTCCATGCTGGCCCTGATCCGTTATGATTCCCGGGCTCACGGGGAACCGGCGGGCAGCCGCTGGGAGCAGATCATGGATGAACGATTTGATGATGAGCGCATGGAAAAGATTTATCCAAGCGCCAAACCCAGATAAAAAATTTACGGCTGTCCCGCACATTTTTGTGCAGGGCAGCCGTACTTTTTATGCTTCGTCAATGGCCTTTCCAATGTCATGACGCATATATTTTCCTTTAAAATCAATCCACTGGGTGGCCTTATAGGCATTAGCCCGGGCAGTCTTTAAATCCTCGCCTGTGGCTGTAATGCCAAGCACACGGCCGCCGTTGGTGACGATTTTGCCATCCTTAAATGCAGTTCCTGCATGGAAGCAGTAATATCCGTCTTTATCCAGGAAGTTTTCAAAGCCGGTAATCTCATAGCCTTTTTCATAATGTACCGGATAACCGTCAGAAGCTAAAACCACACATACAGCGGCATTGTCTTCAAACTCCAGGTCATAATCCATAAGCTTTCCGTCAATACATGCTTCAAAAGCATCTACCAGATCGGACTTCATCCTTGGCAGCACAACCTGAGCCTCAGGATCGCCAAAGCGGGCATTGTATTCCAGTACCTTTGGTCCGTCGGATGTAAGCATAAGGCCTACAAATAAGATCCCGGTAAAGGGACGTCCCTCGGCCTTCATAGCATCCATCGTGGGCTGGTAAATATGGCTCATGCAAAAATCAGCCACTTCTTTTGTATAAAACGGGCTTGGTGAAAAAGTTCCCATGCCGCCGGTGTTCAGTCCCTGATCCCCGTCCTTGGCACGCTTATGGTCCTGGGCGCTGGTCATAGGCTTAATATGGGTTCCGTCACAAAAACATAATACGGAAACCTCCCGGCCGGTCATAAATTCCTCGATCACCAGGTGATCTCCGGCATTTCCAAACTGCTTATCCTGCATAATGGTCTTAACGCCGGCTTTTGCCTCCTCAAGATCCTTGCAGATCAAAACGCCCTTTCCAAGCGCCAGGCCGTCTGCCTTTAAGACAATAGGCATCCTGGCGGTCTCAAGATATTCAAGAGCGCCTTCCGGCGTATCAAAGGTTTCATAAGCCGCCGTAGGAATATGGTACTTTTTCATAAGATCCTTGGAAAATGCCTTGGAGCCTTCAATAATGGCGGCATTTTTCCGGGGGCCGAAAACTCTCAGTCCCTGGGCTTCAAAAACATCCACAATGCCGCCCACTAACGGGTCGTCCATACCTACAACCGTAAGATCAATGGCGTTTTCTTTGGCAAATTGTGCCAGACGGTCAAACTCCATGGCACCAATGGGCACGCACTCTGCCACAGAAGCAATGCCTGCATTTCCCGGAGCACAATATATTTTTTCAACTTTTGGACTTTTTGCAATACCGGAAGCAATGGCATGCTCTCTGCCGCCGCTTCCCACGATCAAAACCTTCATCTGGGCTTTCCTCCTTTTTCCGGCCGTACAGCGGCCCCACAAAGATCCCCGGGGGGATCCTTACTTATCCTCTGGCAGCACAGCCGCGATCCCGTCGCAAACCTTTATCCGGCCATTGGCAATGGCGTTAATGGCTGCGGGAAGGATCTGCCACTCTGCCTGTTCCATAATGCGCCGCTGGAGCACCTCCGGCGTATCGTCAGCATATACCGGCACCGCTTTCTGCATAATGATCGGGCCTGTATCCGTTCCCTCATCCACAAAATGGACGGTAGCGCCGCTGACCTTAACGCCCCGGCGCAAAGCTGCCTCGTGAACCTTCAGTCCATAGTAGCCTGTCCCGCAAAAAGACGGGATCAATGACGGATGGATGTTAATGATCCGGTTACGGAACCTTTTAATGATACACTCAGGGATCACAACCAGATAGCCGGCCAGGACGATAAGGTCAATGCCCAGCTCCTCCAGTCTTGCCAGAAGGGCCTGGTTAAATACCTCCCGGTCCTCATAATCCCTGGGTGAGATACACTCTGCCGGGATCCCGTGGTTTTTAGCCCGCTCAAGGGCATAGGCGCCTTTATTATTGCTGATCACCACTTTAATGGCTGTGTTGGTGATCTTGTGATTTTCAATACTGTCAATAATGGCCTGGAGGTTTGTTCCGCCTCCGGAAACCAGTACAGCGATGTTTAACATAATGTTACGCCTGCTTCCCCGGCCTTTGTTTCGCCGATAATATATGCTGTCTCGCCAGCTTCCTCAAGGATCTTTAACGCAGCCTGGGCATCTTTGGGATCAACACCGATCACCATGCCAATACCCATATTAAAGGTATTATACATTACCTTTTCCTCCACATCCCCTTCCTGGGCTAAAAGCTTAAAGATCGGAGGAACTGTATAGCTGTCCTTGCGGATCACAGCATGAACTCCTTCCGGAAGCATCCGGGGTACGTTTTCATAAAAGCCGCCGCCGGTAATATGGCTGCATGCTTCCACCTTAACGCCGCCGTCCTTTAAAGCGCGCAGAGCCTTCACATAAATGCGGGTAGGCGCCAGAAGGGCTTCGCCAAGAGTCTTTCCAAGAACATCATAATATGTATTTAAAGAAGCTTCGGACATTTCAAAAACCTTGCGCACAAGGGAAAAGCCATTGCTGTGGACACCGGAGGATGCAATACCGATCAATGTATCGCCAGGCTTAAGATCTGCTCCGGTGATCAGATCCTTACGGTCAACCACACCTACGGCAAATCCGGCCAGGTCATACTCGTCCTCAGCCATAAGTCCGGGATGCTCTGCCGTCTCGCCCCCAATAAGGGCAGCGCCGGCCTGAAGGCAGCCTTCAGCCACACCGCTGACAATAGATGCGATCTTTTCAGGATAGTTCTTGCCGCAGGCAATATAATCCAGGAAGAAAAGAGGTTCGCCGCCGGCACAGGCCACATCGTTGACGCACATAGCAACTGCGTCAATACCAATAGTGTCATGCTTATCCATGATCATGGCCAGCTTTACCTTTGTGCCGCAGCCATCGGTACCGGATAAAAGGACAGGATCTTCCATCTCTTTAATCTTGCTTAAAGAAAATGCTCCGGAAAAACCGCCCAGTCCTCCAAGGACCTCGGGACGCATCGTCTTTTTTACATGCTCTTTCATTAATTCTACAGACTTGTAGCCAGCCTCAATATCTACACCAGAATTTTTATAATCCATCGATAGTACCTCCTCAGCCTTTCATGTAGTTTTTATAGCCTACTTCATCCAGCTTTTTCGCCTTTGCCTCTACCTGGGCTTTCATCTTTTCAGAGTATGCTTTCAGCCGCTCTAAAAGCTGGGGATCACTGGTTGCCAGGATCTTTGCTGCAAGAATACCCGCATTAGCGCCTCCGTTAATGGCAACTGTAGCCACAGGAATACCGGAAGGCATCTGAACGATAGAATAAAGAGAATCTCTGCCGCCAAGGCTTGTGGTATGCATAGGCACGCCGATCACCGGCATGGGGAAAATAGCTGCACACATACCCGGAAGGTGGGCTGCCATACCAGCTCCGGCAATGATCACTTTAAAACCTTTGCTTTCTGCACTTTTGGCATACTCAAAAAAAACATCCGGTTCTCTGTGAGCTGAGATAATGGTCATCTCAAACTCCACACCCAGTTCTTCCAAAATATCAGCAGCCTTGCTCATTACCGCCATATCTGAATCGCTACCCATTACAATGCCAACTTTTCCACTCATGGCCAGTCCTCCTTAAAATTAATCATATTTATTAGTTTAACTTATAAATTATCAAAAACATTGATTTTGACATTCTTATTGTAACTTCCCTGTGATGATTCGTCAATAGGAAATAAGGAAATGAGTTTTATTAGTATTTCTTATGGTTACTATTCACAAATGGCCGGAAACAGCAAGCGTTTCCGGCGCAAAACAGTGATTCAGGAGGCCCGGCAAATCACACTTCGTCAAAGGCCTCATTCAGTGCCTGGGTCCCCGGCAGGACAAAGCGGCCGTTTTGGATCAGTAAGATCTTCTGTCCGTCCGGCAATATTGCCCCAATCTCGCCGATCTCATCGTAAGGGATCGTAATATCCGTATGGCAGTTAAAATACGCCTGATCCGGCTGGGTTGTCCTGAGATCGGAAATGGCATTGCTCCTGGCAATGATCTCCTTGCCGTCAGGATTATAGACTGCATGATCCTCGCTGCGGCTGTAGCACGTATCCCCCAAGGCAAAGTGGGGGCCGGTCTTTTCCACAATAAGGATGGGCAGCTTTTGGATGATCTGGTACTTTTGAGCCATCACATAGGCTGTTGTGTTTGTTCCAATGGCAAACTCGCCCAGAGGAAGGCTTTCGTGGTTTTTCAGTATATTTTCTTTAATATATGTTTTATTTTCATCCTCAGTGGAAAAATTACCGCAGGTATACTGCTCTGCCATGCCGTCCTTTAAGGTAATAGACAGGTCTTTAAAATTATAGCCGTTTAAATAAACAGAGGATACGTGAAGGGTACCGTTGGTTCCATCAAGAACCGGACTGGTAAACACCTCGCCGGCAGGAATGTTTACATCTGCCACACAGTTTTCAAACTTTGTCTCCTTTTGAGGATCCTTTAATGACCGGAGTCGGACGGTAATGTCTGTATGGTTTTTGCCGGGCATGCCCTTGACATGGACAAAGTCCGCCTGATCCAGGGCATCGATCAGCGTTTGCTGGATCCGGGAGTAAAGGCTGTTATCCAAAGTATTGATCTTTACAGTTTCCCTGAAGATTTCCTCAAAATCTTTGCCGATCTCCGGAACCGGATAAGCGATAATGGTAAAGCTCATGTTATTTTCATCCATGTACTGGCTGGAAAGCCGGGCGCTCTGGCTGCTGTAGCGGATGGAAAGCTCCTGCTGCTTTTTATCCAGCTTCAGGGCATGGGAATGGATCTCAGGCACAAAAGGTTCTTCTCCGAAAACCTCCATCACTGCCGGTCCGGCATATCCGGCCAGGGCATCCTTATACTTTTCATAGATCACCCGCAGCACCGACAGCCGCCGCTCATTTAAGGCCTTATCCATGTACAGGGCATTATCCTGGCGATGGTCATAATCATACTGAGGGTTGGGGCTGGTGCCTAAAAATCCATAACGCACGGCGCGCTTATTAATGCTGGCCGCCGGATTGCGGAAAATGTGGACCTTAAGTCCCTGAGCTTCAAACTTCTTTATGCTTTCCCGCAGCACCCGCTCAAATCCCATATGTGCCCGGATGCACACGCTGTTTTTCACAGAAAGATCCATGCGCATGACCTGAAAACCGCGGATAAATCCGTCCACAAAGGTATCTGCCATGGCCAAAATCTCCTCCTGAGACAGACGGTTCATAAAACGGGCCAGGGAAAGCTCATTTTCACTCACATGCTCTCCGTATAAATACAGATACCGCTCGTCAGACAGGTCCGCGCCGCATATAATGTCCTTCATAAAGCTAAGGGAATCGTCCATTTGCTCCCGAAGGAAATATTCCATCGTCACATCACTGTAATCACTGACATACCAGTAAACGATCTTTTTCAGCTCCTGGTATGTGGGCAGCTCCTCAGATTCAAAGCAGCTGTAGATTTCCATAAACAGTTCCGCAGCAATGGTCATATCCGTCTTGCGCCCTTCCCAGGCATAGACGATCATTGACCGAAGCTCAGCATAAACAAAAGACAGCAGCGGCCCGAAGGTCTCCCCAAGCACAGACGCAGCATATTCCGGATTCCCATAGCTTTTTCCGTAGTTTTCAGGAAAAATATCCCCGTACAGGTCTTTATCCAGAGCCTTTAAGTCCTCCTGAGAATAGTTTTTGACCCAGGATAAATCCCGGGTCTCATCGAAACGGGCATAAAGCTGCCCCATTTTTGTAATAAAGGCGGCCATTTTTTCAAAATAATCCAAAAACGGCGCCTGAACCTGTTTTTCCTGGCAAATCCCGGCAATACGCTCCATGACCAGGTCATAACGCTGGGAGATCCCTGCGTTTTCCTCTTTAAATAAATCTCTGTAATCCATGAATTATCCACCTTATTCTTTAATGTTCCCATTCCGGATATTTTTTTCAATGATCTGCTTCTCGTAATCCCAGATTGCCCGGGAGCCTTCCCCGGTCCGCTGATTGCGCCCCATGACCTGCGCAGCGCAGACACCGTGTTCCTTCCAGGAACGGCCGCCGGAAGCATCATTTAAAAGAACCGGCTGACAGTTATCCAGTGTATGGGCAAACTTTGACTCCGGGGTTTCCCGGGCCTCAAATTCTTCCCACAGATCATAAAGCATATCCGCCTGATCCTTTGGCAGAATATGGAAAATACGCTGCGCCCCGGCAACCTCCCGCTCCCTCTTGGAAGCATTTCCCGAGGGATCATAGGCATAAGTATCGCCAGCATCAATCTCCACAAGGTCGTGGATCAGCACCATCTTTACAACCTTAAGCACATCCACCGGCTCCTGGGCATGTTCGGCCAGCAAAAAAGCCATTACCGCCAGGTGCCATGAATGCTCTGCATCGTTTTCCTTACGGCTGCCGTCTGTAAGATAGGTCTGGCGAAACACGCTTTTCGCCTTATCCACCTCACGGATAAAATCCATCTGCATTTTCAGCCGTTCTTCCATGCTTATATTTTCCCGGGACATCAGCGGTCCTCTCCTTTCTTTCAGGCAATGATGGCCATGATACCCACAAGGATGATCAGGCCGTGCAAGATCAGACCGGCAGCACACAGCAAATAGCCGGCATTTAAAAACTTGCCAAAGGTATCATCATTTTTCCTGGCCCGCCAGGCCAGCACAAAGCCGCCGGCGGCAATGATCAGGGTGATCAGGCCAAAGCCGGCGATCCAGAAGGGCAGCTGGCCTTTTTGCACAACTGCCGCCGTGATAAGGAGGATCAGCCCTATAATGGATATGATCCCCATGACCCCGGCGATCACTCCGGAATTGGTCCTCTTTTTTTCGATTTTCGTAAAACTATAAATTTGCTTTGCCAAATATATGCCTCCTGATCGTGTTCACAATATAATAGACAATAAATCCGGCGATGCCTCCAAGTGTATTTAATATAAGATCGTCCACATCAAAAGAGCCTACCCTTGTTAACAGCTGTATAGTCTCAATACACAGGCTCAGTAAAAAGGTGGAAACGACTGTATACAAAAACTTGTGTACGCTTTTGCGTATGACCGGCACCATAAATCCCCATGGCATAAACACCACGATATTTCCTAACAGATTGATTGCAAACCCTCGAAACCCTATGACTTCCCGATACGTGAAAAAACGCGAAATCTCCCGAAACGGCTGAAGGTTATAGTGATAGGTATCGCTGACCGTACGTCCGTAGCGTTCGCTGAAAAAACATACATAGGCCAGAGCCGCAATATACAACACCATCAATACCACTGCTGCCATTCGGATCTTACTTTTTAGCCGAATATTCAAATCTGTCTCAGATACCTCCATTGAATCAAAATGGGCGCCGCCTTTATGCGTGCGCCCGATCTGCAGTTTACGTAGGAATTGCCCGATAAACGGGTACGAGCCACGGATTGCACGCACTTTATGTGCCTGCGATCCTAAAACAAAATATTGGACTTGCTTTTCAGCAGCCTGGCACCATTTATAATGGAGATCACCCCAATGGTCACGCCGGCCACAATGCTGATGATGCCAAATACAAGATTGCCCACACCTACATTTTTCATCGTTCCGTAAATCTTTTCATGAATTTTTTCGTGCATTATACAACCTCCTGCTTTGCGCCATACTGATCATAATATGCGTGGATGGCTTCTTTTAAAGAATCATCAATAATAACTTTGCCTTTATACGGACGGTTATACAAATGTTCCATAACTTCTGCCATGGTTACAATGGCTGCTGTATCAAAGCCATACAGATCCTTTACTTCTTCAAGAGCACACTTTTGTCCGCCCTTTCCAACCTCCATGCGGTCCAGAGATACCATAAGACCCACAATAGTCACATCGGCGGCGCCTCTGACTTTAGGCACGGTTTCTTCCATAGATTTTCCTGAGGTTGTTACGTCCTCGATCATGATCACCCGGTCGCCGTCCTTTAAGCTGCTTCCAAGAAAGCTGCCCTTATCAGCGCCATGATCCTTTTCCTCCTTACGGTCAGAGCAATAACGGATCTCCTTGCCATAAAGCTCACTGTAGGCAATGGCTGTAACTACGCTTAATGGGATCCCTTTATAGGCAGGCCCGAATAAAACATCAAAATCATCCCCGTACCGGTCATGGATAGCCTTTGCATAGTATTCCCCAAGCTTCTTTAACTGAGAGCCGGTTACATAAGCGCCTGCGTTCATAAAAAACGGGGACTTTCTTCCGCTCTTTAACGTGAAATCTCCAAATTTTAATACATTGCAATCCACCATAAACTCAATAAATTCCTGTTTATACTGCTCCATTGCTTCTAAAAACCTCCTGTATCATAAAAATCCATTGTAGCTGTGTACATTAATTCCATTATCTACTCAATTCTAACACAACTCTTACGTTTTTTCAATTCCACAATCCAATAACCAGCTTTGACGAGCAAAATATATTCTGTTTATATAAAGAGCGTTTTTTGGCTTTTTTGCTCGTTGTATCTGACTGACAGTCCTCAAAAAGCCGAACTTCCCCTCTGCCTTTTTATTGCACCTTTCTTTTT
>DVIT01000022.1 GCA_018711005.1 Candidatus Scybalocola faecigallinarum | reverse complement strand
AAGAATTCTCCGAATAAGAAATTCCGTTTTGAGTATCGTTCCGGATCAATAGAGGATGATTTACCTGAAGAACCGGGAAGAACAGATACACTTGGTAAACAAGGAATTCAGCAACAGATATGTGATATTCTCGAAGGCGGAAAGTCTGCGTTTGACTTGCGCAAACATAAATATCGAATATAATCTTTAGATAGAAAATGTTGGTTTAATGGATAAGCTTTAGGGCTCAAGTAAACAATTAAGGGCTATGGGATTTCTGCAATTCCGTAGCCTTTAATCATAAAATTTTACTAGCATATTCAAATCATCACATTCCAGAATCTTTGAAAGTTTTTCAAGGGTGTTCAATGTGATGTTCTTATTCTTTTTTAGAGAATCCAGTGTTTTATTATCAATGCCATGTTTTAGAAGCTGGTATTGAGAGATGACTTTCTGTTCCATGGTTTCCCACAGTGGACTGAAATCTATAATATTGAACAACCCTTTCCGTTAAAAGATAATTCAATTATAAGAGTTACCGCTGTCGCTATTTCTTTAGAGGATTGCATATTTTGGGTGATTATAGTATATTATTAATAGCAATTTGGGTATGTGTTTGCGGACACATACTTGGAGGAGTCGGAGAAATCTGGCTCCTCTTTTTATGTGTTAAAATAACAGACAAGTATAGAACAGGACACGCTTACTATGGAATAAATATATAAATGAATCTTGTAATTATAAAAAATAGAGAATTACTTACGTTGATTTTGTTAGATAATGATTTTAACCGCGTGGTTCATCATCAATATATTCCATAATATCAGAGACAGAACATTGTAACAGTCGGCACAACTGGTTTACTGTATTTGTACTGATGCTATTGCCCTTTTTAATGGAATGATAGGTTGCTTTTGAAAATCCCATTTTAAAAAGCGCATAGGACGAGATATTCTTTTCTGCCATAGTTTTAAAGAGTGGGCGATAGCTGATCATGTCTCTGGTTCATTCTCCTAGTGTAGTATATGTGTTTATTTTATGGATATACTCGGATATTGAAAATGTACGAATATCCGAGAATAATCATGGATATGAAAACCACACATGAGAAGAAAAAGAGATGTCACAGATAAAAGATATTTTTGAAAGGGCAACTATTCGTGGAATAGCAGATTATTTGTTGTTTGGTACTGGCCCCGACAAAGACGATCGGGATTATGAAGAACGGATGGATGAGATTTATCAAAGGTTTGAGACAGCAGTTGCGAAATATGATTCAAATCCAAATTCGGAATTGTTGGATCTGCGCAATGAACTTACAAGTGAAACTGCCAGTGTATATATGGAAATAGGGCTGCAGATAGGAATTTTGTTGATGCAGGAAATAAAGAAGAATATCGACAGGGAGAATTAAAGAAGAAAACATTTTGAGAGTCGTCAGCTTATGCTGGTGGCTTTTTTTGTGCCCTTTTTTAAAAAATTTCCACCTGCACACTGTAAAAACCCCTGATTTCGTTTCTATTAGTGAAGGACAAAAATTTCCTTATTCGGATAGTGAGGAGCAAAATAGTTTTTTTATTTAGAGGGTGTAAAATGTCCGCTCCCGATTTGGATAAGTGAAGGGATTTTTGGAAAGCACAACTTTAAATTACCTGAAGGATTATCATCCTGTGATTTTTCAGGAAAATAATAGTTTTGTCATTTCCTTGTGAAAACTATATGGATTCTTTGGTGAAGCAGGGGGAAGTGTTTTCTCTAGAGCAAGATCCACCCCGGTAATACCGAAATCCATGTTATGAATTTGCCCTTCCCTTTTGGGGTCGTGATCTTGATGGAGATTTCTAAGAGCAAGATCCACTCCGTAATACACAATCGTGTATTCCCGAGTAGTGCTCTTGCTTGGGATTTCGATTCCCCATACCCTCGATGATCTGCCATTTTGTCAGATATTGGCGTCCACTGGAAAGTGAGACACAGCACAAAAGGAAGATTCCGGCAGGACTGTCGGCTCTCCCATTTGTGATGTTACTGCGTAACAGAAAGAAGGAAAGGAGGAGAATCCATGGGAAGAAAAGAACGGGAACTATTCGTATTCTGCCGGACCTAAGAGTAGTCCGGACAAATTGTTCCAAAATGATACCGAAATACGACCAAACAGCGTTTTTTACCATTAGGTGGGATAATCCCTGCCCAATGATATTTGAGGCCAAAAATGCCCAATTAGATGAGCAAAAAATGCAAAAAATGATACCGAAACGCGACCATATTTTGCTGTCCTGTAACCGGCACCGGCGGGACGGCAGAAAGGAGGAATGTCTGTGCCGAGAATGAGTAAGAAGAGAAAACAGGAACTGGCCTTTTTTCTCAATGAAAGAGGACGGGTCACACACAATGAGACCTGCCGGAAATGCATCGGGGACTGTAAGCAGAGTTTCCGGGCAGATGTGCTTTGCTGTCCGCGTTATGTGTCCAAGCGAAGCTATCGGCGGAAGATCAGACAGCAGCAGAAGAATGAACAAGATGAATAGGATGACGACAGAGTACATGACGGATCAGACCCGGATTCCGGCCTTTCTCCCTTATCCGCGATTCCTGTTGAAGATAGAGCTGACGAATACCGCCAGAGTCCTGTATGCCATGCTGCTGGATCGGGCGAAGCTATCCAGGAGGAATGGATGGAAGGATGAGAAAGGACAGATTTATCTGATCTATCCCATATCCAACATGGCGAAGGATCTGGGAAAGAGTCAGACGACCACTAAGAAAGCGATGCAGGAACTGGGGGACGCCGGACTGGTGGAAAAGAAACGGCAGGGATTCTGTATGCCAAATATTCTTTACATCAAAATCCCACAGGAGGAGTCGGGAAACTGCCTGTCCGGAGAGAAAGAAAAAGAGCCATCCGGAGAGTCGGAATTCTGTCGCTCAGATGGGAAGAAAAGTGTCGGTCAGAGGGTAAGAAATATGCCCTCTAATCAAAGGAATGATAGTCAAAAGATACAGAGTCAGATAAATGGAGAGAGGAAGCCACGCTCTGTTTATGGAAAATATCAAAACGTATATTTATCGGAATCCGCGTACAGGGAGCTTCAACAGGAGATACCGGGAGTGGACCGGCTGATCGAGGAATTGTCCGGGTATATGAAATCTACGGGAAAATCCTATGCCAACCATGCCGCTACTCTGCGAAGGTGGGCGGAACGTTCCGCTCCTGCAGGAAGGATCCCGGATTATACATGCAGTGAGGAGGAAAGTCTGTGAAAGAAATTGTAGAAGAAACATTAAAGAAACTGGCAACACCCGCAGAGAATGCCGAAGAGGATTACATCGGGGAAGATGGTCTGCTTTACTGTGGGAAATGTCATATGCCGAAGGAAGCTTATTTTAGTCAGGAGCTGGCGCAAAGGTTCGGAATGAAAACTCATCCGAAGGAATGTGACTGTCAGAGAAAAGTGCGGGAACAGGCGGAAGTGCTTCGGGAGCAGTCACGGCATACAGAAGCCGTGCGAAGTTTAAAGGAACAATGCTTTTCAGAGAGAGCCATGCAGGAGTGGAATTTTCAAAGGGATCATGAGGATTCAAAGAACACGGAGACTGCCCGGTTCTATGTGAAGCACTGGGAGAAAATGAAGCGGGATAATATCGGTCTCCTTTTCTGGGGAGCGGTTGGAACAGGAAAAAGTTTTCTTGCCGGATGCATTGCCAATGCGCTGCTGGAACAGGAAATCCCGGTCCGCATGACGAATTTTGAGGAAGTCTTAAACGATCTGTCCTCTAATTTTTCGGAAAAGAATGAATACATAAAATCCCTGTGCAGATTTCCGCTTCTCATTCTGGATGATTTCGGGATGGAACGGGGTACGGAATATGGATTGGAACAGATCTATGCAGTGATCGACGGCAGGTATCGGAGCGGAAAGCCGCTGATCGTGACGACCAATCTGACACTGAATGAGCTGAACAATCCTCGGGATACGGCTCACGCGCGAATTTATGACCGGCTGAAGGAAATGTGTGTTCCGTTAAATTTTTCCGGGGAGAGCCGGAGGCGTATGACCGCGCAGGAAAAACTGAATTGGCTGAAAGAACAGATGAAGGGGGAGGTGATGTGAATTGAGACAGACAAAAGAAAGAGAGAGTAGTCTTCGGCTGGCAGTGGATATTGACGGTCTGGCTGCCCTGCTTTCCTGCGGTCAGATGACGGCAAGAAAGATCGGTGAAGACGCAGGGGCAAGGATCGTCATCGGACGCCGGGTGCTGTATTCGGTACAGAAGGTGGAAAAGTATCTGGAAGCGATCGCGGAATAAGTGGAGATTGTGTGCGTGAGAGTGGTTTTATGATATACTTTGGATAGACAGGACAAGACCATTCTCGAAAACAGACGGAGGTGGAAGCAAACGTACAGAAAGGGATGGTTTTGTGGCTAGAAAAGATAATAGAGGAAGAAATCTGAAGACCGGGGAGTCTCAGCGAAAAGACGGACTCTATATGTACCGGTACAAGGATGAACGGACCGGAAGGCGTTTGGCTGTCTATTCCCCGGATCTGGCGGAGCTTCGGAGAAAGGAAAAGGAGATCAACAAAGATCTGGATGAAGGACTGCTGACGGATACCGAATTCAGGAGTATGACCCTCAACGATCTGTTTCAGATCCATCTGGATACCACCAAGCTGGCAGAGAGCACAAAGAAGAATTACTGCCGGATGTGGGACAGCCTTGTGAAAAATGATCTGGGGCAGATGAAAGCGGTTCAGGTGAGGCCGTCGCACGTCCGTCTGTTTTACTCGAAGTTGAGCAAACAGAAGTATGCCCATAATACGATCAAATACATTCACAACATGATCCATCCAAGCTTTGAGATTGCTGTGGAGGATGACATTATCCGTAAGAATCCGGCAAAAAGGGCGCTGGGAGATTATGGAGAGCCGGTAAAGAAACGAACGGCGCTGACACTGGATCAGCAGAGAAAGCTTCTTGCCTTTGTCAGAGATCATGAGAACTTTGCGGTTCATCTGCCTATGCTGCAGATCATGATCGGCACCGGTCTCCGATGTGGAGAACTGATCGGGCTAACATGGAAAGACGTGGACATGAAAAAACGAACGGTTTCCGTGGATCATCAGCTCACCTATAAAAATTATGGGGACGGCTGTAATTTCCATAAGACTCTGCCGAAGACACAGGCCGGGATCCGGGTGATTCCTATGAGCAAGATGGTCGGGAAAGCCTTTGAGACCCAGCGGCGGCTGAATTTCCAGCTTGGAATCCCCCGGGATATTGAGATTAACGGCCTTTCGGATTTCATTTTCATGAGCAGAAGTGGACGTCCCATGATGCCAAGCTCCGTCAATTTTATCTTGCGTGATATTGTAAAGACATACAATCAGGAAGAAAGGGAACGGGCGAAGCGGGAAAAAAGAAAGCCGGAGGAGATGCCTCATATTTCCGCTCATATCCTGAGACATACCGCATGTACCCGTATGGCGGAGACGGATCTGGATATCAAAGTGGTCCAGTATGTGATGGGACACGCCAATATCAGTGTGACGATGGATGTTTACAATCACGTTACGGATCGGGAAAGGATTGAGAGGGAGATTGCCAAACTGGATGAAGTTCAGGTAATGTAAAGGGTCCGCCATGGACCTCATGAACTGCGTTCATTCGGTCGCGGCTGTCGCCGTATAAGCGAAAAAAACGATCTCTACTTTTGAGAGCAAGCTCTCAACGAGAGCTTATTTTTTCCGCTTGCATGGCTCGTAGTTTTCGCGGAAATGGTGTAAAAATGGTGTAGTAAGTCATTTTTGAAGCAAATTAGAAAATCGTAACCCCTTAGAAAGCCCGTAAAATCAAGCTTTTTCGGACTTTCTAAAAAAATCTTAAAAAAATTAGCACTCACCTCTTGACAGTGCTAATAATAAGTGTTATATTACATGTAGAACAAAGGAAGGGGATCAAAAGAGAGAGATCGATAGAGATTCCCGGAAAGGTTCCAAAAGAAGTTTTTAATTCAAGTGTATATAAATAGTCGAATGGAGGAATGACTTATGTTGATGCCTAGTATTTTTGGAGAAAATTTATTTGATGATTGGATGGACTTCCCATTTGAAAGAGAATTTTTTGGCAGACGTAATCCTCTGTATGGAAAGAACGCAAAGAACATTATGAAGACCGATGTGAAGGAAACCGACAGCACCTATGAGCTGGATGTGGATCTTCCGGGATTCAAGAAAGAGAATATCAGCGCTCAGCTGGAGGATGGTTATCTGACCATTACCGCAAACAAGGGCCTGGATAAGGACGAGAAAGATAAAGATGGCAAGTATATCCGTCAGGAAAGATACAGCGGCAGCTGCTCAAGAAGCTTTTATGTTGGCGAAGGTGTTACTCAGGATGAGATCCACGCAAAGTTTGAAGATGGTATCCTGAAGCTGTCGATTCCTAAGAAGGATGCGAAAGCTGTAGAGAAAAAGAATTATATTTCCATCGAAGGGTGATGGATAAGTGAAACCGGGGCCATGAAAACCATGACCCCGGAGATAAAGATCTTCTGAATGTGATGTTGAAAACAATCCTTGATGACGGTTACCCGCCGGAAGGGTTTATATATAAAGTTTAAATGAGAATTTAATTGTGCAAGTTGAATGGAGGAATGACTTATGTTGATGCCTAGTATTTTTGGAGAAAACTTATTGGATGACTGGTTTGATGATGATTTCTTTGGCAGACGTAATCCTCTGTATGGAAAACGCGCAAAGAATATTATGAAGACCGATGTAAAGGAAACAAAAGATTCCTATGAACTGGATGTGGATCTTCCGGGATTTAAGAAAGATGATGTTCAGATTGAACTGAAGGATGGCTATCTGACCATATCAGCCACCAAGGATCTTGAAAAAGATAAGAAGGATCATAAAGGCAGATATATCCGTCAGGAAAGATTCAGCGGCAACTGCCAGAGAAGCTTTTATGTTGGCGATGGTGTTACCGAGGATGACATTCACGCAAAATTTAAGAATGGTATCCTGAAGCTGTCGATTCCTAAAAAAGATCGTAAAGCTGTAGAAGAAAAGAAGTATATTTCTATTGAATAATAGCTTATAAAATAAATCATAGCTCACATATTTTCCGGCAGCGGCAGCTGTCGTTGCCGGAAAAACAGAATTTGTATAGATGATTAAATGTTAAGTCGGAATGGAGGAATGACTTATGTTGATGCCTAGTATTTTTGGAGAAAGTTTATTAGATGATTGGTTTGATGATGATTTCTTTGGAAGAAGAAGTCCATGGTATGGAAATTATACAAAAAATATTATGAAGACTGATGTTCGTGAAACTGAGGATTCCTATGAACTTGATATTGATCTTCCGGGATTTAAGAAAGAAAATATCAGCGCTGAGCTGAAAGATGGTTATCTGACAGTAACCGCTAATAAGGGCGCTGATAAAGACGAGAAAGACAAAGATGGAAAATATATCCGTCAGGAAAGATACAGCGGCACATGCGCAAGAACCTTCTATGTAGGTGAAGGCGTGACCCAGGAAGACATCCATGCAAAATTTGAAGATGGTATCCTGAAGTTATCTGTTCCAAAGAAAGACGCAAAGGCCGTAGAACAGAAGAAATATATTTCCATCGAAGGATAATTGAAACTCCATTTGTTCCTGTTCATAGGGTGAACAGGAACCTGCGCTTAAACCATGCAAAATTCGCTGCGCGAATGGTTTAAGCGCACCCCTGAATCACTTTCTTACGCCGGAAACAGCAGGTGTTTCCGGCTGACCGTGATAAACTCCATTTGCACCTTTTATAAATAAATGTCTATGCAGTGCATAGAGCGAAGGCAGCCCCCGTACCGGCTACTTGCCGGTACGGGGGCTGCTTTGTCTGAAAATAAATCCATTGATTAAACTTTTCTTAAAAGACTATAAAAAACATCCTTTGGACATGGAATTATGCTATGATAAAAACATCTGAAGAATTCATTATGAGGAGGTTTTTATATGGATAATGATGATGTCAGAGCCGGGCTGCCGGGGATACCCGGTGAAAATATGTCCTGGAGCAGGATGCTTTTACTGTATGAGTCCGCATTGGAAGTGATAAAAACAAAGATCACTGTTTTAAATAAGGAATTTATGCTGAGATTTGGCTATACGCCTATTGAACATATTAAATCAAGGATCAAATCTCCGAGAAGTATTATACGTAAGATGAACATTAACCACAGAGAGCCTTCCGTGGCCAATGTAGTAAAATTTGTCAATGATATTGCGGGAATACGTATTACCTGCTCTTTTACAACAGATATTTATACCATTGCTGAGCTGATCTCCAGCCAGGATGATGTGCGGGTGATCAAGGTAAAGGATTACATAGCCCACCCCAAGGAAAACGGATATATGAGCTATCATATGATCGTATCTGTGCCGGTGTACCTGTCTCAGCAGATGGTGCTGACCAAGGTGGAGATCCAGATCCGCACCATTGCCATGGATTTCTGGGCCAGTCTTGAGCATAAAATGTATTACAAGTTTGATGGAAATGCCCCGGAGCACATTCGCAGGGAACTGAAGGAGTGCGCGGATATTACCGCGTTTTTGGACCGGAAGATGCTGGCCCTTAATGAGGAGATCCAGAATTACCGGGAACCGGAATATGATCTGGATCTGGAGGGCGCAAGCTATGGGGCCAAAACCATTGAGGAGGTTTTTGGGGTCATTATTGAGGAGGAGCAGGTTGAAGAGCATCCTTCCCAATGATTGTGTATCCCCAACACATAAATAAAAGCTGTAACAATTCATCAGGATGAACTGTTACAGCTGTACAATCTGGGATCATCTTTATCTCATAGCAATATAACCCCGGTACTGTGCAAGATTATTGCTTTCAGCATAATCAGAAAGGAAGATGCTGACAAACTTTGTATATCCGGGCAGATATGGGAATGTGTCGGTCATAGCCCATTCCGGTTTCTTAATGGAGCTTTCCACTTCACGGATAACTTTGTTCCATTCCATAGGACCTTCAAACCATACTTCAACCACTCTGTTAAATGGGCAGCCATTAACATCGGTCATGATCTTGGAGGAAAGGAAACGTGTTACTTCCGGTTTATCGATAAATGCAGGAGCCAGTTCCTCGTAGAACCACTTGTCCCCTTCTTCCTGGGAAACACCGTCAGGATAGGAGATCATAAACTGCCAGCGGTAGTTTGGACCGTCCTCGATAGTTCTTCCGGCACCCTTCATATCATCTTCAAAGCAGATAGGAACAAAAGCGAAAACAAAAGGATGGCCTTCTGCGCAGCGGCCTGAGCTTCGTGCCTCGTCGCCGTCCATAAGACGGTCAGCAGCTTCCTCAGGAATAATACCCTGCCATTTTAAAACATCGGTTGGGAAATATTCGGTAATCGTTTTGCTCTTGTACTCTGGCAGAAGTTCGTTGATCAGCCAGTAATGCTCAGTAAGCTGCATACGTGCCACACCGAAACGTTCCGGATCGGTAGGACTTGGCAGTGCCGGATAGAAGCAGTATTTTGTACAGTAAGGCTCAAAATGAGAAATACTGTCTGGCACATGGTATCTGTAAAGCCAGTGTCTTAATTTGACACGGTACTGTTCTTTTACACAGTCAACATAAATTAAACTTCTCATAGGTCTGAACTCAGCACACATGATAATCTCTCCTTTTCGTACATTTTATATCGCTGACCCGCCGGGGTCAGGATATGAAATCTGCAGATATTTTCTGGAATATACAGTCAATATTTATCAATAGTTTTATTATAACGTTCCTGAGTTTGAATGTCCAATATTGATTTTGCATTATGTGATACATATAATGCATAAGAAATTGTTCAATATGACGAAAAGAACTAGAAAATTTTAGATATACTGACTGAGAAAATGACAGCTGCGAAAAAGAGGATCCTTTTGAAGGAGAGCAGCCGAAGCTGAAGCTTCGGCTGCGGGGAAAGGATATTTGAATAAGAAAATGGCTTACTCAATAGCGATAAAACGTTTTTCATTGATTTTTTTCTGGACTTCTTTGGGGACAGTCAGCTTTAAGATGCCATTTTTAAAGGATGCTTTAATGTCTTCCTGCTCCATGTCCTCGCCCACATAGAAGCTGCGTTTATAAGAGCCGTGATAGCGCTCCTGGCGGATAAGCTGGATCTTTTCGTCGCCTTCTTCAATACGTTTCGGGCGGTTTGCAGAAATAGTCAGGTAACCGTTTTCCAGCTCGGCCTGAATATCCTCCCGGGAATATCCGGGAAGCTCGATTTCCAGCAGATACATGGTGGGTGTTTCATAAATATCTGTCCGCATGGGCTTGTCCTTGCCTTCATTATAAGTACCCCAGAAGGGATCTTTGAAAAAGTCATTAAATAAATCTAAACCATAGTTATTTTTTGAAATCATAAAACTTCCTCCTGAATTGTCTATATATAGCTGGGCTTGATCTTTGTTTGTTATACACATAATATAGCACTTGTTGTTAGCACTGTCAATAGGTGAGTGCTAATTTGGGCGATAAATTTTATCCACTCAGCCATTCCCGCTCGGATTTGCAGCGAACACCGCTTCATGGAAGAATACCGCCTGCCCGCAGCGCAGCTGAAATAGATACATGGCATCTGTCCGGGCATCCGGGGCAACATAAACACCATGCGCCGACCGCATAAATTGATGAATTAAGATGCTCCCGGATGATTATACACTTCCATAGTCACGCCCATATTGGCGTGTCCCATGCTATACTGCTTAAACAGTGTGTTGACCGTCAGTTCCTTTCCCGCTCAAATCCATTTTTACCAAACCAACGACTAACAATCCAATAAAAACTGCCGTATTCACAAATAACAGTATAACAACACTTTTTACCACTCCAAAAATAAAAAGTACGGAGAAAATTTCTACGGACAACACAATAAAACACATATAATTTGTTAAATACTCTGTTATAATTTCTCCATAATAATTGTTCATCTGCAATTTGGCGTAGATAAAAGGTTTTAATAAATAACGGATTATGATACACATAACCGGGCAAATAAAAATCCAGTTTTTATTAACAAAGGATGTTGCCATTCCTTTACGCCATTGTACCGGAATTTCTGCCGGCAGCTTAGAATAGAACAAAGCCCCGATAATCAAACATAGTGCGGTAATCGTTGTCCAGGTAAGCATACTGCCCCATATATACAAAAAGCTGACGGAATCCAGTTTGAAAATCGTCTGATTATCTTTCCAATAGTCATGTAAATCTGTTATATATTGTTCTACATGTAATTTTTCATAACTAATACTTTCTTCATCCAGCATTTTTTCGCACATGAGTTTCGCTTTATTTAAATCAACAATCTGACTTTTTAATACTTCATTCTGCTTCTCAAGTGTTTCCCGCAATGTTACTTTTTCGGATATAATACTTCGTATATCCTCAATAGAAATTCCTAATGTACGCAGATAGGCAATCTTCTTTATATTTTCCACATCATTTTCAGAATAATCTCTATAACCATTACTTTCATTTCTCGAAGGCTCAATGAGTTTTTCCTTTTCATAAAAACGGATATTCGAACGGGATAAACCTGTTCGTTCTTCTGCCTCTTTAATAGTCATGCTATGCATCCCCCTTTCAGGTAGCTCTATTTTACTCAATAATAAGCTATAAACAAGGTTTACAGTCAAGCATTTATTAAAAATCTTTCCTTACCATAAGCTGCCTTATTGGTATACTGTCCAAATAAAGTAAAACCCTGATCATTACAGACCAGGGTTTTCTTTTAAAAGGGTTTTCTTTTAAATATGGTAAAATCCCGCAAAACTTCCGGGAACCGAAATGTTTCCATTGTCAGAAGTGCAGTCGCCGCCAAAGGTATAAATGGGCTCTGCGGGTATGTACGGGCAGGAAAAGCTTTGAGACGCAGATGAGGGATTGATAATAACAAGAACAGCTTCATCCTGGGATTTGCGCACATAAGCCAGAGGATAAGTGTTCTTTGAAGCGCAAATAAAATCAATGCTGCTTCTGTTTTGCAAAGCGGTATGCTCCTGACGGATTTTAATCAGTTTTTTGACCTCATGATACAGGGAATTTGGGTCTTCCATTTGATTCTGAACGGTGGGACGGTGCGGATCCGGATCCTGAGCAATGTACAGATCCTGAACCGGTGCGCTGGAAAAACCGGCGTTTGTGCTGCTGTCCCATTGCATGGGGGAGCGGGAACCGGTGCGGTCGTATCCGCCTTCCACTGAATCAAGGCCTTCAACGTAGCGCATGCCGATTTCATCACCATAATAAATAAAAGGCGCTCCCGGCATGGACAAAAGGAAGGCAAAGGCAATTTTTAATTCATCTCCGTGAATCTGATAAGCCAGACGCTTCATATCGTGATTTCCGGAGGGGATGCAGATCAATCCTTTGCCTTTGGATTTTTCATAGTTTTCTTTGTATTTTTCTACAAATTCGTAAATGTCTCCTTTTCCGCGGCTGGAAAAGTATGGCTCGGGACACCGGAACAGGTCGTTGTAGTGGGATGGACCAAAATGAAGAAGAAAATCCATATGGAAGCCTCCCAGAAGGGATTTATCAGGTTCACCCCACTCTGAAATCATGGCTGCCTGAGGAAATTCTTTGTCCAGGAATGAACGCACCTGCTGCCACAGACGTATGGTGCCTTTCCCTTCAGGATCATTTTTCACCAGGGAACCGGCCATATCTACACGGAAGCCGTCACATCCCATATTCAGCCAGAAGCGCATCACATCTTCCATTGCTGCCAAAGTGGCCTGAGGCCCTTCGTCTTCAAATGCCTGCTGCCATTTTTTTTCAGGATCCGGCTGATAAAAGCCATAGTTTAAGGCTGGCTGGATGGAGAAAAAGTTAGTGACACAGACACCGTCGCGTTGGGAAAATCCGGATATGCCGCCCATACCTTCCGGATATGTCCATACATGATCTGTCCATATATAGCGGTCTGTAAATTCGTTACGCTTAATTTTCGCGGATTCTTTAAACCAGGGATGTTCAATGGAAGTATGCCCTGGAACAAGATCCAGAAGAACGTGCATATCCCGTTTATGGGCCTCCCGGAAAACCCGTTTCAGATCCTCATTGGTTCCATAGCGGGGAGCCGTGCGGTAATAGTCAGCAACATCATACCCGGCATCTCCAAAAGGAGAGAGAAAGCAGGGATTTATCCACAGGGCATTACAGCCAAGGCTGCGGATGTAATCCAGTTTTTCAATAATACCCTGAAAATCCCCAATACCGTCAGCATTGGTATCCAGGAAGGATTGAGGATAGATTTCATAAAAGATTGCCTGATCCAGCCATTTCAACATTTTTATCGACACCCTTTCTTTGATTTGATCATAATAATACTATATCATACTTCTATAGAACAAGTATTGCATATTTTTGAAAAATAGTAACACAATATTCATTACTTAAAAGAAAATTACTGACAGATATATTGGAAAAAGTCATGGACGACAGGCGGCATAAAGACGTTATCGTTGTAGACCATGTAAATCTGCCGTGTGCTGGCGGGAGAATCCAGGTCAAGAATTTTTACATCCAGTTTTTCAAGAAGATCCATATAGGGAACAATAGAAATGCCAAAGCCACGGGCAACCAGACCCGCAATCACCTGATCTTCTTCCGTTTCATATGCTGTCGGGGGAAGGCTGCCAGCGCTGTCAAAAAGATGTTCCACGACTTGGCGCAATCCGGCGCCCTGGGAGAAATAGATCATGGGGTAGGGCAGGAGGTCTTTTGGCGATGCATAGTTTTTGGCTGCCAGAGGGTGGTCTTCGGGCGTAATGATGACCAGTTTCTGGGATATGACGGGTACTTCCCGAAGATGAAGGTCCGACGGAGGCTGAGAGCAAAAGATCAGATCAAATTTTTCAGCCATCAGCCCTTCTATAAGCTGACCGGTAGATCCGGTATGAAAGGTAAAACGGATATCTTTTTCGGGGTTCCTTTTTAAAAATCCGGAGGCAAGAGTTGGGATATAGTCAATACCTGCAGGCCGCAAAAATCCCAGACGGATCAGCCCTTCGCCGCGGGCGCTGCGCTGGAGGGAGGCGATGCCATCGTCTAAGGAAGACAGCGTGTTCTGGGCACATGTGAGAAATTCCTGACCAAAGCGGGTCAGAGTCGTATTTCTGCCGCTTTTTTCAAAAAGGGGGACACCAAGTTCATCTTCCAGCTGGGCAATGGCATGACTTAAGCTGGGCTGAGTGATACAAAGCAGCTGGGCGGTTTTGGTATAGTGACGGGTTTGAGCCAGCTGGACAAAATAACGCAAATAGGACAGATTCAATGTAAAGCCTTCTTTCACAGTACTGTCGTCGTCAGTGGACGGCGCAGATTTTTTGAAAATAGCATATCATGATTTATAGAATTTATCTATAGTTTCATTAAAATTATTCATTTGTAAATATAATTGAAAATGCTATACTAATTCATGGAATAATATATCTGAGAGGAAGGAACCATCCATGAGTAAAAAAACAGCAGGCGCTGCCATGCGTACCTGGCGTGGAGAGCTTGCACTTTTCGTTGCCGTATTGATCAACAGCCTGGGCGTCGTTTTGATGCTGTATTCTAATGCAGGCATTTCAGCCATTTCCAGCGTGCCTTTTGCATTTTCACAAGTATTGCCCCAGCTTTCTTTGGGAACATGGACGTATATTTTTCAGGGCCTGCTGATCCTGAGCCTGATGCTCCTGCGTAAAAAGTTTGTATGGCAGTATTTGTTCAGCTTTGTCGTAGGCTTTTTCTTCGGGAAAATGCTGGATGTCCATGAGCTTTGGATCCATGTGCTTCCGGACGGGATGGTCTGGAGGGTCATTTATTTTGCAATCAGCTATTTCCTGATTTGTGTAGGCATCGCGCTTTCTAATCGCTGCGGCCTGCCCATTATCCCCACGGATCTTTTCCCGAGGGAGCTGGCTCAGATCACAGGGATCCCTTATTCAAAAATAAAGATCGCTTTTGATGTGATCTGTCTTGGTGTGACAGCGGTCATGACCGGACTGATCCTTGGCAGGCTGGACGGACTGGGCATTGGGACCGTTTTGGCAGCATTTACCATGGGTAAGTCTATTGGGGTCATCGGGGTATTTTTGGATAAAAGAGTACGCTTCGTATCCGTTCTTACGGCACGTTCAGGTGAGAAAAAGTACCATGGCAAGGCCGTTGCCCATGGACGGGCATAATGGAAATACATGTAATTATTCGGCCAGGTCTATGCAGACCTGGCCGATAAATTTTGGAAAAAAGCACGGAGTCCGGCAGGATTTGTGTTACTGCTCACAGGGTGAACAGTAACCTGCGTTTAAACCATGCAAAATTCCCTGTGCGAATGGCTTAAGCGTATCCCTGAATCACTATTTTACGCCAGAAACAGCAAGTGTTTCTGACTGTCGATGAAATAGTAGCGGATTTTTCTGTGCTTTTTGTCATTTTAAAGAGTGGCCTTTTATGCCGGAGGATGGTATAATAGCCGCAGAGGCGGCTATTATACCGCGTCTTTTGCGCGGTGAGCGAAGCGAGCCAACCTATGCGCAAAAGTACGCATCCGGGCGGAGCCATACCATGGCCGGCAACGGCCAAGGTATAATAGCCGCAGAGGCGGCTATTATACCGCGTCTTGACATGCAAGTACATTTGGAGGAATGTTTATGATATGTATAAATTGCGGAGCAAAGATACCGGATCAGGCAAATGTGAGCCAGTGTCCGCATTGCGGTGCTCCTTTAAATAACGGCCCATCGGTTTCTGATGATACAAAGGTGAACTGGAAAGGGCTGGAAACCGATTCTGATAAGACAATGATCCTTCCGGATTTTGGAGAAGGAATGCCTGTTCCGGATACTTCGGTCCGGGGACCGGCATCGTCTAATATGAAGACAAATCCTCAAATAGAATTTACGCCTGAGGATTTTGAGAAGTTTGGAGACTTTGACGCGGACGGAAGCAATCCCTATGGCATTGAAATGCCGGGAAAACCGGGGAAAACCGAAGAAAACGCGGCCCATTTGGACAGCTATAATGAAGCGACCGTCGTGCTTCCCAAAGATCCGCCGGTACAGGATCCGACCATGGTCCTGCCACGAAGCGGCGGGACGGCGGATCGTGAGGAAGTGTTTGAAAGCAGGATGGCGGACCGTGATGAGCCGTTTAGAGGCAGGATGGCGGACCGTGATGAGCCGTTTGACCAGACACCGCCCCGGCGGCAAAAAACGGTACAGGAAAAGGAAAAATATTTTCCGAATGGCTTTTTGCAGGAGCATCCGGACATGGAGCCGCCCCGGCGCAAGCACCGCATTGGTATTTTAGATATACTGATCCTGCTTCTGGGTTTTTCCGGCCTGGGCCTGTGTGCCATGATCTTCAGAAATTCCGGGGGTCTGGCCCTCATCCGCCAGTTTATTGGTGGGGATATGAACCTGATGATGGAAAATGTTGAAGATATCCGGTTTTTTGTCAACAACCTGGATGTGACATGGCGGCTATATTATGAAGTAGCGGCCATGGTCGTGCTTACCATTGCGGCGGCCATTGTCTTTATTATCCTTCACAGCTTTGTTAAAAATATGGCTGTGGGCATATTAAAGGCTGTGCTTTTACTGATCACAGGCGTAGGAATGCTGGTGCTGTGCATTGGCTATGGCCTGTACTATTTGATCACTGTTGGCGGCGGATCGTTCCTTGTGGACGCAGCTTCCGGCGGGATCTCATCTTCCGGGCTGGTAGCCTTTGCCGGGATCGCTGTTATCGCAGCGGCGGTGCTGTGGTTTATTTATATGTGCCTTTGGGGCTTCACTTCGTTTTTCAAAGGCTTTCATGTGGCGTCCATGGCGCTTTTATCCCTGGGCTTTGTATTTGCCTTCTTGCTGGTGCTTCTGAATTTAGCTGTGACCTGGAAGGTATGCTCCGGGATCATGCCCAGAGACGCATTATACGAGCTGATGAGCACTCCGGCGCTGGTGGCCCTGTTCATGGCGTTGTCCATGCTGGCAAGTTTGGAGGATTTCTTGGCGAAACGGGTAATTGAATAAAAAGAAAAAGAGTCCTGATTTTCAGGACTCTTTTAAGTGAGCTAATGGCGTGACTCGAACACGTGACCTGCTGATTACGAATCAGCTGCTCTACCGACTGAGCTACATTAGCTGACTGCACATTATTATAAACGTTTTTTGGGAAAAATTCAAGTACCATTTTATTTCTTTTATATGAAACCGGTACATGCTGTAACAGCTGGATGAACCAGGTACGGGCTATGAAGCAGCTGCATAATATAATGATACAGGACCTCTAAATCAGGGAGAGGACAGGAAATGGTTTTTGAGAATATATTGGATGCCATGGGCCATACGCCTGTGATCCGTTTAAATCGTATGGTGCCGGATGACTGTGCCCAAGTGCTTGTGAAGTTTGAAGGATTAAATGTGGGCGGTTCCATAAAGACCCGCACGGCCTGGAATATGCTCAGGGAAGCGGAAAAACAGGGACTTATTAAAGAAGATACGATTATTGTGGAGCCTACCAGCGGGAATCAGGGCATTGGCCTGGCACTGGTGGGCGCGGTGAAGGGCTATAAGACCCGGATCATTATGCCGGATTCTGTCAGCGAGGAGCGGCGCAAGCTGATCGCCCATTATGGGGCAGAGCTGATCTTAATCCATGATGAAGGAAATATTGGAAAATGCATTGAACAATGTCTGCAAACGGCTTTGGACATGTCCGGGGACGATCCAAGAGTATATGTGCCCCAACAGTTTGAGAATCCGGCCAATCCCCAGGTTCACAAAGATCAGACCGGAAAGGAGCTTTTGGAACAGGTCAATGCTCCTATCCATGGGTTTTGCTCCGGTATCGGTACCGGAGGGACGATTACAGGCATTGGCCAGGTGCTTAAGGCCCAAAATCCCGGGATGCTCATATGGGCTGTGGAGCCGGAACATGCAGCAATATTATCCGGCGGTTCTATTGGGACTCATTTGCAGATGGGCATTGGGGACGGGGTGATCCCGTCGATTTTGGATCAAAAGATTTATGATCACATATGTATTATTACCGATGAGGAGGCTATAGAAACGGCAAAACATCTGGCCTCTATGGAGGGGATTATGTGCGGCATTTCCAGCGGCACCAATGTGGCGGCCGCCCTCCGCCTTGGAAAGCTGTTAGGGCCGGGGAAAACCGTAGTAACGATACTGCCGGACACGGCCGAGCGCTACTTTTCAACACCACTTTTTTAGCGATACGCCCGGCAAACGGCCGCCATGCTTGCATGGGCGGGCAGTTGCCGGGCAACGGACAGTGAGCGGCTTAGTCGGGAGCGGCCCACAGTATCGCGTGGATGGGATAGGGGGAAAGAAGTTCCCCTGTCCCATATTAAATTTATTTCCCTGCCCAGTGGGATATTGTAAATTCCAGGGTTGCCGGCTGATCTGCCCGCATGCAGTATTGCTCATGGACCGGGGCGCCCCAGCTGTCGTCGCCGCCTACGCCGGTCTGGCCGGCCATGATCCGCACCCATGTGTAATTGACCTGGGGCAGTTCATAAGTATGCATGGCATTTTCCAGTTCATAGGCGCCGTAGGGCAGGACGCTGGCGGAGAATGGCGATTGGGTCATGGTAAAGCGTATGCCATGGCCTTTTTGGTCTTTTACGGTAAGATAGCGCACTCCTTCCCGGTTGCCGCACTCCTGAGGGATCAGGTAGCGGGCCATATTTTGGGCGGCTGTGCTTTCAAAAACACCCAGTCTGGCGCCGCATTTCCTGTCGCTGTAATTTTCTTCCGGTCCCAGGCCGTAGAAGGAGAAATTGCCCAACTGTTTTTTCAGTTTAAAGTCCATGCCGAACAATGGCATAAATTTTTCTCCGGAAATCCCCGGATAATGGGCCGTTACCTTGAGGGTGCCGGAAGCGTCGATGGTGTAGCGGATGGTACACCGGAATTTTTCCGGATACATAGCTTCATATTCTGCGGAAACTTCCAGGCTGGCGTCATTTTCCTGTGTACAAAAGCTGCCGGGAACATAGGCAAGTCCCATAGAGGCGGCAAGCCAGCCGCAGTCCTTTGCCGGTTTTCCCATACCTTTGTCATTGTCTGTATAGGCGCGGAAAAAGGTCAGCTTCGGCGTGCGGGTGATGTATTCCTGCCCGTGATAGACAAGGGAGACAAGACCGCCTTCGCTTTTGGAAAACAGGGCCATGAAATCCTCGCCTGCAGCGCCTACATTTCCGTCACCGTGGATGATCCGGAATGCTTTTGCGCCGGAGGATGGAAGGGCCGGTGAAAAATGGTTGAATACGGCCTGTCCAAAGGTGACTTCAAATCCTTTAGGCGCATACAAAGTATCCTTTTTTTGACATGCACTGACGGTAATGGTGTATTCGTCTTTTTCCGGCAGGTTTTTCAGGGCCACAGGCACTGTGACAGTCTGTCCGGCCTCTGCACAAATGTCAAGGATCTGTTTTTCCAGGCATACGCCTTCTTTTTCCACAGTTAAAGTAAATGTCAGGTCATCCAGGCTGTTAAACAGACGGCGGTTTTTTACGGTGACAGCGTCTTTGGCCGGAATGATCTCCACATCCCCATAAAGCTTTTTAACTTCCTGCATTTTAGGCGACGGTGTCCGGTCAGCATAAATGATTCCGTCTGTGCAGAAACAATAGTCTGTTGCCCGGTCATCAAAATCGCCGCCATAGGCCAGCCGAAGCTGTCCGCCATCAGCCCTTCCGCCATCAGTCAAAGTCCCGGATCCGGCAGCGACGGCTGGCTGGCCGTCGGCCGTCTGATACAGGGCCTGGTCAATGTAATCCCAGATAAATCCGCCCTGATAGCCGTCGTATTGATCTTCCAAAGCCCGGTAAAGTTCCATGCCGCCCAGGGAATTTCCCATGGCATGCATGTATTCGCAGCTGATGTAAGGCTTGGCGTCGGGATCATCCAGGTACCGGGCAATGTCCTCCGGTTTGGCATACATGCGGCTTTCCATGTCGCTGATGTAGGCATAATCCCTGTTCCAGGCTACGCCTTCGTAGTGAACAAGGCGGGATTTATCCCGATCATGAAAGAACTCGCTCATAGCGGCAATATCGTCGCCGGCATAGGATTCATTTCCGCAGGACCAGATGAGGATGGAAGGATGGTTTTTATCCCGTTCCAGCATGGAGCGTGCCCGGTCCACGACCGTATCCTTCCATTCGGGAAGGGAGCCGGGAACATTTTCCGAAGGATCGATACGCCCGTATTTTGCCCATGTGCCGTGGGTTTCCAGGTTGGTTTCATCAATGAGGTAGATCCCGTAACGGTCACACAGCTCATACCAGTAGCTTTGGTTAGGATAATGGGATGTGCGTACGGCATTAATGTTGTTTTGCTTAAGGAAACGAATATCCCAAAGCATATCCTCTTTGGTCACAGACCGGCCCCGGTCTGCGCTAAATTCGTGACGGTTGACGCCGTGGAACATGATCTTCTGGCCATTAAGGCACATGCGGTTGCCGATCATTTCAAAATTTCTGAAGCCCACAGACTGATGGATCCACTCGGCTTCCCGACCATAAGCGTCTTTGACACAGATTTCAAGATCGTACAGATAAGGGGACTCTGCAGACCAGGGGCGGACGCGCCCGGCATCCATGGTCAGCTCAAAATGTTCACCATGGCAGGCCGCAATGGGGACTACAGAGGAGGTTACGATACGGCCGTGACGGTCCTTAAGGACCGCCTGGATCGTTCCAACGGCTGAGTCCTTCGGGGCGGCGGGCTCCAGCATTTCAATCTCTACGTTCAGGCAGCCCCGGGTGTAATGATCTTCCAGGCTGGCATGGACGAACATGTCCCGCACATGAAGCTTTGGTACAGAATAAAGATATACATCCCGAAAGATTCCTGAAAAACGCCAGAAATCCTGGTCTTCCAGCCAGCTGGCAGTGCTGCGCTTGTAGACTTCCACAGCCAGCTTGTTATTTGTATCCTTTAAATAGGGGGTGATCTCAAACTCTGACGGTGTGAAGGAGTCCTCTGAGTAGCCGATAAATGCGCCGTTAAGCCATACATAAAAGGCATTTTCCACGCCCTGGAAGCTTAAAAATACCCGTTTTCCTTTAAGGCCTTCCTCCAGAGAAAAATAGCGCACATAGGAAGCGACGGGGTTTTCTTTGGAAACCATGGGCGGACGCAGTTCCTCTTTGCCATCCCAGGGGTAGAGAGTATTAATGTACTGGCATTGGTCATAACCCTGGAGCTGGATATGGCCTGGAACCTGGATTTCTCCAAAGCCGTCACAGGAAAAATCTTCTTTGTAAAAATCAGCGATCCGACGGGAAGGCGATGGGGCATAAGCGAACTTCCATGTACCGTTCAGCGACTGGAAAAGCGCTGATTCTCCCTGCTCCATTTCCTGTGTGTTTAAGTAGAATTTATGATCCGAGTGTGCTTTACATCGGTTGACCTGAAAGATCCTCGGATCTTCCAGCCATGATAACTGAGCTTCCATAAGATGCTCCTCCTTTGCTGTTTTTCGGTGTTTTGTGGGTCAAGTAGACATGCTTTTTCATGCAAGCATGAAAAGCATGTCTGTTTGACCCTGTCTCATACAAATTATAGCATGGGCGGGGAGTAAATAGAAATGAAAATTTTCTGTGATATGTAGATGATCTACATATGTTTAAAAATAAGCGTTGAGAGTTGAATACAGTTTTGCGGATGTAAACAGGCGCCGTAAGGCTGTTCCACATATAGCATAAAGGAGAGGCCGGGCCTCTCCTTTTAAAATGCTACATCATGGATTGTGATGGGCATAAAATGCTTTTTACATGCTGGATTTCCTGTGCGCTGGCTTTCTGGGCCGGCACATAATACTGATGCTGGCGTGCGATCTGGTAAAGTTCCTCCTGAGACATTTCACACTGATTCCGGATCTGCTTTAATGTCTGTTTTAACTGAGGATTTTCTGTCTGAGCGATCATATCGCCAAATAATTTTAACTCGCCGTTAATGCCGGTAAGGGCATCGGCGACCATTGTTTTTTCGTCCATAACAAATCTTCCTTTCCTTATTCTTGCCGCACCGAGGTGCGGCCTCCAGGTATCCCCCTGCGGGATTTTATTATTCCTGCGGCACCGCAGTGCGGCGCCCGTCATCCCCGGGGATTATAAAAACTGGAGCAGCTGCTGTTTGGTCTGTGCTGCGGCCTGGGCAGATTTTTGGAAAAACTGCTTGATCTGTGGGTCTGTAGCGGCCTGGGCATAGTTTTCCATTTTGCAATGAGTCGTTTCGTATCCGCCAATAAGATGGCGCAGATTCTGGAGATCCAGTACGGATATTTCCTGCATTATAATAACCTCCTGTCATTTTATGCCTCCGGAAAAAATCTCTCCAAAGGCGCTGCTTTTATCGTCGTAACTGCTGTTACAGTTTTATTATGGTTCGGGGAAAGAAATTTATACATAGATTTTGTTCTGGACTTGCGCGGCTGACCGGATAGAGATAAAATAATAAAGAACAAAAATGTTATTGGAGGAATACGCTGATGTTATCACGAAAATTTGACAAAATTAATGCCGCTCCATCGATCCTGGGATTTGGAGCAATGCGTCTGCCTAAGCTTTATGCGGACAAAGAAGATATTGATTATGAAAAAGCTGAAAAAATGATCGATTATGCCTATGCCCACGGGGTAAATTATTTTGATACAGCATATCCATATCATGCCCAAATGTCCGAGGCTTTTGTGGGATATGCCCTGAAAAAATATCCCAGAGACAGCTTTTATCTGGCCGATAAGCTTCCCGGATGGCTTGTAGAAAAAAGAGAAGATGTGGACCGGATCTTTGAGCAGCAGCTTGAGCGGTGCCAGGTGGATTATTTTGACTTTTATCTCTGTCATGCCCTGAACAAAGAAGCTTTTAAAAATTATGAAAAGCTGGACATTTATGATATGCTGGCTCAGCGCAAGGCTGACGGACAGATCCGTCATCTTGGTTTTTCATTCCACGATACGCCGGAAGCTTTGGAATATATTATTGACAAATATCCATGGGATTTTGTGCAGATCCAGTTAAACTATCTGGATTGGGAGCGCCAGGACGCAAAACGGCAGTATGAGATCTGCCAGTCCAGAGGAATCCCATGCGTGATCATGGAGCCTGTGCGAGGCGGTACGCTGGCTGCACTGTCTGAAGAATCCGCAGCCGTATTAAAGGCGGCCGATCCGTCGGCAAGCATTGCTTCCTGGGCGATCCGTTTTGCTGCGTCCCTGCCGGGAGTTATGACTGTTTTAAGCGGTATGACCACCATGGAGCAGGTGGTTGATAATGTAAAGACCATGGGCGATTTTAAGCCATTATCCGAGGAAGAAGCCGCTGTTTTAGATAAAGCCAAAAAGATCTTCCTGGAAAATACACTGATCCCATGTACAGGCTGCCGTTATTGTATGGACTGCCCGGCAGGCGTGGATATTCCGGAAATGTTTAAGGTTTACAACAACTATCTTCTTGGGAAAAATGCCAACGGCTTTATCCAGGCCTATGAAAAAATGGAGGACAGCAACGCAGAATTTTGCGTATCCTGCGGTAACTGTATGAAGCATTGTCCTCAGTCCATAAAGATCCCCACACTGATGGAGGAAATCCGCAAGTGCTATATGCGGTTGAAAAATAAATGATCACACAAAAGCTTTATGAAAATGACAGCTATGTGAAGGAATTTGACGCCGTTGTGGCGGACTGCGTCCCTGCACGGCAGATCTTTGGCAGCGAAATGGCGCTGCCAAAGGCCGGCGCCCCAGGCCAGGCCGGCGGGAAGGCCGGCGCCCCAGACCAGGCCGGCGGGAAGGCCGGCGCCTGGGCTGTGGAGCTGGACCGGACGGCATTTTTCCCGGAGGGCGGCGGACAAAGCGCAGACACGGGATGGCTTGGAGAGGGCCGTGTCTATGACGTACAGATCGTAGACGGGCGTTTATGGCACTGCACAGATTTTCACGGGGAAAAAGGGGAGCGCGTTCATGGGTGTTTGGACTGGGAACAGCGCTTTTCCAATATGCAGCAGCACTCCGGAGAGCATATATTTTCCGGGCTGGTCCATCGTCATTTTGGCTATAACAACGTAGGCTTTCATCTTGGAAGCCAGGCGGTGACCATGGACTTTAACGGCGTTCTTGATGCCGGGGATATACAGCAGATTGAAAGCCAGGTGAATCAGGCGATCGTGGAAAATGTCCCCATTTATGTGTCCTACCCGGATAAAGAGGAATTAGAAAACATAGAATACCGAAGCAAGATCCAGATTGACGGGCAGGTACGCCTGATCACAGTAGAGGGCTGGGACGTATGCGCCTGCTGTGCGCCCCATGTGGCCCGTACCGGGGAGATTGGCCTGTTAAAGGTGACGGATTTTCAAAAATACAAGGGCGGCACCCGTATCAGTATTTTGTGCGGCTTCCGCGCCCTTAAGGATTACTGCCGGATCCAGGATGAGCTGAGATGCATTTCAAGGCTGTTATCCGCGCCCTTTGGCCAGGTGGCAAAGGCTGTGGAACGCAAGCTTGAGGAAAATGGCCAGCTGCGGCAAAAGGCTGTGGAGCTGACCGGACAGCTTATTGAAAAGGATATTGACGCTATTGCCCAGGGGCAGGAAAATGCATGGTTTTTTAAAGAAAACCTGGAAGCGCCGGCCATGCGCCGGGCAGTGAACCTGGCTCTGGAAAAAGTTAGCGGCTATGCAGGTGTTTTTGGCGGCAGCGATTCCCAGGGCTATAAGTATATTATCGGGACAAAGTCCGGCGACGCCCGTTTGCTGGCGGCAGCCCTTAAAGAAAAACTTGGCGCCAGAGGCGGCGGGAGCCCGCAGATGGTCCAGGGCTCGGTGACTGCATCCCGAAAAGACATTGAAAGCGTCCTTGGGGACGATTTGCAGGGGTAGGATGCAGCTTTCCTTCAAAATAGAAACATTTAGGATACATTTGTTTCTTAAAATGGTTTCTGGAGGGATGAAAATGATAAAGATTCTGATTGTGGAAGATGAACTTCCCATTTCTAAACTGATTGAAATGAACTTAAACGACGCCGGTTATATGTGTACATGCGCCTATGACGGGCTGACCGCTGCTGATCTTATTGAAAAAAATGCTTATGACCTTATTTTGCTGGATATTATGCTTCCGGGATTAAACGGATATGAGCTGTTTGAATACATAAAACCTATGAACATCCCGGTCATCTTTATTACGGCCAAAGCCGCCTTAAATGACCGGGTGCGGGGGCTCCACCTTGGGGCAGAGGACTATATTGTCAAGCCGTTTGAGATCCTGGAGCTGCTTGCACGGGTAGAGGTCGTGCTGCGCCGGTACAATAAAACCCAGCGCATTTTAACCTATGGCGACCTTACCATTGATACTTCCGGGATGATCGTAAAAAAGGACGGCCGGGAGATTAACCTTACCCCAAAGGAGTTTGACCTGGCCACCCTGTTTGTGCGCAACCGCAATATTACATTGTCCAGAGAGCGGCTTTTTGAGCTGGTGTGGGGCAGTGAGTATGACTGTGACACCCGTACCCTGGATCTGCATATTTTGCGTATCCGTAAAAAGCTGGGCTGGGACAAATGCCTGCGGACCATCCACCGGATCGGATACCGCCTTGAATAAGGGAGGGCTTCATGAAATTTCGTCAAAAGGTACTGATCTGCAATATCATTTTTGTTGCTATTGCCTTTGCGGTCAGCGGCTATCTGCTGATCCGCTACAACTATCAAATGAATATGGACCGTGTATGTACCAGTGCATTAGAAGAAAACCAGCTTCTGCGCACGACGATCGAAGGAGATGTGGCCAACCGGATCCTTCAGGGGGACTATGAGTCTCTTTCCGATGTAAATTTGCTGCGGGAGGGCATTGAGCGGAAGCTGGAAGGTACTCAGACGGAGGTATATTTATACCGGGAGGAGGAGCTTGAAGAAGGCTCTCCTTTTTATGCCCTTGTCCAGGAGCTGGAGGCCGCCCAGAAGATGTATACGATCCAGGAAAATAACGGTCAGTACCAGCTTCTTTGCGCCAGCATTCTTGGCATTGAAAATGCAGATATTTATATTATAAACGTAAAAGACATGACAGAAGTTTACGACAGCATGAACCGGCAAATCGATTATTACCGTATTATTATGATCGTTGCCGTTCTGGTGTGCAGTGTTGTCATGTATTTTATTTCTCTGTATCTGACCCGTTCCATAAAAACATTAACAAAGGTTACAGGAGAAATGGCCCGGGGCGATTATTCGGTCCGGTGCAGGATCCGTTCCAGAGACGAGATCGGCGAACTGAGCCGTTATTATAATAAAATGGCCGGAGCCGTAGAGCATCATGTGGAGGCCCTTCAGGAAGAAAACCGGCGCAGGGAGGACTTTGTGGCCAACTTTACCCATGAATTAAAAACCCCCCTGACAGCAGTGATCGGTTACTCGGACATGCTGCGAAGCAAGCACATGAGCGAGGAAAATATACAGATCGCGGCCGATTATATTTTCAGTGAGGGAAAACGTCTGGAAACCATGTCCATGAAGCTTTTTGACCTGATCCTTCTTGGAAAGACAGGCATTGAAAAACGGCGGATTTATGTTCCCGATCTTTTGGAAGCGGTGGGCAGCAGTGCGGCTCCCATCATGGCAGAGCGCAATGTTGTGCTGCGGGTCCGGGACTGTGACGCATGGATCATGGGGGATAAGGATCTGCTGAGGACTGTATTTATTAATATGCTGGATAATGCTTCCAAGGCCTCCGGCGGCAAAGGGGTTGTGGTGCTGCGGGCCCGTCACAAGTCTTCTGTAGTGCTTATTGAAGTGGAAGATCACGGCTGCGGTATCCCCAAAGACGAGCTTAAAAAGATCACTGAGGCCTTTTACATGGTGGATAAGTCCAGATCCAGAAAGTCCGGGGGCGCAGGTCTGGGCCTTACCCTGGCATCAAAGATCATTGAGCTTCACGGCGGAAAGCTAAAGATCCAAAGCGAAGTGGATGTAGGCACCTGTATGCAGGTATTTTTCCGGGAGGTGCCGTCGGATGCTTCGTAAACACCGTTTTTTCATTGCCGGCATGGCTCTGACCATGGTTATCGTGCTGTTATGCATGATCCTGCCCGGGCAGCTTCTTAAGCTTCAAAGCCGGCGTCATGTGGGCGAGATCATCCGGGCGGATCAGGAATACTATGCAGACAATGTTTCTGCTCTGGACACAGTGGATTTTAATGCAAAGACCCGTGTGGCCATGTTTACGGATCAGTGGAAGTGTGAAAAGACGCCGGTTCAGGCATGGAAACTGGACGGGGCTGTGGTTTTGGATGACGAGATCCGCGCATTTGCCCACAGCATCTTTCAAAATTTTACAGAAACCTTCTGGCTGGAGGCGATTTCTGATGCCCGTCAAAATGGACTATCGCCCTGGATTTTCTGGGATATGGATGAAGATGCCAAGACATGGCTTCAGCTTGTAACAGCCCTTTTTTATAAAGATACCTATGATCAGGTCATGAAAAAGCTGTCTCAGCCGGAGTGTACCCTTTACAAATATTCAGACTCGGTATTAAAGACCTATGAATTTTATGTGTGGGAGTGTGTGGTCAAAGATGATGAACTGGGACTGGACTGCTCCCTGAGCATTGATGCCGTAACCCTGGACATTTACAGTATGCACATCGGAGGCCGCCAATTTGACGGACTGCCCTGGGGACAGGCTGCCGACGCCTTGTTTGTTTATAATTATGATGCGTTTATGGCGATCTTTAACATGTTTTCTGAGAGTATGGATGAAATTGCCGGAAGTACATGGCTGGTGATCCCGTCGTATATGCTGATGATGGTATATGGGTCTATGGGGAATACCCTCGTCGGTCCGGGATTTGGTTTTTCTGCGAGTACCTTGGAACGTATTACCCAAAAGGATGCCATGTTTCCCGGCTACAGCTTTTTTGAAGGCAATTATTTTTACCGGAGCGATCTGATCTGCTCGTCCTATGGAAGCAGCGGCACCCTTATGTTTGAAGATGAGGAAGGCTGTGTGCTCTATGCCAATACAGACGACAGCCATGGTCTGACCTGGTATCTTACCAGCGAACCGGACGATGATCTTCAGTGACCGTTCATGGAGGTGGAAAATGTTAAGAAAACACAGATATGTGATCCTGGGCGGGACATTGATGATCCTGGTGGTAGCTGCCTGTCTTTTTCTTCCGGGATTTTTCCTGAACCTGGCAGGGCAGCAGGATGTTGGCCCGGTACGTCTGGCAGACCAGGAATATAATGCAGATAATGTGTCTGCCGGAGATTCTGTAGATTTTAATTTGCAGACCCGGCTGCTCATGCGTTCCGGGCAGTGGCAGTGCCGGGAGACTGTGATCCGGGAGGACGAGGTTTATGAAGGGGATCGTATATTATCAAAGGATGATATGTATTTTTTAGGGGGAAATGCATTTCTCTTTTTCATCCAGATCCTTACGGAAAGCGGTGTCTTAGATTTTCCGGAATTTCAGGAGGAAGGATACGGCGTGCTTTTTGACTCGCCTAATACGGACTGTACCTACACATTGCACCGATACGAGGATCAGATCCTTGGGACATATTATTTTTATATATGGGAGTATTCCATAAAAAATGATGCGCTTGGCTGTGAATTTAACCTTATGATGGATGCCGTGACACTGGAAGTCTACAGCGTGCGTATCCAGGGAAGTCTGTTTGGAAATTTTTCCTGGAATGATCTCATGAGGGAGTTATCCGCTGCTTTAGGCAATGTGGAGGATGATGGCTCAGAAGAAAGTAGGTGGATGCATTCTTATATAGATTTACCCCAGGATCTTGTCCTTTTTTACTGTATGAATTTATGGCCGGCGGTGCTGGGTCAGATCTCCTATGAGACAGAGTTTTTCCCTCTGGGGATTCCTTATATAGGTGAGCTTCCAAGAACAGGGGAGCGGGGATATAATTTTGAAGAAGGTAATTTTTTCATAAGCAGGTCTGTTTATTTTTCTTCTCCGGACGGCATCCGGGATACTTTATTTACAGACGATTTTGAAAATCAGATCTATATATGTATGGATGAGATTGCGGAACATGGGTTTGAGTGGTATTTGTCCGCCAGCTCTGACAGAATCATCTGAAACGGCCAAGGCCTGGAACAGGGGGGATTGCCAATGATCTACGAAAATCCTATAAAAGAAAAATTTTCTGCATTTCCCATGGCAGGAACGGTGATGCAGGGCGGACAGACATTTATCAGCCACTGCCACCAGGAGCTGGAGCTTTTAGTCGTGCGCCAGGGGGAGCTTTTGGTCACCTTTGAAGATGCGTCCAGGGTGCTTAAAGCAGGCGATGTGTGGCTGGTGCCGCCCTTTGGCAGCCACAGTGTTGACGGGGGCGGTGAGGACACGGTGCGTCTGGCCGTACTGGCGGATCTACGCCTTGCAGGATGGGTCCACCAGGAAAGTGAACAGGAGCAGATCCGGGCGCTGCTGGAAAGCCGTCAGCTTTACAGCGGCTTTTGGGAGCCACAGATGAGAGATAAGGTGCGGGAAGGGGTTGAAGCCATTTACAGGGAGTACCGGAACCGGGAAGATGGCTGGCAGCTGGCCATCAAGACATGGCTTAATGAGATCCTGCTTTTGATCTGCCGCAATGCGCCCCTTAGGGAGAAAAAGACTCCGTCCAGAGAGGTAGCAAAAGTGCGCAGTATTTTAGAATATGCTGCCCGCAATTACTGCTCGGATATTTCCCTGGATCAGTGTGCGGCAGCCGTGGGATTTAATCCGTCCTATTTGTCAAGATATTTCCATGCCCATATGGGCATTACCTTTCAGGAATATATTAAGCGCCTGCGTATTGACCGGGCCCGGTGGCTTTTGGGCAATGAGGCTTTGCAGGTCACAGAAGTGGCCTATGCCTGCGGCTTTAGGGATATAAAAACCTTTAATAAGCTATTTAAAAAGGAGTGCGGCATGAGCCCCACGCAGTACCGGAAAAATGTAAAGATATGCGTAGTTTAACGCAAGGATATGAATAGATGGCCCGCCTTTTGCGGCCTATAATAAAACCATGGAAAAAATATTAGATGACAGCCGTTTTGATGACGAAACGGTTCTATTGGATGAAAGGTGGTTTTATTATGGCATTAAAGGTGGGCCTTATTTTGTATTCCGTAAGAGATGAAATGGCAAAGGATCCTGTAGGAACTGTGGAAAAGGTGGGACAGATCGGATATAAATACGTGGAAACCTGCAACCACAACGCGATTAGCGATCCCGGCTGCGGCTTTGGGATCGGGGCGCAGCAGCTGAAGGAAACCTTTGACCGGTTTGGCACAAAGGTGATCAGCACCCATATTTTCCCGCTGGAAAAGGCTGATTTGAAACAGGTGGTAGCGTACAATCACATTGTCGGCAATGATAACCTGGTGAATCCTATGGGCAATTTTTCCACCTATGATGATCTCATGGTCCAGTGTGAGAATTTTAACCGCCTGGGCAAGGCCCTGCGGGAGGAAGGCATGACCTTTATTTATCATAACCATGAATTTGAGTTCCGTACCTTTAAGGGAAAGACCATTCTGGATTATTTAATGGAAAATACGGACCCTCAGTATATGTCTTTTGAGCTGGATACGTTCTGGACTATGCGTGGCGGCTTTAATCCTATGGATATGATCCGGCATATGGGCAAGCGGATCCGCCTGGTGCATCAGAAGGATTTTGCATGGGACAGCCTTCAGGAGATCAATCTGATCGGCCTGACGCCGGAAGAACGGGAAATGAAGCCCGGAGAGATTGTAGGCATGAACGGCAACAGCACCTATGCCAAAAACGGCGGCAAGCATGTGGTTTCCCAGGATGAGGCTGAGGAAGAATACCGGCGCCGCCGGATGAGCTCCTTTACGGAGATCGGCAGCGGCATTATGCCTATCCAGGACATTATTAATGCTGTTAATGAATATACAGACGCCCAGTACATCATTTTGGAGCAGGATGCCACACGGATGCCTACCCAGATCGACAGTATTATTAAGAGTATGGAAGGCTTTAAGAAATATACAGGCATCCAGTGGGATTAACTGTGAAATTCACGGAAATTTAGCAGGGATCGCGCAAGCTTGCAGCTTGTTTGAGGAATGAACAGAAAGGGGAGTTTTATGATGAAACATAAAGTTGGAATTATCGGATGCGGCGGCATTGCCCATCAAAAACATTTACCTGCATTGACTAATGCGGCAGACCGGGCCGAGATTGTGGCTGCCTGCGATATTATTGAGGAGCGGGCTCAGGAAGTGGCCCAAAATTGCGGAACGCCGGACTGCAAGGTGTTTACCGATTATCACGAGCTTTTGAAAATGGATGAGATCGAGATTGTTTATGTGCTGACGCCTAACGTATCTCATTGTCCTATTACAGTAGCTGCCTTTGAGGCGGGCAAGCATGTGATGTGTGAAAAGCCCATGGCGGCTTCCGCAGAAGATGCCCGGAAAATGATGGATGCCTGGAAAAAGAGCGGCAAGCTGTTTACCATTGGCTACCAGAACCGCTACCGTGCAGACAGCCAGGCATTAAAGCGCCTGTGCGAGGAAGGGGAGCTGGGAAATATTTATTACGCTCAGGCTCATGCCCTGCGCCGCCGGGGTGTGCCTACATGGGGCGTATTTACAGACAAATCCCAGCAGGGCGGCGGCCCGCTGATCGACATTGGCACTCATTCCCTGGATCTGACTTTATGGTTTATGGATAATTATGAACCGGCCACAGTCACCGGCGTGACCTTTGATAAGCTTGGAAAGACCCTTGAGCCGCCGGTACAGGGCAATCCTATGGGCGCCTGGGATCCAAAGACTTTTGAGGTAGAGGATGCAGCCTTTGCTTTTGTGACGATGAAAGATGGTTCTCTGATCACTATTGATGCGTCCTGGATCTTAAATTCCACAGAAGAACGCTGCGCCTCATCCTACCTGTGCGGCACAAATGCCGGGGCAGAGCTTACCGGTGTAGGCGGCGAAAATAATGAAAAGCTTTATCTGAATAAGATCATGGGCGGAAAGCAGGTGAAGATTGATGTGAACACAGCTGCCGGCGGCGTGGATCTTTTCCCGGGAAAAACCGTGGAGCCTTACGATGTTGAGTGTAAGGTATGGCTGGATGCCATTGAAGGCAAAGGGGAGCTTATTGTAAAACCGGAACAGGCATTTACAGTGACAAAGATCCTTGACGCTGTGTACAAATCTGCACAAAGCGGAAAGCAGGTTGTGTTTGATGACTGAGGGGCAGCTGGCCTATATAAAAGAGCATATGCAGGAAAATATAGATCTTCTGGCCGCACTGGGGCGTATTCCTGCGCCCCCGGGCCGGGAAGATAAGCGGGCTGCATTTATTAAGCAATGGCTGGAAGCGGCAGGGGCAAAAGGCGTATATATAGATGATGCGAAAAATGTGATCTATCCCGTAGGCTGTGAGGGCGGCGGTCCGGTGGTGGTTATTATGGCTCATATGGATATTGTATTTCCCGATACACAGGAGCTGCCTGTATACATAGAAAACGGGAAAATCTACGGGCCCGGGATCGGTGATGATACGGCCAATCTGGTGCAGCTGCTCATGAGCATAAAGTATGTCATTTCCCAAAAGCTCCATCCGTCCTGCGGCGTTGTTTTTGCAGCCAATTCCTGCGAAGAAGGCCTTGGAAATTTAAAAGGAAGCCGTGCAGTGACAGAGGCGTACAAAGGGCGTATTAAAGAGTTTATTTCTTTTGACGGCTATGTAGGGTATGTGACCAATCGTGCCGTTGGCTCCCATCGTTATAAAGTCACGGTAAAAACCCAGGGCGGCCATTCCTTTGTGGATTTTGGAAATGCCAATGCCATCTACTACCTTTCATCAATGATCCAGATGCTTTATAAAAAGCAAGTTCCTAAGGAAGCCAAAACCACGTATAATGTGGGAACCATCCAGGGCGGATCCACAGTCAATGCCATTGCAGAAGAAGCGTCCATGCTTTATGAATTTCGTTCAGAAAGCTACACCTGTCTGCGTGAAATGGAGGATTTTTTCAATGCTGTGATCGCTGCGTATGTTAAAATGGGCATTGATGTTTCTGTGGAGGTTAAAGGGATACGGCCCTGTGCCATGGGCGTCTATGAGAAACGTCTGGAGCAATTTACAATGGAAAATAAGGCGTTGGTAGAAGCGGTCACCGGACGGCCATGCCAGGTGGTATCCAATTCTACAGATGCCAATATCCCTCTATCCATGGGCATTCCGGCGAACACGTTAGGGACGGTCCAGGGCGGCCTGCCCCATACCCGGGAGGAATGGGTGGATCTTGACAGCATAGAGGACGGCTTTAAGATTGCTATGGGGATTATAATGAGGTATTTTTCGTGAGTATAGTCCAAGCCGGATTTTCGGCTGTAAGAGGAATTGGAGAGTCGTTTAATAGGGATGACGCCCGATGCGGCCCACAAGAACTTTTTCTCCCTTTCCCACCTGATCATCACACCATTGGAAATAGATCCTGAGATCAGAATCCCGGCGTATCAGCTTTAAATGGGGTTCACAAAGGATTTTTTTCTCCTGGGCAGTGTTTATGCCGTTGAGATTTTCATAGTATGTAAAGGGGAAAAAGAGCGATTCCCTGTGTTTGGGATCACCACTGCATTCCAGAAGCATGGATGACAATATGCGCATAGCTTCTTTCAGATCATTATGATATTTGTAATAAAGAGAAATGGCATAATCGTTTAATACAGCAAGATTTTTTGTGATTTCCCGTGCGTGGGCCGGAAAATCCTTGATATATTTCATTTCCTGAAGAATATTAGCAGAAAAACAGCTATTTATAAAACAAGAGTGCATAAAATTTTCGTATTCTTCTACATTACTGATTTTGGCTAAAATCTCCCGGCGGTGTTTAATGTAAGAGTTCTGATCCGGGCAAGCCTCTGGCCAATCTCCCAGACTGATGGGGATTACTTCGCTGTCAGTCTGGGAATTGTTTTCTGCTTCTTTTGCAGATTTAAAGAAAATTTCCTGCATCATTCGTCTTAGATCTTCTGAACCATCATCATAATTTGAATAAATCCATTCATAAAATAAAACGCCTTCAGAGACCTCCTGCATCCATAATTCATCGGAGAATTGGAGATTTTCTTCAATGAAAGCCAGGTATTCTGAAATTTCGGACAATGCAAAAATTTCATCCTCTCGTGATGATAATTCGGGTTTTTCTTGGGAATATTTCAGGCTTTCTTCCTGGAAAATATTATTTATTTGCATTTTGTCTCCTTATCTGAAAAAGTTCTCTAAGATCCAGGCTTTTTTGATCAAAAAAGCCTTCCGGCCATTGAGATAGTTCCCCATTAGGATTCAGATGAATCTGTTTGGTGGAAATTTTTTTATTGTTGCAGGAAAAAAAGTGGATCATAACATTTTCTGTGTTTTTTAGTAAAGCCGCCTGCAGGCGCACGCCATCAATGACATGTTCACTATGTGTTTCGATAATGACCTGTACACCACAAGAGGATACTAATTCCAGAAATTTTCCGATATTGCTTTGGGCACTGGGATGTAAGTGTGCTTCTGGATTTTCTACAATTAAAACAGAATTTTTTTCAGATGCACACCACAGTCCGATCGTTACAATAGAAAGAATGTAACTAATACCAAAACCTGTTAGTGTTGGGAGAACGCCATGTTCGGCCAATGCGTTTCCGTAGCGTATATCGGCAGTTGCCTGAATAAGATTTGTAGATACGGATAAATTTACATCGCCTAAAATAGCATCCATCCATTGCTCCACACATGCCGAAAAACTTGTCAAAGACGGATCTGGCAAAAGATAACCAGGCACTGTCCTTCCCTCAATGTCAGCTCGGTCGATAAGATATGCAGCATTGGATCCGTCGCTTAAAATCGTATCATCGCGCATAGTTGGATAAGACAGTCTGGGACCCATGCGTTCTGCGTTTAGATAAAATAACCGGCTTTTTGGAGATTCTTCGTTTTTTTCACAGAAAAGCTTAAGAGGCGAGAGCTTATCAATAAAATAATAGATTTCGCTTTTGCCGGACGGTTCCGATAAACCAATAAAAAAATCGCCTTTATCTATTTTTATGGGATTCTGTGAAATTAATGTGCTGGGGTTTCCTACGGCAATTTCCAGAGCTGAGGAGGTATCAATAATATTTTCATGGTTTAAGCTTGTGTGATAGGCCATAAGGATTGCCTGAATAACACTGGATTTCCCTGAAGCATTGGCTCCTGCAAGAATGGTCAGATCAGAAAGGGGGAGCTCAAGTTGGGGAAAACACTTAAAATTTTGTATAAAGAGCTTATTGAACATGTATAAATTCCTCCATAATATTTCGTATGACCTCAAGGGATAAAAGCAGATGGCCTCTTGTTCCGGTTGAAGATGTAATGGCATTAAAAAAAGCCATATCCGTTTTTAAATAATCCTGATATTTATTAAATATTTTATCAGAGATTCCATGAAGGGTATTATCGGCAAGCTTCATATTCGTAAGCACTACAGCCCACCCTGTAAACAAAGATTTGTTGATCAGTCGTGACTTTGGCTTGCAAAAAGAGGTTTTTCCCAATATTTCATAACATTGTAACATTACTTTTTTAAATTCTTTCAGGGTATGCGCGTGTTGTTCATCTGTCAAATGATTTAGCTGTAATATCATGTTGTCCATGGATCGCAAAAGGCCGGTATAATTTTTTAATTCTTTTTGTTCCCAGTCATAACAGTATAAAATTGTCAGGTATCTCAGGCAAAGTTCCTGAGCATTCATGCGGACATCATTGATCCGGTGGCCGGTGGCATATAAAAATTCTTCACAGCCAGCCATTTCGCGAAGCAGTGTACGGACTTTAGGAACAGCCATAATGTTGCGGATTTCCTGAAAATTAAGGGGAACACCGCCAGTATTTACCCTCCGGAATATATCAAATTTGACCATCTGAGGACACTGCTGGCTTAAAATATTTATATTAAAAATAGTATCTTCTATAATGCCCTGGAATTTTATATCCAGCTGACTAAAGGTCTTGTTTTCATAAGAGGAAAGATACTGCAGACCTTTAAGAGAAAACTGGTCATTTAAAAATGAATGGATCGTAGTCAGACGCTGCATACCATCGATGACACTTTTTTGGCCATTGTCCCCTTCGTCTAAATAAAATGAAGGAATGGGGATTTTTAGCATTAATGACTCAATTAATGCAGATTTTCTCTGGTCGTTCCATACTAAATTACGTTGATATTCTGGGGTCAAATTTAATCTTCCCTGACGGATCCAGTGTTCGATTTGATACACAGTGATCGTTTTCTGTTCAATCCGTATATTTATCAAGTCATAGGGCAGTTGATCTTCTTCAAATGTCTCCTCCTCCAGTGATTCTAACCCTATATATTTTTCTTTATCTTTTTTTTCTGCCGCTAAATAATTTTGCAATCCTGTTTTCTTCACTGTACTCACCATTGTTTAAGTTTAAAGCTGTTTCCTGACTGTTTAATGTTATTATATCTGTTTTTAAGAAAACTTACAATTAGAAAATATCGTGCTGGTGCGCACTCTGCGAACAGTAATGCAGTGATCCGCTTTTGGAAACAACTTGGAAACATCTCAGATACATTGGGGAAACCTGACGGAGTTAATATAAGGTTCTCAGAAAGGAGGAGAAGGTTATGAAAAAGCATAGGATATTTAGACCCAGACGTTTTTTTGCAGCTCTCATGGCAGGGACAAGTGTGTTTTTAGCGGCCTGCCAGCCTACGCCGGAGACAGAGATCATTTCCCAGAAAGAAGATATTCAGGATGTGATCCAGGATTATACCCAGGCCGGAGATGCTTCCGGTGATACAGGGGATGCTTCCGGCAGTTCAGGGGACACATCCGGGCAGCAGGGACAGACCCTGGCCCAGCGGCTGGGCGTTCCGGAAAGTATAAGTTTTGAAATCACCTCGGAAAATGGGGGCCCAAGTATTACGGCGGACCACATCCCTGTGGAATTTCCCCAGGCAGACCGGGCCGGAGCGGCCACCGTGGTGCGGGCGGACCTGACCGATGAACAGCTATGGACACTGGTGGATGGCTTTACCCAGGGAGTACAGCTTTATGAGCCAATGCCTTCCACAAAGGAGGATTTGCAGGAAAATATTGAACAGATGCAGGAGGAGATCAATGCCATCCGGGAGTCGGGCAGCGAGGAGGAACAGGGGCAGATCTCGGAACTGGAAGAAATGATCCGGTTCAGGCAGTCTTTTATAGAGTCAGCACCCTCCCGGGATTCTCTGGAATATATTCCAATGTCAAGGGAATGGGAGATCGATGAGTCTGGAATGGAGAGTATTAATGGACAAAATAACCAGGGAGATATGACTTATTCCGTTTATGCCAGTAAGGATGCCTCTGCATATACGGTTTCTTTAAGGAAAGAGGAGACTTCTATATCGAAAGACGCCAGTTTGTGGACAGAGACAGCCTTGCAAGGAATGACTGGCGGAATGGCGGCAAAAGGAAAGCCCTCTTTTGAAAATAAAATTTGCGCATGCACCGATGAGGAGGCTGTCCAGACAGCGTTAGACTTTCTTTCAGAGCAGGGGATCGCTACGGAGGATCTTATGGCGCGGAAGATAGAGCCGGTGATTTGGTGTGATTTTAACCAGGAAACCGTGTCTGAGGGCTATGTAGGCTATAAGATCGATCTGTGCCGCAGTGTAGGGGATATTCTCCAGACTTTTACGGACGATCATATTTGGTATATGGACATAAACGGGGAGGTCGCGCCGGAAAATGAAGGCCGGCTGCCTTATGATTATGAATCCCTGACCATAACGGTGACAGATGATGGTATTGTGGACTTTTATTGGACAAATCCCATGGAGATCACCCAGGTCCTTTCCGAGGATGTGGCCTTAAAAAGCTTTGATGAGATCCAAAAGATCATGGAGCAGCATGCCCTGATGGCTTATGAGAGCTATTCTTTAGACAGCTATGAGAATGAAATCCCCCTTAAGCTTGGGAAAGTGACTTTTGGCATGATGCGGGTGCAAAATCCTGACAGCGACGGAGAATATACGCTGGTGCCTGTGTGGGATGTATTTGCTTATCTTTCAGACGGAACTTTAAGTGCGAGCTCCATGATGACCATTAATGCCATGGACGGGAGCATTATCAGCAGGAATACCGGATATTAAGGAGAACGGGTATGAAAAGAAAGCGTAAAAAAATACATACCCTTTTGGGAGTTATAGGGGTGTCGGGCCTGCTCCTGTTTGCCTGCCAGCCCACGCCGGAGACGGAGATCATTTCCCAAAAGGAAGATATTAATAAGGTGGTAGAGGAATATGCCCAGACCCAGGATGATTCCGAAGATTCAGAAGCACCATCCGGGGAGACAGAAGGAGATTCCCTTAGTCAGGCTCTGGCCCAGAGCCTTGGCGCTCCGGAAACCGTAAGCTTTCAGGTATCCGTCCCCAATGTGGGCAATGGTACGACTACCATAACCGCCGAGGATGCCCAGGTCATTCTTCCGGCGGTGGATCATCTTGGCGCAGCTGTGGTCAGCCGGGGAGATCTGACGGCAGAGCAGATTAAAGAAATAGGGGACGCATTTTTTGAAGGACGTACACCCTATGAGCCGGTGCCGGATACAAAGGAAGATTATATGGAACAGATTCAGGTGATAAATGACCAGTATGAGTCCTATCTTGAGGATGGGATTTCAGAAGATGAGCTTGCCCCTTTAATGGTTCAGATGGATTCGCTCCGGGAGAGAATGGCGTCCGCGCCGTCAAGAGATGATGTGACGCTTAACCCTATGTCCTATGAATGGCAGGAGTACCCGGGGGTATCCGGACTGGAACAAATTGTGGGAGAAAATAATGAGGATCCGATTAAATATCGGCTGAGCGCTTCCAGGGAGAATTCATTTTTTTATTTCAACCTTTCAAAAAACGCAAATACAGGAAATGGAACCAAAAACCTGTCCTCTAAAGCCGGGATTTTGTCCGGCATGGCAGTGGAAGATGTTTCGGCAGTAGAAAAAGCATTTTCTGAGAATCGATGTGATTATTCGGAGGAAGATGCCATACAGCTTTGCCTGGACTATTTGGAAAATCTGGGGATTTCCATAGATGGCCTTGAAGTATCGGCCGTTGATCCGCTGGTATGGTATGACTATATGGATAACTCTGTGGAGGATGGCGTAGAAGGCTATGAAATTTATTTTAGTCATGGGGTTAATCATGTACCTCAGACACGGACGACAAATTCGATTGCCTACGTGCCGGATGGAGGAAAAGTAACTTATGATTATGAAAGGCTGTATATGCGGGTGGAGGATGCCGGAGTTACTTTCCTTTTCTGGCAAAATCCCATGACTATGGGAGAGACCCTTGCCCAAAAGGTGGAGCTTTTGCCCTTTGACCAGGTTCTGGAAATCATTACCGGACATGTAACTTTAGCTTATGAAAATTATGCTATGGATGAACGGCTCAGGGACGGGGAATCTCTTACTGTGGACCGGATCACCCTGGGGATGATGCGTGTGCAGAATGAAAATAACGAAAATGATTTTACATTGATCCCGGTGTGGGATGTGTTTAGCACCCAGCTGGGGGACTATTCCCTGGTTACGGTCAATGCCATGGACGGAAGCATTATTACCCGGGAAAATGGCTATTAAGGAGAAGGATGTTCCATGAAAAAGAAAATGATCCACAGCCTCCGGGTCCTGTTTTCAGAGCTGGAACGGGGGATCCTTTCCCCGGCATTTGTCTTTTGCGTCATAGCCACCGCAGCGGTGCTGTTTTTTGGCAGCACCAGCCTGTGGTTTCCGTCAGAGGCAGAGCTGGAAGGCGGACTTGCCTGGGAATACTACCTGACCATGCTGGATACGGGGTGCCGGTCGGAGGCTTTTGTATTTTGCCTTCCTTTGCTGGCGGCATTTCCTGCCGGGATCTCGGTGCTGACGGATGTGCGCAGCGGATTCATTAAAGAATATCTGGGGCGCAGCGGAAGCCGGCCTTATGTGGTGAGCAAGGTGATCCTGTCGGTCCTGTCCGGGGGCGGTGGTGTCCTTGGGGGATATTTGACCGCAGCCGGGCTTATGTTTATGATCTACGGACCTATGGAGCTGGCGCCGGGAGAGGAGGACGTAAGTCAATGGCAGGATATGTGGCCCCAGGCCCTTGTGGTATTTTTGGCGGGGGCATTTTTTGCCATGCTGGCGGCGACCCTGGGGCTGGTTTTTTGCAACCGGTATATGGCCTTTGGCGGCGCATTTATGGTGAGCTATCTGCTGATCATTGTGACCAGCCGGTATCTTACGGGGATTTATACATTAAACCCAAGGGAATGGTTTCGCCAGGAGCATTATTGGGAAGGCGGATATTTTGGCTGCGCGGCCTTCCTTTTGGAGCTGTGCGTGATCATGGCCCTGATCTATGGCCAGACCATTTTCCGGTTTGCCATTATGGGAGGGAAAAAACGGTGAAAGAGCTATTTCAAATATACCGGGTATGCATGTACCACTATTCCCGGTGGCGGGGAAACTGGCGGGTCATCCTTTCCTTTGCCCTGGGCGGGGTGATCAGCTTCCTTCTGACGGAAAATGTGGTGGATTTTTCATTAGAGTACGGCCTGACCTTGCAGGTTTTTGAACCCTTTGTATGGGTATTTGGCGATGGAACGTCCATCCTGCTGGTGGCTTTGGCGGTCATCCTTTTGTTTGCGGACATGCCTTTTTTGGATGGCAGCGTGCCTTATTATCTAATCCGCATCCGGGTGCGCACCTGGGTGGGCGGGCAAATGGCCTATCTGGTCACCGCCAGTCTTTTGTATACCTTTTATATTCTTATAATGACCATACTGTTTTGCTTTAGAAATGCTTTTGTGGGAAATATGTGGAGTCCTACAGCGGCCAAGCTGGCCTACTCAGGCCTGGCGGAGGATTATTTTATCCCGGCCAAGCTAAAAACCTTTGAAATGGTGCGGCCTGTGGAATGTATGCTGACGATCTTCTGGCTGATGCTCCTGTACATCCTTGTGGCCGTGTTTGTGATGTATCTGGTCACTTTGGTAAAAAATCAGGCCGCCGGCATTGGGGCCGCATTTATTTTCCACTTGTATGGCTTCCTTTTAAGCGTGGACGGCCTGGCCCAGGTGTTTGGCTTAAGTCCCCAGGTGACCTACCGGGCCAGTATATGGTGCGGATGGCTGTCCCCTTTAAAGCATGCCACATTTCCCTCACACGACTTTGGTTATGACCGGCTGCCCACGCTGGGAGAGACCTTTGGTATTTTTACCGGGGCAATCCTGATCATGGCGCTGCTGGTGCTGTGGCGGATGAAATATTATTCTTTTTATTTTTCGGGAAATACAGAGGACGGTTAAGAAAATACCCGGCGGGCAAAGATGCAGGGCCGCGGTCTTTGGGAGTGAGCGATGATGAAGGATTATGTACATATAGAAAATGTAAGTAAATTTTTCGGGGAGGAGCAGGTGCTGAAAAATGTGACTCATGACTTTGCAGAGGGCATGGTCCATGGGATCATTGGCAATAACGGTTCCGGAAAGACGGTGCTTTTTAAGTGCATCTGCGGCTTTATGCACCCGGATGAGGGGAAAATATGTGTGAATGGGATCGTCATCGGACGGCAGAGGGATTTCCCAAAGGATACAGGGATCATTATTGAGTCGCCGGGATTTCTGCCCCATATGACCGGGTTTCGCAACCTTTCCATCCTGGCCTCCCTGAATGGGAAGATCCACAGGGAGGAAATTATCCGGGTATTGGAGCTGGTAGGACTGTCGCCTAAGCTTAAAAAGCCTGTGAGCAAATATTCCCTCGGAATGCGTCAGCGGCTGGGCATTGCCCAGGCGATCATGGAGGATCCGGGATTTCTTATTTTAGACGAGCCTTTTAACGGGCTGGATAAAAATGGCGTGGCTCAGATCCGGCAGGTGCTTTTGGATCTGAAAAAGAAGGGCAAGACGATTTTGCTGGCCAGCCATAATATGCAGGACATTGAAGTGCTTTGCGATACAGTGTGTGAAATGGATGCAGGCATCCTCAGGGAGGTACGGTGATGAAAGATTACAAATGGTTTCGGGCAGGCTGCGCTGTGCTGGCAGCAGTTTTCCTTATAGCATGTATGCCGGGGACAATTTCGGCTCTGGCGGCAGGGCAAACATGGCCTCAGGCAGGGCAGTCGTGGCACAATGAATATTTTGCCATTGATGACACCCATTTATATGAAAATATGACATTCCCGGCGGATAAGGACGGGAAAGTTTATATGACCGGACAAAATATGACCGTATATCTGCCGTTGCTCTTTTTGCCGGAGGATGTTCAGATCATCGATGACTTTATCCGCATAACTATTGAGGCGGACAGTGAAGCGTCAGAAAATATGGATACGCTGAAATATGAACTGACCGCTAAGAAAACTGTGTCCAAAACCAATCCCGTCCGCCAGGCGTGGCTGATCCAGTGGCGTCCGGATCTGAAATCGGATACCCGGGCCAAAAGTGTCCGTACACGGATCACTATGCGGGCCAATGTTATGAAGGACAATACCCCTGTGATGATCCAGGCGGATGAGGAGCTTTTGCTTGTTTTTAGAAATCTTTCCGGCAGTACCTCTGAAACCGATGAAAGCGAAGAACTGCTGGAATCGGAAAGCGACACCGATGGCTCCCAGGAATCGGAAAGCAGCGGAGCGTCTGAGACCCCGGAAACCGGGGAGTCGGATACCTTTGGGGGAGATGATGCAGGTCTGGGCGATATGATCGATCCTTCCGGAGGGGCCATGGATACATCCGGCGGCGCGGTGACCTGGGGCGGCAGCGGTTCCGGGGAGGATGATCCCCAGGCGCCGCCGAAACTGCGGATCCTTGACTGTGAAGTGGACAGGGACGAGATTTATCCCGGAGATACGGTAGAAATCCAGGTGACACTGAAAAATTCCAGCGCTGCCTCCGGGGTGGAGGATGTACGCATTGTTTATGAAAGCGCCAGCCAGGAAGTGCTTCCGGTTAATAGTGTCAACAGTATTTATGTGGATCGGATCCGGGCCGGGGGTACCTGCCAGATCTCATTTCCCATGGAAGTGGGTTATAGCCTGACATCCGATTCTCAGAGGATCACTTTGACGATGGAATTTTCCGATGATTCGGCCCAGTCCCTGACTTGTACAGAAAATATTTTCCTGAAGGTTACGCCGTCTTTTGCAGTGATGGTGGACCAGCCGTCTATGGCGGCGTCTGTGGAATCGGGCAGCGCCCAGGATATTACTGTAAATGTATATAATACGGGAGGGAGTCCGGTAAAAAATGTGATCTGCTCTTTAGAAATGGAAGGGGTCACCCCTGCCGGGTCTGCCTTTGGAGGCGATATTGAAGCCGGACAGAGCGCTTCGGTTGTTTTACATACCCTGATCGGAAAGCTGGAATCTTCTGTCACAAACGCCGATGGAGCCAATGACGCCGACGGAGAAAATGACGCTTTGGCTGCTGACGGCAGCAGCCCTTCTTCCGGCTCCGGCGGCTATGGCCAGACGACAGGAACGGTGTATGTCCGCTATCAGGATGAAGCGGGAAATGAATATACCCAGCAGGTTTCTGTAACGACCCGGATCGTTCCTGCCGAAGGGGAAGAAATACCGGAAGAAACTGTAGAAAAATCCTCCCAGTGGTGGGTGTCCATTGTTATTGCCCTTATTGTGCTCCAGGCGGTGATCTTTATTTTAATGGGCGTACACCGGAGAAGAAATGTATAAGCTGCAGACCGCAGAGCGGCGTTTGGATCTGGGATCCCCGCCGGTTACTGTTTTTCCTCAAATAAAATGTGGATATACAGCCGTCCGGACACGTACCGGGCTAAAATGGTGCCGCCCATGGCCTCGGTCATGGTCCGGGCAATGGCCAGGCCGATGCCCCCGTCAGGCTTGCTGGCGGCTTCTACTGTATAATAGCGGTCAAAAAGCCGGCCCACCTGGATGGGATCAAGAGAAGGGGCGCTGTTGGAGAAAATAATCTCTCCCCCGGGTGTCATGGTAATATTCAGGTCGCCGCTGCTGTATTTAATGGCATTGCCAAGAACATTGGAGAAAATCCGCGACAGGGCATTCTTATTAAGCCTGCGGTGCAGGGGTGTGTCCGGCAGGTGGATCACCGGGAGGATATTCCGGGCCTTCAGGGCGCCGTAGTAGGCCAGGATGCTTTCTTCCAGCATTTGGTTAAGATCCACATCTTCCAAAGACAGGGTATCTCTGACCGCAGTCAGGGCAGAGTAGGAAAAAAGCTCCTGGGTAAGGCGGCGCATGGTTTGGGTCCGTTCACGGATGATTTTTGCATAGCGGCGGCCATCCGGCGACAGATCTTCCTTATCCAAAAGATCCAGATACCCGCACACAGCCGTAAGGGGCGTGCGCAGATCATGGGACAGGTTGGTGATGGTTTCCTTCAATTCCTGGTCTCCCTGGACATACCGGTGGCGCTGCCTGCGCAAAATGGCCAGCTGGCGGTTAATGGATGCCGCCAGACGGCGCATTTGCCGGTCACGGCTGGAAATATCAATAAGGGTGTTGGTATCAGTGTTCAGTTTTTCTTCAAAAGACCTGCAGATCTGGGCGGCAGCCTTTTTCATGAAATAGATTTTTACAGATAAAATAATAATAATGACGATCAGCAAAACAACTGCTGCGCCCAGAAATGTCTCCATAGATACACCTCTCTTTTATGACCTTTTGCCCCTTGTCTTATCTTATATCTTTTTTCCTGAAAATCAAAATGCCTGCCCCGGAGACGGCCGCAATAATGATCCCGGAATACAATGCCAGCCGCTGGGGATAGGGAGATTCTCCGGCGGTCAGGGCAAGGGTCTGGCCGGACGGCAGAAAATCGTTAAGGAACGTATAAATATCCCGCTGGATGCCATCAACATAATTGGGATTGGGCTCCTCCTGTATGGTGCCGGTGTCTTGTCCCACAGCATAGGAATAGTTCTTCTGTATTTCAGGCTCGCTGAGCATAGTCTGCATATAGACTGCAGCCATAAGAAGCGTGAAGACGCCTACAATATTGATGACAGCCACAATGGAGCGGTTTTGGATGAGTATGGCCACAAAGGTAAAAATGGCGGAAAAAGAAATGCTCATTAAAAAGGATGCCCCGGCATATAAAAGCACTGTCCCCGGATTGGTTTCAAAGCCGCCCATGGCAGGCAGGCCAATGACCAGGGCTGCGGCAATATAAGCCAGGCACATAAGAAGCCCTGCCGCTGCGCAGACGATTACATTAGACAGATAGATCGCCGGGCGGTAATGGCCCACAGCCAACTTGTTGCGTATAGTGCCGTCATTGTATTCTGTGCCCACAAAAATGCTGACAAATACAGACTGGAAAATGGCTGTAAACATGCAGAAGCCGAAAAGATTGTCTTCCGGGGCCAGATCAAGGCCGAATTGACCCATTTCCCGCACGACGGATGTTATGTAAACATAAAAGCCGATAGCAGCCATAAGGATCATACAGATCCAGAAAATCTTATCTTTAAAAAGCCGGGCAAAATTGGCAGATAACAATTTACGCATGGGAACCACCGTCCTTTCCGTTGATGAGGTTTACATAATAGCTTTCCAGGCTTTCATCCCGTTCTGAAATGGACAGGACCTGGCAGTTTTCTTTTGACAGGGCATTGACAAGGTCAGAAACATTTTCGTGGCCGAAAATATCGGCCTGATCCTGGGAAAGGATATGGTATTCCAGGCCCATGGCGTCAAGGACACGGGACAGGGCCTGTGTATCCGATACTGTGATGTGCATACACTTCCGGCAGGCGCTTTCAAGCTCCTTTGCCGTAATTTCCCGAAGCATATGGCCGTGATCGATGAACCCGTAATGGGTGGCCAGCCGGGACAATTCATCCAGGATATGGCTGGAAATAAGCACAGTGATCTGGTGCTCCCGGTTAAGCTTTAAGATCAGCTCCCGGATCTCAATGATCCCCTGGGGATCCAGTCCGTTGACCGGCTCATCTAAAATAAGAAAATCCGGGCTTCCGGCCAGGGCGATGGCGATCCCAAGACGCTGGCGCATTCCAAGGGAGAAGTTTTTGGCCTTCTTCCTGCCTGTGTTTTCCAGGCCGACCATGGCCAAAAGCTCCGGGATTCCGTCAAATGAAGGAAGTCCCAGGACACGGTACTGTTCCTTAAGATTATCCCGGGCGCTCATATCCAGATAGATGGAAGGCGTTTCCACAATAGCGCCCATGCGTCTGCGGGACCGTATAATATTTTTGTCCGTATGCTTAATGCCATACAGAGTGCAGCTTCCGCCGGAAGGGATCTGAAGCCCGCACACCAGGCGGATCAGCGTGGTTTTCCCGGCGCCGTTTTTTCCTACAAAGCCGTAAATGGCCCCTTTGGGCACATGCATGGAAAAATCATCCAAAGCTTTAAAATGGCCGTAACGTTTACTTAGCCGGTCCGTTGTAAGAACATATTCCATAAATCAAATACCTCCTGTAGATCACTTGGCAGCCGTTTTTGGCTGCCTGTATGTGACAGTTTAACCGGCAGTGGTTAAGAAGGCGGTTAAGAAAAGGGTAAAGAATCCGTTAAGATTTCATTTTAAAGCCAATGCCCCATACAGCTTCGATAAAGTCCCTGTGCCCGGGGTCCGCATCTCTCAGTTTGCTGCGCAGATGGCTTACATGAACCTTCAGGGAGCTTTCCACACAGTCCGGGGTATCCCGGGAAATACGTTCCAGCATAACGGATTTGGAAATCACCTGGGAGGGATTGGCCAGCAGCAGCTTTAAGATGGCATACTCTGTTTTGGTCAGCTTTACCGGATGATTTTGAACCGTAACCTGATGGCTTTGAGGATCCAGGGAAATATTTTCAAAAGACAGGACGGGGGCATTTCCTGAAAACGGCGCATTTCTCAGGCAGACAGTGATCCGGGCAAGAAGCTCCCGCGTATCAAATGGCTTTGTGATGTAATCCGCAGCGCCACCAAGGAGCAGGGCAACTTTATCATCCACATCGCCTTTGGCGCTGACAACGATCACCGGGATCCCCCGGATACGGGAAAGGACGTCCTCACCGGAAAGGCCGGGGAGCATCAGATCCAAAAGGATCAGATCCGGACGGATGTTTTCTAAAAGCATAACGGCTTCTGTCCCGGAATAGGCCCTGGAAACCTGATAGCCTTCTTTTTCTAAAATTTCTTTAAGCATATCCGAAATATATAGATCATCATCAATGACCATGATCTGTTTCATGAGCATCAACTCCTGTATTTATTATTGAGCCTGTTTTCATGGCAGGTGCAGCGGCCGGCTGCGGAGATTTGCTCCTTGAAAAAAGGCCGGTTTTCTTATACAATGATAACAGTTCCTATGATATGCCGCAAGGGGATTCCTGCAGGGCCCGGGGGTGACAAACAGGTCTTGACGGGTATTTTCTGCGGATTTAAAAGCCTGGAAGGAGGACAAGAATGGATATTAGGAAGTTTGCAGAAGCAGCAGGCCCGCTGGGCGCCCTTGGGATCGTGGTCACACAGGATGGACAGGAGCTGGGAAAATATACATGGGATGAAGAATGCCGCAGAAATATTTACTCTGCATCTAAAAGCTTTACGTCGTGTGCTGTAGGGATGGCTGTTTCCGAAGGACTATTATCCTTAGATGAAAAGCTTACAGATGTATTTGTGGGAGAGCTTCCCAAAAACGTGGGAGAAAATCTGGCAAAGGCTACGGTAAGGGATCTGCTGACGATGCACCTGGGACAGTCAAAGGCTGCTTTAATGGGCGCTCAGAGACCCTTATATAAAGAGGAAAACTGGGTAAAAATGGTACTTGCCATGCCGTTTGACCAGGAGCCGGGAAGCCAGTTTGTATATAACAATGTAGGCCCATATCTGGCAGGAATACTGGTACAGCGCCGGGCCAGATGTGACCTGACAGAGTACCTTATGCCCCGGCTGTTTGGGCCTTTGGGGATTTGGCGGCCCACCTGGGAATGTGATCCTTTGGGCAATACCTTTGGCGCCGGAGGCTTAATGCTGACCTTGTCTGAACTGCATCGGTTCGGTCTGCTGTATCTTAATGAAGGTATGTGGAACGGACAGCAGCTGATCCCCCGGGAATGGGTAAAGGAAAGCACACAGCAGCAGTATAGCGCGCCCTATGCCTATTTATTCTGGCGTGGAAAGTTTAACTCGTTCCGGGCAGACGGGAAATACGGTCAGCTGTCCATAGTATTTCCTGAGAAAAATGCCGTGATCACCATGACGGCGCAGGCCTTTGATGTAAAGCCGCTGATGACGCTGATCTATGATGAACTGTACCCTCAGCTGTAGGAGGATAAACGGGGCAGCCATGGCGTTTTATGTCACTTTGTGACGATATGTCCGAAGCTGTGTCGGTAGATTGTGAGCCGCTGCCCCTTTAAAAATTTTGCCGTATTTGTTATAATATAAGCATCGAGGGGGCAAAATTCCTTTTGTCCCCAACATCATCAATTTTCATAACGGTTCAGCCATGGGCCGGACGGTTATGCGCTTCCCTATTTTTTCCCCGGAAACTTTTGCAAATCCCCTCTTTTAATGCTATACTGGATAACAGAAAACAGAAGGATTTCGTGAGCACGGAGTGCGGAGAAATCCGTGGTGTCAAGAGGCCAAATTTTAATTTGACCTTAACATCTTTTGATGAAAGGATCAGAAAAGGGCATATGGATATTCAGGTCGGCGATGTTGTAAAATTAAAGAAAAAGCACCCCTGCGGGAGCTTTGAATGGGAAGTCCTTCGTATTGGCGCGGACTTCCGGTTAAAGTGTATGGGCTGCGGCCATCAGATCATGATCCCAAGAAAACAGGTGGAGAAAAACATCCGGCAGATCACTCCCGCAGCAGAACGAGGGATCTGAGCAGTATAAACGAGGAATCTGAACCGTATAAGATGACCGCTTCAGGTGATTGGACGGTTATGAAGATTGACAGGAACACGTACATATCCTGGCAGCGGCTGTCTGCTGGCTGAACGGTTACAGCCAGTCGTTACAGCCGCAGCACAAATAATGAAAAAATGCTTGATTTTCCTGTGAAAACATGTTATTCTTATTAGCTGTGAGACACGCTCACAAGAAGTATCCTTGCTCTCCGTTGAGCGGAGGGCCTTAAAGACCAGAAGGAGGTGCGCTAAGCATGAACAAGTACGAACTGACTGTTGTCGTTAGTGCAAAAGTAGAAGATGACGTAAGAACAGCTACTATCGAAAGAATCAAAGAGTACATCACTCGTTTCGGCGGTACTGTAGTTAACGTGGATGAGTGGGGCAAGAGAAAGCTTGCTTACGAGATCCAGAAGATGAAAGAAGGATTCTACTACTTCATCACTTTCGAATCAGATACAAACTGCCCGAACGAAATCGAGCACCGCGTACGTATTATGGAAAATGTTATTCGTTATTTGTGCGTTAGACAGGACGCTTAATCAGGAGAGGAAGGTCCGGGCATGAATAAAGTCATTTTGATGGGACGATTAACAAGAGATCCTGAGATCCGTTATTCTCAGGGAGAGAAGGCAACCGCAGTCGCAAGATATACACTGGCCGTTGACCGGTCATACCGCAGAGAAGGCGAAAACAACGCTGACTTTATCGGATGTGTAGCCTTTGGCCGCAGCGCTGAATTTGCTGAAAAGTATTTCAGACAGGGCACAAAGATCGCGATTGTAGGCAGGATCCAGACCGGAAGCTATGTGAACAGAGACGGCGTAAAGGTATATACCACAGACGTTGTCGTTGACGAGCAGGAGTTTGCTGAAAGCAAGGCTGCCAGCCAGAACAGCGGTTTTGGCGGCGGAAATTACCAGTCAGCTCCCAAACCGGAACCCAGCGCGGCGATTGGCGACGGCTTCATGAACATTCCGGAAGGAATTGATGAGGAGTTGCCGTTTAGTTAATGCATTGTCATTTGATTGGAAATTGATAGAAGGAGGTTATTGCGATGCCATACAATAAAGAGAGAAGCGACGCTCCGATGAGAAAACGCGGCGGCCGCAGAAGAAGAAAAGTATGTGTATACTGCGCAGATAAGAATGCAGTCATCGATTACAAAGATGTAAACAAGTTAAAGAGATATGTATCTGAGAGAGGAAAGATCCTTCCCAGAAGAATCACAGGAAACTGTGCAAAGCATCAGAGAGCTTTAACAGTAGCGATCAAGAGAGCAAGACATATCGCTTTAATGCCTTACGTTCAGGAATAATGAAATTAAAAGCCGGACTTTCCGTATTTGCGGGGGTTCGGCTTTTTCATGATACGAATTTGATACTTTTTCCACGTTTCCTTTCGTTTTGGCCGGTGGCGTGGAATGGACAGAAAGAATATTTGACAATCACTTGAGATTGACATATAATATATTTAACAAAAGGGCCGAAAACTGAGTGAAGGTCAGCTGTCGGCAAGAGTAACTGCTAAAAGTAGCGCCTTATCTTACCAGGACGAGGGCGCTACTTTTTGCGTTGTGTGAGAGTAACAACAAGGGTAACGACCGCGCAAAGCATCATTACAAAAGTAAATAAATCACTGTATGTAACCATATGCACCAGCTCCTTTCATAGTGTCCGGCAACTGGCACATCGCCCCCTCGGCCCCCTGGGTAAGTATATTATATTATCATGGTTTCACTTCTGTATATTAATTTAACACAAATATTCACAAATGAAAATAAAAGAGATGATAAAAATGAAGTTAGACAAAGGGAAAGTTCCGCTTGTTTGGGGATGTTCAGAAAAGACGGCCAAGTCTTACTGTCAGAGGAAAGGTAAGCCAGGCTTATTTCAATGAAAAATGTATGGTAGTGAAGGTACATGTAACTCATCCGGATCTGGCATAAAAAATTGCATTTGTAAAGCTGTATTTCCGTAACTAAAAACATAACGATTCGCAGCAGTAAATCAGCCATATTGACGCCAACGACCCTATGGGTTAAAATATCTGTAGAAAGGAAGGACGTAGGATGAAATTAACAATACTTGGAACCGGAAATGCAACCGTAACAGATTATTATAATACATGTTTTGTGCTGTCTCAGGATGACCGGCACTTTCTTGTGGATGCCGGGGGCGGGAATCAGATTTTAGGCCTGTTAAAAAAACATGGGATCCCTTTGGGGCAGATCCATGATATTTTTGTGACCCATGCCCATTTAGATCATGTGATCGGTGTGCTTTGGCTGATCCGTATGATCGGCCAGCAGATGAACCAGGGAAAGTATGAAGGGGAACTGCGTATTTACTGTCACAGCGGCCTTGTTTCTGCCATTACCCAAATGGCCGGGCTGACGATCCAGGAAAAGGTGACCCGGCATCTGGGCGGAAGGATCCGTTTTATATCGCTGGAGGATGGAGACCGGGCGGAGATTATTGGCGGCCAGGCAGTATTTTTTGATATTCATTCCACAAAGGCACGGCAATTTGGATTTTCCTTTACCACGCCGGAGGGGGTCCGGCTGGGCTGCTGCGGCGATGAGCCATACCGGGAAGAAGAAGGGAAATATATCCGGGGCTGTGACTGGCTTATGCACGAGGCGTTCTGCCTTTATGGAGAAGCTGATAAGTTTAAGCCGTATGAGAAGCATCACAGCACAGTAAAGGATGCCTGCCAGCTGGCGGAAACAATGCAGATCCCAAACCTGATTTTGTATCATACGGAGGAAACTCACGGGGATCAGCGAAAAGCGCTGTACTGTCAGGAAGGGCGTAAATTTTATTCGGGAAATCTTTATGTGCCCCGGGACGGAGAATGTTTTGAAATATAAAAAATTCATAGTGTTTTTAGGATTGCGTGAGTACGAAGTACGGAGCAATCCGTGTCTCATGCCCATTTGCGCCTCAGGAGGCAAGGCTTTTAAATGCACCGGAAGCAGCAATGCCGCTTCGGATAAACAGGATTCCGGCAGTATATGCACATAAAGAAAACAGGTACCATACAGTCATGCCAAAGATAACATTGACCTGATGAGTATCCAGGACGCCATTTAGGGCAAGGATGGTAGGAAATGCGGCTGTCATACATGCCAGGACAACTAAAATAATACCAGAGCCCAGCATGTGGCCATCTTCCTCGGGTTTCTTTGAATGTGTCATTGGCGTGGGATCCGGACAGTTGTTTTGTGGGATTTCAAGTTTCATGGTAAACACCTCTTAATTCATATTTTATCTGGCCTGCGCCAGGATTCTGCACGCTACGGGTCTGCACAGCCGGCCGAAAATTCTGGAAATAAAGCCGACAAGCACGGCTGCAATGATCGTGCCTTCCCGCACCCCCTGAATCTGGTGGCTTAAAATCAGCGAAATCAGCAGAGCGATGACGGACATGGAAATATCCATGGCAACCTTTGTGGTGCCAAAGCTTGTACCAAGGATTTTTGATATAGATTTTACGGTACCCTCTCCGGGCAGCATGACAACATTGGCAAAGACTTCGATATAAACTCCAAAGCCTAAAATAAGACAGCCCAGAAGCAGATAAATAACAGCTTGAATATACGACTCTGGCTGAACCCAGAAAAAGATATATTCTGCAGAAAAATCGATGAAGTATCCAAAGGCCACGGAAACCGGAATCTGCAGCAGTTGTACCGGCTGATAGCTTTTTCGTTCAAGGATAATCTGAATAAGGATTAAAAGCAGACTGAAAATAATCGTAAACTGTCCCAGGGTTGGGGTAAATGTGAGACTTAAGGTAAAAGGAATACTGGAAATCGGGGATGTTCCAAGATCCGCTTTAGTGATCAGAGCCACACCCAGAGAATTAATAAAAAGTCCTAAAATAAATACTGCATATCGAATTAAAAGTTCTTTTTTATTCATAATCTGCCTCCAAATGTTTTGTGAAATGGTTGCTGTTTGATCCGGCATTTACTATAATGAAAAAAGATAGATATGTAAAATGAATAGTTTCTATTAAAACATAACTTTTAAGAATGGATGGTGTGGGCGTGTCTGTATTTTTTGAATATTATAAAATATTTTATTTTGTTGCGAAAACCGGGAATATTACAGGAGCTGCCCGTTTGTTATCTGTAACGCAGCCCAGCGTGACAAAATCTATCCGAAGCCTGGAAAAGCAGCTGGGCTGCAGTCTTTTTGTACGGTCGAAAAAGGGGGTAGAATTAACCCGGGAGGGCAGCCTGCTGTTTCGAAAAATTCAGCCGGCTTGCGAACTGATCTTCTCAGCAGAAGCTGATCTTGATGATCTGCGGCAGATGAAAGCCGGGATAATGCGTATCGGAGCCAATGAACTAACGTTTACCAGCTGGCTTCTGCCCCATGTAAAGACATTTAAGCAAAAATATCCGGATGTGCGGATAAAGATTGAAAATATTACCATAAAGAATGTCATGGAGGTGCTTGATTCCGGGACTATCGATTTTGCTGTGCTTAGCTCCCCGGTTGGTGTGGAGGATGAAAAGCATAGTCTTATTTTCAGGCCGGATATAGAACTGTCTTCTGTGGATCAAATCGCAAAGGCTGTGAAGGAAAGCCTGGGGATTGGTTTCCTCCCGGAAAAGGTGGCAAAACCGGCGATTGATGAGGGAATTTTGCAGCCGATTTCTTTGGCTGAGCCGATTCCAATGAGGTATAATTGTATTCTTACGGTTTATAATAACCCTCCAAGCATTACTGCCAGGACATTCATTGACCAGTTCCGGGATATGCGTCCTTTGCTATGATCATTCTGTTAAGTTATGGATAACCTGATACCAGGGTCAGAAGTTCTGCTCTCCGGCTTGTGGGAACATGGATTTCCGGAGAGCAGAAAAGGAATGTTTAAGTTGTGGAGGATACAGGTCCCAGCTTATTAATGCTCAGCGTATTGTTTGAATAAAAGAAATTTCCTCCGGTCCCCCGTACAGTTAAGGCGGCTGGCGCCTGAGTAACATTAATGATCTGGGAAAATGCCATATTTTCCACATCATTTGCTGATGTCAAACTGCACTGGGCTGTAGCGCCCGGTACTACAGACCCGTTTTGGAGCAGACTTATGATCATCGCCAGTGGGAAGATCGTATCTCCGGCAGGAGATACGGAACCATGGAATGACACCTGATAAACGCCGGGGGATGTTATGGTAAATGTGCTGCTGTTGACCGGATGCGTCACAGAATTGCCAAGGCTCAGACTGTTTCGGTCAAAAATCAGATTACTCCCGCTTGTTCCGGCCTGGGACGGCGACGCATAAGCGGACAGCAGATCTGCAGCTGCTTGACTGCCAGTGGCCCCGGTAGCTCCGGTGACGCCCGATGGCCCGGTGGGCCCTGTAGGTCCTGTAGGTCCGGTAGGCCCGGTTGGGCCGGGCTTTCCGCGGCGGGGCGGGCAGGATGGCGCCGGGGCACATCCGGGGGAATGGATCACTGTATGAGATCGGATGGAATCATCCGGGGAATGGTAGAAGTACATAATAATAACCTCATTTTATTCTCTATATAAATATATGAGGACGCGGGCGTGTGTGCGCCTGTGATTCTGGCAAAGCAGGGGGATTGCCGGGAAAATAAATAAAGAGACAATCCTTTAATTCTTTAAGGCCTTGAAAAGCCCGGATGAACGGTTAAGGATTGTCTCTTTGTTAAATTTCACAGCTTATTAACCGGTGTTCTCCCGCCGTTTTAATGATATGAAGTATCGGCGGTGACATTCCCGGACAGGATTTCCGGGGGCGATTACAGCAGTGCCAGAAGCACGAAATTCAGTATGAACAGGCCGGTGCATACCCAAAGGATGGGATGTATTTCTTTGGCTTTGCCTTTACAGATCTTAACGATGCAGTAGAAGATAAAGCCGGCAGCAATACCATAGGAAATACTATAGCACAGGGCCATAAAAATACCTGCGAAAAATGCCGGGATGGCTTCATCCAGATCGCTCCAGTCGATCTCCTTAAATGAGGAGGTCATCATAACGCCCACCATAACCAGTGCCGGAGCTGTTGCAGCAAAAGGAACAGCGCTGACAAAGGTTGCCAGGAAGGCAGACAGGGCAAAGCAGATGGCAACGACAATGGAAGTCAGACCTGTACGTCCGCCCACACCGATACCGGAAGCGCTTTCTACGAAGGTTGTTGTGTTGGATGTTCCAAACAAAGAACCGATGGATGTTGCTGTAGCATCTGCAAACAGAGCCTTGTCCAGTCTGGATTTAAAACCGGAACCGCTTTCCATGAGTTTTTCATCTTCTTCACTGAAAATGCCGCTGCGGCGTCCTGTACCGATAAATGTACCGATGGTATCAAATGTATCCGAAATACTGAAGGAGAAAATAGTGATCAGTACTAAAGGAAGCTTTGATACATCGCTGAACAGGCTTGTAATGCCGCCTTCTTTGAAGATGGCAAGGAAGGTTGTAGGCAGTGCCTGACAGGCTTCAGTAAAGCTGACCGTATCGGAAGGTACAGTAACATTAAACGGGATACCGATAAGTGTTGTTACGATAATGGAGATCAGGATAGCGCCTTTCACCTTTTTTACAAGAAGCACAGCACTGAGTACAAGACCAATAAGGAATACCCAGAACTGAGGCTGATTTAAGGTGGACAGGGCCGGAACTCCGCCGTCAAAATTAATGATGCCTACATTAAGCAGACCAATATAAGCAACAAAAATACCAATGCCGCCGCCAATGGCATTTTGCATAGCCACAGGGATGGACTTGATAATGTATTTACGCAGCTTGCTTACTGTTAAAATGATATTTAACAGACCGCAGATAAATACCATGGACAGAGCCTGCTGCCATGTAAAACCAAGACCGGCACATACGGTATACACAAAAAACGCATTCAGGCCCATGCCAGGCGCCTGAGCGTAGGGCACATTTGCCACCAGACCCATGATCAGGGTGCCGATGATCGAGGCAATAATGGTAGCCAGGAATACTGCTCCCCATTCCATACCGGACTGGGACAGGATACCTGGGTTTACCACAATGATGTAGGACATGGCAAAAAAGGTGGTCAGACCGGCCATGATTTCTGTACCTACAGTCGTGCCGTTTTCTTTCAGTTTAAAAAACTTTTCCATTTTCTTCCTCCTGTATTATGATGGTGTAAACTGGAAGATCATGTTTCCATAATCTTCCGCCTTTTACGAACATAGATAATCCTACCACAAACCAGCCATAAGAACAATTCACAATTTAGACAAATTTTAGACAAATTTAATATTTGTATAACTATTTTGCTGTATGGCAGGAATATGGCCGCTTTGCTTCCGGCTCCTTAGGGCAGTGTCTGAAAATAAGCTTCGTTATGGAGATATTCAGGGGTATCCGTATGCCATTGACCGGATTTTTTATGATAGCGCCAGGCATTTTCCAGATCATTGCAAGCGTGGCAGCAAAGACAGAGACAGACGCAGGGATAGTATCCATAGCAGTCTTTTTGGATAAATGCGCCGCTTTTGGGATCTTCCTTACATTCCAGGGCGCGCCGGTACCAGTAAATGGCCTGGGGATAGTCTTCCATTTCCCGGAAAATGTCTCCCAGGAGGCATAAGATCTCTGCCCGGGGCGTGTCAAAGGCAAAGCTTTTAAAAAGCGCCTCCAGGGCCTCCCCGGTCTGCTGCTGTGCCAGAAAGCATTCTGCCAGGTTTTTGCAGGCTTCGATGCGGTTTTCCTTCCAGGCCTGAGGGGTATAGATCACCTGGATGAACCGGGGAATGGCTGCTTCAAAACGTCCGGCAGCCATAAGTTCCCGGGCATAATAGAAATGATCCCGGGGGCCCAGGTCTGCGCCGTTTTTTATGGCTTTTTCGTAAATGCCCAGATTGCGCATGGTGTGATCCCGGCCGGCCTGGGGATGGTGTTCAATAACGGCAGAGCCGTAAATAATATTTCCCCGGGGAGCAATGCACTCATGGACCGGGCCGCACCAGATAAAGCCAGCATGGTTTTTAATGATCCGCTCCCGGTAATAGATCAGGGAGGGCGTACCATTTTCCTCCATCCCGCAGGCGTAGGGAAGCATAACTATGTGAGTCTGGGGCGGCATTGTCTCTTTCAGGTCCATAAGCGCCCGGCAGGAATCCGGCGGCAGGAAATCATCGGCATCCAGCCACATACAGTAGTCCATGGAGGCTTTGGAAAAGGAAAAGTTTCTGGCATCGGAAAAGGAATCATTCCAGGGAACATCAAAAACCCGTGCGCCCCAGGCTCTGGCAATGTCTTTGGTGCGGTCCGATGATCCGGTATCTGCAATAATGATCTCATCGGCAGCCGGTGCGGCGCTGGCAAGGACGCGTCCCAGATGCTTTTCCTCATTTTTTACGATCATACAAAGACTGAGGGTGATCAGCATAATCCCTGCTTTCTTTTTTGGCGATCCGGCAATAGCGCCGGATCATTTTATTTTTATCAGCTTATGCCATTTTTCGTGTTTGGATACATATTTTTAACGTTACTGTATTATACTGACTTTAGCTGCTTAACTGCCGGACACCGGCTGCCTGTATTTTTGCAGGAAAGCACTGGCGGCAGAGTATAAAAAGATCAGGAGGAAGATTATGGGAAATTTATTATATGGAAAAAATAAAAATCTCAATATACAAAAATGCGGGATCATCGGCTGCGGCGCGGTGGGCGCTACGACTGCGGATACGCTTTTAGGCAGCGGCCTTTTTAATGAAATGGTGCTGATCGATATTAACCACAAAAAAGCTGAAGGCGAGGCCATGGATATTGGCCACGGCGCGCCTTTTGTAACACCGGTGAATATTTATGCCGGAGATTATAAGGATCTGGCGGATGCGTATTTAGTGATTATTACTGCCGGAGCCAATCAGATGCCAGGGGAGACCCGTATTGATCTGGCAGAAAAAAACGTAAAGATCTTTAAAAGCATTATCCCGGAGATCGTCCGCTATAATCCGGACTGTATCCTTCTTATTGTGTCCAATCCTGTGGATATTTTAACCTATGTGGCGCTGAAGCTGTCCGGCTTTGAACCGTCCCGGGTCATTGGGAGCGGAACCGTTTTGGATACAGGGCGATTTAAATATCTTCTTGGTGAGTATCTTGGTGTGGACAGCCGCAACGTTCACGCTCTGATCATTGGGGAGCATGGGGACAGCGAGGTTGCCGTTTATTCCAGCGCCAATATATCCGGTGTGGATTTGGACGAATTTTGCCGGATCTGGGGCAAAGGCACAGATAAGGAAAGTCTTCATAAGATCTATGAGGATGTAAAAAACAGTGCTTATGCCATTATCGAACGGAAGGGAGCCACCTTTTACGCCATTGCCCGGGTTGTGAAGCGTATTGCACAGGCGCTGATCCGGGATGAAAATACGATCCTGACCGTATCCAGCCTTGTGGAAGGCCATTACGGCATTTCCAATGTGTGTCTGGGACTGCCGTCGGTGGTAGGCAGGGACGGTGTCAAGCAGATGATTGATACGCCACTGGATGAGGACGAGATGATGCGGCTGACAGCGTCGGCACAAAAGCTGAGACAGGTTCTTGACCAGTTTGAGATTTAAATGTGCATGAAAGTGTGGATATCCACAAGTTATCCACAAAAGGTGTATAACTATGCACAAAATGACGGATTTTGCCGTCGAAAAGTGTGGATAAGGTGTGGATTATGTGCAATAGCTCAGCCAGTTGGACGGTTGCGATTCTGGAGTGTGGATAGATTTTTACAGAGAGTCTTTTTTTTCAGACAAAGATAGGATATAATAAAAAAGATAAGGCCCCGGGGGGACCCGGAGCCGCTTATCTTTGGTGCTGTAAAATTTTTTCTTTTGTATTTATACTTATTATATAACGCAATTTTTTCCATTGCAACCACAAAGTTTCGACACGGAATGTCCGGCGCAACGATAATACTTGACACGGCTGTTTTTTATGGATAACATAACTATAAAAGCCTGAAAAGATAAGAAAATGGGGATATATGGATGAAGAAAAAAACGATTCGGAATATTTTATTATTTCTGTTTGTACCATTGGCGCTGATCGTCATGGTTTATGTGATCGTATCATTATATTATGTAGATCGCTTTTATAATGGAACATGGATCAACGGGGTGAATTTTTCAAATAAAACAGTTAAAGAGGCAGAGGAAAGCCTGATACAGTATAAAGAATCTTATGTTTTAAGGATTATTGAGCCCAATGGGGATTCGGAAGTGATCCACGGTTCGGATATTGATTATGCGGCATCTTATGCCAATGTGGAAACCATTAAAAAAGACCAGGGAATCTGGCGGTGGATTTTTGCTTTTACGGATGTGAATTTTTATACCATTGAAAGTACCATCTCCTATAGCGAAGAAAAGCTGGAGCAGGTCGTCCAGTCGCTGAATTGTGTCAGCGGTGCAGACGCCACCCCGCCTCAGGATGCCTATGTGGAATTTACCGATGAAGGCGTCAATCTTGTGCCGGAGCAGTACGGGACACAGGTGGATGCGTCCAAGCTTTTACCCCTTGTCCAGACCGCCCTGGAAGCGGGAAATACCCGGGTGACTATTGATTCCGGATGCTATGTGGCGCCGTCTGTGACAACGGAATCGGAAGAAATCCGTGCCATTATGGAGCCTGTGGAAAAGATCCAGGGGACAACGATTACATATACCATTGGCGACAGCCAGGAGGTTTTGGACGGCAGTACAACCAAAAGCTGGATCTGCCAGGATGATGAAGGAAATATTACTGTTGACAGCGATGACGTGACTGCCTATGTGCAGAGCCTGGCCAATAAGTATAATACATGGGGAAATTCCCGTGAGTTTACAACGACCGGAGGCGCTACAGTAACTGTGGCCGGCGGAAATTACGGTTGGTCCATTGACGTGTCTGCTGAGGCTGATGAACTTGCCCAGCTGCTGATCAACGGCGAAAGCCAGACACGGGAGCCTATTTACAATGCCACAGCAGCCCGCCATGGCGGCAATGAAATCGGGGATACATATATTGAGATCAGTATTGATCAGCAGCATATGTGGTTTTATAAAGACGGGGCTCTTTATGCGGATACAAATATTGTTACAGGGGATTCCGGAGACGGCTATGATACGCCCCGGGGTTCCTATAAGGTATTAAACCGTCTGACAGACATTGTTCTTAAAGGCGAGGAAAGAGATGGAAGTACCTATGAATCGCCGGTAAGCTTCTGGCTGGGATTTAAGGGAAGCGCTTATGGTATCCATGATGCCAGCTGGCGGGGAGATTCACAGTCCGGATATGGCGGTTCGATTTATCAGTATAACGGTTCCCATGGCTGCGTGAATACACCGTATTCCGTTATGCAGCGGATCTTTAATGCGGTAGAAGTCAATACTCCCGTATTGATCTATTAAAAACAGGTGAGGAGGGGCGCATATGCGTTTTGTGGATCTGATCGTTAAAAAGAGAGATGGCAAAGCTCTTTCCACAGAGGAGATCCAATTCTGGATCAGAGACTATGTGGCAGGACGTATTCCGGATTATCAGGTAAGCGCCCTGCTCATGGCCATTGTGTTTAATGGGATGGATGACCGGGAGACAGTGGATCTGACCATGGCTATGATGCACAGCGGCGATGTGCTGGATTTGAGCGGTATTCCGGGCATTAAGGTGGACAAGCATTCTACCGGAGGCGTGGGGGATAAAACGTCTCTTGTCCTTGGGCCTGTGGCAGCTGCCTGCGGCGCCCGTCTTGCTAAAATGTCCGGCCGCGGCCTTGGCCATACGGGCGGGACTTTGGATAAGCTGGAGTCTATCCGGGGATTTAACTGTTTCCTGGATAATGATGCCTTTATCCGTCAGGTTCAGGACATTGGCCTGGCCATTGTGGGACAGACCGGGAATCTGGTGCCTGCGGATAAAAAGCTGTATGCCCTTCGGGATGTAACCGGCACTGTGGATTCCATGCCATTGATCGCTTCCAGCATTATGTCTAAAAAGCTGGCCTGCGGCAGCGATGCCATGGTGCTTGACGTTAAGTACGGCAGCGGCGCATTTATGAAAACACCGGAAGCTGCCGCCGACCTTGGACGGCAGATGATCCGCATTGGCACCGGCCTTGGCCGGAAGGTGTGCGCCATGGTAACGGATATGGACGAGCCTTTGGGCAACGCTATTGGCAATGCCCTGGAGGTTAAGGAGGCTGTCCAGACATTAAAGGGCCGCGGCCCGGAGGATTTTACACAGCTGTGTATTACGGCGGCAGGACTGCTCCTTGTGATGGCAGGCATTGCCGGGGATGAGGAGAGAGGCCGGGAATTAGCCCGGCAGGCCATAGACAGCGGCGCTGCATTGGAAAAGCTGCGGGCTATGGTCCGGGCCCAGGGGGGCGATGTGTCTCAGATTGACGATGTGTCAAAGCTTCCGTCAGCAGCCTGCGAGACGGTGATCCGGGCCCGGGAGCGGGGATATATTGCCCACATGGAGGCCATGAGACTGGGAACTCTGGCCATGCAGATCGGCGCCGGACGCCGGACAAAGGAAGATACGATCCGGCCCGGGGCGGGCATTGTTCTGGCCGGAAAGGTGGGCGACCTTGTGGAAAAGGGAGCGCCTTTAGCAACGGTATATCATGACCTTCCTCTGACGCAGGAATGGCTGGAAGGTTTTTACGGCGCCTATGGGTGGTCCCGGGAGCCTTCACAGCGCAACCCTCTGATCTACAAAATATTAAAAAGCGGAAAGGCAGATATATGAAAAATATATTATTGATCGCCACCGGCGGCACCATTGCCTCCAGGGGAACGGACAGCGGACTGACGCCCCAGCTCCGTTCCCGGGAAATCCTGGAGTATGTGCCTTCGGTGGCAAGTTTGTGCCATGTGTCCCATATTCAGCTGTTTAACCTGGACAGCACGAATATTTTACCGGTTCACTGGGAGGCCATGGTAAAGACGATCCAGGAAAATTATGATAAGTATGACGGCTTTGTGATCCTTCACGGGACCGATACGATGGCTTATACGTCGGCGGCTCTGTCCTACATGATCCAGAACAGTCCCAAGCCTGTAGTGCTGACAGGGGCTCAGAGGCCGATTGACAAAGAGATCACAGATGCAAAAATGAATCTGTATGACAGTATTTTATATGCCTGCGATGATGCGTCCCATGATGTGGTCATTGTATTCCAGGGACAGGTTATTGCAGGCACCCGTGCGCGAAAGATCCGTTCCAAAAGCTTTAATGCTTTTTCAAGCATTAATTTCCCGGATGTGGCAGTGATCCGCAACAGCCGGGTGATCCGGTATCTGGACTGGAAGCCTTCAGGCGAGCTGAAATTTTATACAAAGCTGGATCCCAGGGTGTTTACCTTAAAACTGATCCCCGGTATGGATGCGGGAGTGATCCGTTACCTGATGCCCCATTATGATGCACTGATCATTGAAAGCTTTGGCGTGGGCGGGATTCCCTGTTATGAAGGGGACACGTATATGAAGGCCATTGAAGACTGGGTGGGGGCCGGAAAGCTCCTGGTGATGACGACTCAGGTGCCTAATGAGGGCAGCGATATGATTATTTATAACGTAGGTTCCAGGATCAAGGAGCGGTTTGATCTGCTGGAGGCCTACGACATGACGCCGGAAGCTACAGTAACAAAGCTTATGTGGCTTTTAGGCACCTATTCGGATTACGAAAGTATAAAGAAAGGTTTTTATACACAGATTAACAGTGACATTATGCCTATGTGATAATGTCAGTGCCAAGCGGAGGTTATCATGGAAGCATTAAAACAGAAGAAATATTTGCGGGGGCTGGCATTGGATTTTGGGGCGGATGTGCTGGGATCCCTTCTTTTTGCCATAGGGATTGTCAGCTTTACGGAACCGGCTAATATTGCCCCTGGCGGCGTCTCAGGCATTGCCATCATCCTGAATTATTTGTGGGATGTCCTTCCCATTGGCGGATTGAGCATAGCTATAAATGTTCCCCTTATGATCCTGTCCTTTAAATATCTTGGGCGCAGAGCCTCTGTAAAGACCATTTGCTCCCTGATCATCAGCAGCCTTATGATCGACTGGATAGCAGCGCCGTTTTTCCCCGTGTATTCCGGTGACAGGCTTCTTGGCGCGGTATTTGGCGGCGTGTTTATGGGTGCCGGTCTGGCCCTGATCTTCCTGAGAGGATCCACCACAGGAGGAACGGAAATCGTGTCCAATCTTATGCGGCTTCGGTGGCCTCATATTTCCATGGGCCGCGCCATCCTTTTTGTGGACTGTGCCGTTATTGCCGCATCTATTGTTGTTTTCGGCAATCTGGAATCGGGTATGTACGGGATTATTTCCCTGTTTTGTACCACCAAAGTTATTGATACCATTGTTTACGGTTTTGACCAGGGAAATATGGTCACGGTAGTTTCAGATCAGTATGAGGAAATTTCCAGGAGGATCCTGGAGGAGATCGACCGGGGCGTTACCCTTCTCCATGGGAAAGGGGCCTATACCGGCCAGGAAAAAGAAGTGCTGATCTGCGCTGTGCGCAAATCCGAATTTTCACGGCTTAAGTCCATTGTCCGGGAAGTGGATCACTCGGCTTTTGTGGTGACTACCGAGGCGGGTGAGATTTTTGGGGAAGGCTTTAAGCCGGTGAATAAAGACTGAAGATTTATGGGCTTTGCCGGAGCAGGGATGCCGGGAAAGGACTGCGCAGCAGGCGTCAGTGCTTTCCCGGTGTCCCTGTGCAAAGTTCAGGAAGGTTAATGATCAAATGTTCCCGGGGTTAGGTTCGGACAGATCATCGGTGAGCAGCTTTTCACCATAGGTAAATATGTATTTTTCGTACCCGTTAATGATCTCTGTATCTTTATACCGGTCCAGACGCTTATGCTTCCGGCCGTAGGTCATATGAACATGGCCGTGGCAGAAATACTTGGGGCTGTATGTATCCATCAGATAGTTAAAGCCGGAAAATCCCATATGGGGAATGTCGCTTCCGTCATTGATCTGGTAGGCGGGAGAATGAGTCAGCAAAATATCAAAACCATGATTGCGCTTTAATGCAAAGCGCAATTTTTTTATGCGCCGGTCCATTTCCTTTTGGCTGTATTGAAAAGGGCCGGGTTTGTACCGCATGGAGCCTCCCAGTCCCAGAATGCGTACCCCGTTAAAATTGTAAATCTGATCTTCAATGCAGATGCATCCAAGGGGCGGATCGTCCTGGTATCTGGCATCATGATTGCCGTGGACATACAGGATCGGCGCCTTGGTAAAGCAGCACAAAAACTGCAGGTAGTGAGGATTCAGATCTCCGCAGGAAAGGATCAGGTCAATGCCTTCCAGTTTACTTTTCTCAAAGAAATCCCAAAGGGAACGGGATTCCGTGTCAGCAAGTACCATTATCTTCATAGCTTTATTTCCTTATCGTACATTGGCCGGACAGCAGCCCGTCAGAGCTGCTGCGCCGGAGATTTTCAGTCTTCATCCGGCGTGATGCCGTAATATGCCGTTACTTCCACAGCTTCATCCTTCAGTTCATCCAGCGTAGGGATGGCGCCGCAGACATTTTCCGCAAGCCAGTCCATAACGATCACATCCTCCGGAGTCATGACGCTGCCTTCCTCGCACCGCAGTTCTTTGTCCTGGTCATAGATAGGACCGGTGAAAGGAATGAAGCTGTTGGCGCAGACAGAGTCCTTAAGAAGATGCATCAGCTGCAGGGTTCCGGATGGGATCTTGTCCGAATAGATCAGGTCAATAGCACCGGCAGACATACCCCACCAGTAGTTCAGCGCCTGAAGATCATCGCTTCCGCTTTCGGATTTCCATGCACCGCTTAAAATGCTGCGGATGATCCGTTCATAAAAGACGCCCCAGTGCCAGATGGGCATGGCCAGATTCGTTTTTGCACCGTCCGGTCCGGCATAATACAGGCCGAATTCCCGGGACTTGCTGCTGGGATTGATCATTTCTTTGTCAGAAATAATGACAATATCCTTCTTTCTGAAATTTTCATAAGGATCGTTATCCTTTAAGGTAGACCATTCCAGATAAACCTTGGCTTTAGGATTGACCATCTTGGCACCCATGGCAAAGGCATTAATGTTGGCCGTCATGCCGTAAATGGGATAGTCTGCAATGTAGCCGATCTTGTCATTAGGCGTCAGCGCCCCGGCAACTACACCGGATAAAAACTTAGCCTCGAACATACGGCCGTAGTATGTTCGGATATAGCGGTGAGGTGTATTTAATGAGCAGTTAAGGACCCGGATCTGGGGATGGGCGATGGCGGACTTTAAGCTGGCATTAATAAACTCCGGCGTTGTGGTAAAGATCACATTATAGCCGTCAGCAATGGCCTTTTCAATCGCCGCATATGCGTCGTCCCCGGGTTCTACATTGTCAATGCAGCAGGTTTCAATATTGTCCCCGAAAACCTGCTCCACATGGGCACGGCCAAGCTCGTGGCTGTAAGTCCATGCTGAGGTTTCCGCTGTTTTATTATGGATGAAAGCAACCTTCAGATGTTCCGGTCCTGAGGACAGGAGCTTGCTGAAAATGCTCTTTTTCGGAGCGTCTTCATTGGGGGTCATAAGCAGGGCAACAGAATCATTCTTATCCACCAGCAGAAATTCATCCCAGATTTTTGTCATATTGCTGCGGATTGTTGCCGGTGTATCTTCAAATAAAGAGGCATAATCAAACAGCTCAATGTAAATAAGCATGGCATCGGCCGGCGTACAGGAAAGCTTATTGCCGCCCAGTGCATTAAATTCTTTATTAAAGGCCAGCCATGCGGAACGGAACAATGAACGTTCGTCAACAGTCCAGGGGATTTTGGTGTCATTATCAAGGATCTTCATGAGACGGCGGTAGCTGCCCTGTTTGGAAAACCATATATAATTAATATTAGAAATGTCATAAAATTCCAGATATTCATAATAAAGCTTTACTTCAGGATCATCGCTGCGCTTGGGAACCATCCGGGTAACCGTTCCGTACAGGCTGACGGCGCCCAGATACTTGGATACGCTGACGCGCTTATTACCTTCTACAATGTAATATTTCCCCATAAATTCATAGGCAATGACCGGATCTCTCTGTCCTTCCTCAATAAGCGCATCTACCAGACTGGCCCATTTTGTGGCAAATTCTGAGGACTCTTTCAAAAGGGGCATAAAATTCGACGCAAAAGCAGTTGTCCGGCCTTCTGTACTTGTCCCGACGATAAGATCCAGAGGAATATCAATCGTCCCAAGCTTTGTGCGGCTTTCAATATCCGTCTGAGCCAAAAGATCATCCAGCACAGGCAAATATGGATAGTTACCGGAAGAAGCCTGTTCACGGTACTTTTTCTGTCCCATTTTCAGCGCTTTCTCATAATCTTCCATAGACATAAAAATCAACCTCCTTTTAAACTATATTTTAGGATTTCAGGCAGAAGCTTTGCCCTGTCCTTATATGTTTAATTTTTTCTTCTCTTATATATATGCCGTTTTCTGCTGCATTTGTCAAGGAATTTTTGCCCTGTCTCATGACCATTTGCCGGACAACTCATGGAATAGGAATTAAGAGATAAATTTCCTTTGCCAGAGGCGGTGCAGGATACGTTCCGCTGGCTCGATTTATAATATACATAATATAAATATATAGAACAATATATATTTTACAATATGAATAATTTTCCATATACTTAAACTAAGATGTTGGAGGCCAAAGGTCTTTTGACCCCATGATGCCACGGATTTCTCCGCGCTTTGCACTTTCGAAAATCTTCGCTCCGCTCCGGTCGGCGCTAAACAGGCATCACTGGCGAGGAAAGCTTCCGGATCGTGAAAAATATATATCCAAGGGGGAATTATTAATGGAATTTATGTCGGTTCTTGTTCAACAGGTAATTATTATGTTTTTGCTTATGCTCATAGGATGTATTTTGTTTCGGACAAAAAAGCTGACCGCAGAAGGAAGCAAGTCGCTGGGAAATCTTTTAGTATATGTGATCATGCCGGGCGTTGTGATCAATGCTTATATGACGGAGTTTAGTATGGAACGGTTAAAGGGCCTTGCCCTTGCTTTTGTTTTTTCCGCCATTGCCCTGGGCCTTGCCATGGTCATTTCAGCAATTTTTTTTAAAAGGCATCCTATTGAAAATTTTGGGACAGCCTTTTCCAACGCAGGCTTTATGGGTATACCTATTGTCCAGGCAGTGCTGGGCAGCGAGGCGGTTTTTTATGTGTCTGCCTTTGTAGCCCTTTTAAATCTGCTTCAATGGACGTATGGTGTGTTTGTGATCACAAAGGATAAGCGTCAGGTCAGTGTCAGAAAAATCATTACCAATCCTATTTTGATCAGCATGATTATTGGCATTTGCCTGTTTCTTATCCCTGTAGAGATCCCTCATGTGATTTCGGAAACCGTCTCTCTGGTAGCCAGTATGAACGCGCCGGTGGCCATGATCAGCCTTGGAACCTATTTGGCCCAGATCACAGCGGCACAGCTTGTGCGGGATAAGGCAGCCTGGCTTAGTACCTTGGTGCGCCTTTTGGTCATCCCGCTGGTGACATTGGGTGTATTAACATTCATCCCGGAAAGCTACGCATCCCTGAAAATGGCCATCCTTATTGTGGCCGCCACCCCGGTTGGCTCCAATGTGGCTATATTTGCACAGATCCACAATAAGGATTATACTCAGGCTGTGAAAAGCGTATGCCTGAGTACCCTGTGTTCACTGGTATCCATTCCCCTGATCCTGGCCTGTGCCGGATGGCTGTGGGGATAAGGGGGCATTTTTGGCAAGCCGGGCAAAGTAATCTTTCAGGAAATCCCGCAGCTGTACGGCGCTTTGGTTCAGGTAGCGTCCGGGATCCCAGGAAAGGAGCAGGCACCGGCGGCAGGAAATATCGGAAATGGGCCGGGTGACAATACCGTAGGCGGACATATCCGGCCATGAAATGGCGGGGATCATGGCAATGCCAAGGTTCAGGCTCAGAAGCTCCCTAAAGGCCTGGGGATTATCGCAGGAAAGGGAGATCTGGGGGTCAAAGCCGGCCTGATGGCAGTAGTACCGGGTAATCTGGAACAGATTCGAGTTTTGATGCAGGCTGGCAAATGGCTGACCGGAAAGCTCCCCCAAAGCCAGGGATTTGCGGGCTGCCAGGGGATGCCGGGCCGGCAGGGCGATGACCATAGGTTCTTCCAGAAGGATACAGCTGGCGGACCGGGAAGCCTCCGGGGCATTAGCAGCAGCGCTGCCCGGGGAAGTCTTTGGAGACTTTTCGGTGATGACGGTTTCTCTGGCGGCGGCATGGATGGTCAGATCGATCTCAGGCATAGGCGCTGCGGCGTTGGCAGACTGGATGATTTGAAAACGGATCTGAGGATAGTGCGCTGTAAATTTTCCCAGAATATCCGGAAGCAGGGAGGATGCCGCCAGAACGCATAAAGTTACCTGGCGGCAGGCGGATGCCTGGGCCTCTGCGATCTCAGCCCTGGCGTCGGCCAGGGCATTAAGCACGGTATCCGTATATTTTAAAAAGATCTGCCCGTACCGGTTCAGGCAAATGTGCCGTCCTACCCGGTCAAACAGAGGTGTTCCCAGTTCGGTTTCCAGACGGCGGATCGTCTGGCTTAACGCCGGCTGGGCAATATGCAGCTGCCGGGCTGCGGCGGAAATATGCTGGCAGCGGGCAACGGTCTGAAAATAATAAAGCTGAAGCAGTTCCATGGGAGATCCTTTCTGTGGTTTGCTGAAAAATCCGTGGTATCATTAAATTAAGTATAATCCTATTTTTAGGGACTGGCAATAAAAAAGGCTCTTTCTCAAGTTTGGGAAAATGGAGATCAGAGCCTAAACCAGATCAATGGAAGGTGTGATGACAATGAGAACTATTTATGCAAAAACAGAATATGGTATGGTTATGGGAGAAATATCCGGCGGCTTTGGAGCCTTTAAGGGGATACCTTTTGCCAGGGCGCAGCGTTTTTGCCCACCGGAACAGATAAGCTGGACCGGTGTAAAAGACTGCCGCGTATTTGGAAAAAAGGCAATGCAGGTTTTTGATGGCGGTGCTCCATGGGCAAAGCCCCAAAGCCGCGAGGAATTTGACGAGGACTGTCTGAACCTGAATATTTTTATCCCGGAAAAGGCGCTGGATCTGACGGAGGACGGACATATCCAAACACCGGATGGCCACGGGCTGCCGGTGCTGGTGGAAATCCACGGGGGCGCTTTTCAGACCGGGAGCAATCAGGAGCATACGCCCCGGCAGATGATCCGTGACAATGCATTTATTTATGTGGCCGTAAATTACCGTCTGGGTGTCCTGGGATTTTTATATGTGGATGAAATTTTAGGAAAACCATGGGCCGGAAGCGGCAATCATGGGATTTTAGACCTTATGGCCGGCGTTCGCTGGGTTTATGAAAACATTGCCGCCTTTGGGGGAGACCCGGAACGGATTACGCTGATGGGCAGCTCGGCAGGGGCCAAAGCAATGGGAGCAATGATGTGCCGGCCTGAGCTGAAAAAGTATGTACACCAGGTGATCATGTCCAGCGGCGCCACACAAAGTATCCGCAGCAAAGCAACGGCCCGGGCCACAGCCAGGGGCTTTATGGATGTTTTCAGGCAGATCCTGCTTAAACACGGTTATGATCCTCAGGAGGCTCCTAAACTGCTTTTAAGCGTCCCGGCGGATCTGTTAATGGAAGCCCAAAAGCTTTTCTGTGATAATCCGGGCAATACATGTATGTTTGGACCGGTGGCAGACGGCGTCTGCTTCCCGGAAGATTGTGAGGAAATCATAAAGTCCGGAACCTTTTGGGAGGGCCGTGCCATGATCGGTTCCAGCCGCCATGAGCTGGCATTTTACAAAATGATGCATCCGGATCTGGCGGAAAAGGCTCCGGAGATTGCGGACCGGCTGTTTGAGGAAAATGCGCCTGTAGCTAAAGAAGATTTTGCCCGTTTTTTCAGGGAATACTGCATGGAAAACGGTATGGCGCCGTCTGACGATGTCCAGGCGGACTGGTGGGTAAAGATTCTCACAGATTATATGTACCGTCTGTATTCCTATCGTCTGGCCGCACGGCTGGCAGAAAAGGGCTGTCAGGTATGGCAGTATACGGTAGATCTTGCCCCGGCCCTTCACTGCTTTGATCAGCAGCTGGCGTTTGGGGAGCCGGAAGCGGCGTTTTTTAAAGATGAGGCCCATATGGAAATCGCCAGGACTGTCGGGAAAAAGATTTATGGCGCCTTTATCGGCTTCATTGAAAAGCAGGATCCCAATGCTTATCTGAACCCAGATGGGGAAATGCCGTGCTGGCCCTGCCTGGATCCAAAGGATCCCTATCAGATGATATGGGATGTACAGAACCAGGCGAAAAAGATCCCCACAGGGGATGTTTTAGACCGGTTTCCGGAAGATGTGTATCGTATTAGTTCAGCCAGCTGAAAAAATGCATAAAATCCATTGAATCTGAAATGGCGTGTGATAAAATAATAATAAAAAGAATGTTTGAGGTGTTTTTGGATGGTGTGAGCACGAAGTGCGGAGCAATTTGTGTCTCATGCCCATTTGTCGGGCAACTCAATCTTTGATCTTGGGGGGATTTATTTGAAAGAGATCACAATTTATTATGATGACACGAAACAAAGCTGCCAGACCGTTGCCAGGGAATTTTCAAAATATGACAATGTGCAGTGCAAAAAGGCATCGGACTATGAGGATCAAAAGATCATTTTTACAAACAGGGAAAAGGTGGGATTTGTTTTTGAAAGCCAAAAGGGCAAGGTTCCATATGGTGTGTCCCATGTTATGTGGAAAATGGTGGGCGATAAGACGAAAGACCATATGCTTTGTGTGACTGGCGGAAGCAGGGAGTTTAATGCGGTCAAGACAGCATGTTCGGATCTGAAGCAGCGGGGCTATCACATTTCCCATATTTACACAAAATATATTTTAACGGAAAAGTATAAGCTGAGTATTGAAGATTCTGTAAAAAAGATTTTATCGGACATGATGGCAGATCAGGCCGATGGCCCGGATAAAGAAGAATATAAGGCGCATTCCGGCAAGGAATTACGGCGGTTTCTTTACGGAGAACTGAAAAATTACCGGACTTACCGGAAACAGGAGCGGAAGTCAGAACGAAAAACTACGAGTGTCCTGTAACCGTTTCATAAGTTCCGGCTCTGCCGGGAGAGCTTTACCTGGCACATTCAGCTATAAGAAGAACGGCCCCGGGCTTTTTTCCGGGGCTGTTTTGATGCTTAGCGCTTATAATTAAACATAATGGATGCCATCAGGTCTTCGCCTGCTTTTTCACCCTTTAAGGCAGCGATAAGACGGGCGGAAAATTCAATGGCTGTACCCATGCCGCGGCTGGTGATCACCTTTCCGTCTGCAACAACATTATCGGTCTGGCATACTGCGCCGGTGAGCTTATCTTCAAAGCCGGGATAGCAGGTTGCCTTCTTTCCGTGAAGGATCCCAAGACCGCCGAGAACGCTGGGCGCCGCACAGATGGCTGCCACATATTTACCGGCAGAATAAGCCTTTTTAAGAATATCTGCCAGAAGCATACTGTCTGCCAGATGATTTGTTCCCGGCAGTCCTCCGGGCAGTACAAACATATCGGCTTCATCGGCGTCAATATCTTCCAGAAGCACATCTGCACCAATGGTGATCTTATGAGAACCGGTAACCGTTAATGTTCCATTCATGGAAACGATGGAAATATCAATGCCGGCACGGCGCATCATGTCTACCACGGTAAGACCTTCGATTTCTTCAAGTCCGTCAGCAAAGAAAATGTAAACCTTTGACATATGAAAAACCTCCTTTTGTTTTCCGTAAACCTCTGTATTTCTAAGAAGCAGAAAATGCTTTTGACGCACATCTGCCCGGGCTTTTGTCATTGCGCCCGCAAAACATGCAGCCGCCGCAGACAGCCTGTATCTTAAGTATAAAAAAACTTCACTGGAAATGCAAGAAAGTTAATGGTATAATGTCCACATGGTGAACATTATACCATATGGTGGTAACCACATAGTGGACATTATATTTTTTTAGAAAGCGAGGAAAGAAGCATGAAGAATCAGGTGAAGCTAAAGGGCCAGCTGAAATCCTATCTGCGGTGGCCGATCATACTGAGCTGTCTCCTCGTTGCCATGACGATAGGGATCTTTCTTGTAGATTACAGGTGCGGACTGATTGCCTCAGTGGCGCTGATATGCTATATGATCGCCTCTTTGGTGATCAATGCAAGGGTAAAGCCCATTATTATCAGCGAGCTGGTGAATTTTGCCCTGGAATACGGCCAGGTCCAAAAGAGCCTTCTTTTTGATCTGCAGATCCCTTATGCGGTCCTGGACGAACAGGGGCATTTGCTATGGGCCAATAAAACTTTTCATGAAATGACAGAAGAAAAGTTTTCCCTGAAAAGTATTGAGCATATTTTTCCGGAAATTACAAAAGACAAGCTGCCCTCAGGAGAGGATAAGGCCATTATCCCGGTATCCTTTGCCAATGGTTATTACCGGGCCGAGCTGTCGCGCATTGTGCTTGAAGATTTTTCACAAAATAATGGACTGGTGGATCTGGGCGGGGAAAATGTCCTCATTGCCATGTATCTGTTTGATGAAACACAGATCCGCAACTATATCCGTGAAAATCAGGAACAGCGCCTTGTGTGCGGGATTATTTTTGTAGATGACTATGAGGATGCCTTAAGCAGTACAGAAGAAGTGCGCAGATCCCTGCTGGCAGCCCTTATTGACCGGAAGATCACAAAATATATGCAAAATTATGATGCGATCGTGACAAAGATTGAAAAAGACCGGTACCAGTTTGTGATCCAGCACCGGTACCTGCCCCAGCTCCAAAGCACAAAGTTTTCACTGCTGGATGAGGTGCGGGAAATCAATATCGGCAATGAAATGGCTGTGACCTTGTGTATCGGTATCGGAGCCGATGCCGCCAGCTATGCCCAGTCAGCAGAGTGGGCGAAAAATGCCATCGAGCTGGCCCTTGGACGTGGCGGCGATCAGGCAGTAGTCAAAGAAAAGGAAAAGATTTCTTATTATGGCGGAAAGAAAAAACAGGTAGAAAAGAGCACCCGTGTCCGCGCCCGTGTAAAGGCCCACGCCCTGAAACAGCTGATCGAGGGCAAGGATCAGGTCGTGGTTATGGGCCACAGGATCGGAGATGTGGATTCCTTTGGCGCTTCGGTAGGCGTTTACCGCATTGCCAGAGCGTTAAATAAAAAGGCTTATGTGGTCTTAAATGAAGTGACCAAGACGGTGCGGCCTTTAAAAGAGTGCTTTGAAAATAATTCTTATTTTGACAGTGATATGTTCCTTAATGAAGTCCAGGCGAAAGAAATCGTGAACCTGAACACAGCCCTGGTCGTTGTGGATGTAAACCGGCCTTCTTATACGGAGTGCCCGGATCTTTTAGGCTTCACCCGCAGCATTGTTGTTTTGGACCATCACCGCCAGAGCAGCGAAAGTATTGAAAATGCAGTGCTTTCTTATATTGAACCCTATGCATCATCGGCCAGCGAAATGGTGGCAGAAATCCTCCAGTATATTAGCGACGGCATTAAGCTGCGTTCGGAGGAGGCTAATGCCATGTATGCCGGGCTGATGATCGATACCAATAATTTCCTGAACAAAACCGGTGTGCGTACCTTTGAAGCTGCGGCCTATCTGCGCAAGAACGGCGCGGATGTATTAAAGATACGTCAGATGTTCAGAGAAGATATGGAAACTTACCGGGTAAAGGCCAGCGCCATCAGCAGGACGGATATTTTTGACCGGGAATTTGCCATGACCCAGTGTATTCCGGGAAGTATCGAGACGCCTACGGTTGTTGGCGCCCAGGTTGCCAATGATCTTTTAAATATTACAGGTGTAAAGGCCTCTTTTGTGTTTACCGATGTTAAAGGCACGATCTATATCAGTGCCCGTTCTATGGAAGAAGTGAATGTCCAGCTTGTTATGGAACATTTTGGCGGCGGCGGACACAGCACAATGGCCGGAGCCCAGCTCCAGGACATTTCCGTAGAAGATGCTATGGCAAAGGTGAAGGCCGAGGTCAGAAGAATGAAAAATGAAGGAGAGATATAGATGAAGGTTATATTACTTGAAGATGTGAAAAGCCTTGGGAAAAAAGGTGAAATGGTCAATGTCAGCGACGGCTATGCAAGAAATTTTATTTTAAAGAAAAAACTTGGTATTGAAGCTACTGCTCAAAATATTAATGATCTGAAACTGCAGAAAGCCAATGAAGAAAAGATTGCCAAAGAGCAGCTGGAGCAGGCAAAGATCTTTGCTGAAGAAATTAAAGAGAAGTTTGTAACCGTTTCCATGAAAACCGGCGAAGGCGGAAGAACCTTCGGTTCTGTGTCTACAAAAGAAATCGCGGCCGCTGCCAAAGAACAGCTGGGCATTGATATTGATAAGAAGAAGCTCCAGCTGGCAGAACCGATCCGCAGCCTGGGAACGACCATTGTGCCTTATAAGGTACACCCTAAGGTAACTGCCCAGATCACGGTAAAAGTAAAGGAAGCCTGATAGACTTATGGATGAGACATTGATCAAACGGATCCTGCCTCACAGCGCAGAAGCAGAGCGCGCCGTTGTAGGCTCGATGCTTATGGATCCCGACGCTATTATCACTGCGGCGGAAATGATCACCGGCGATGATTTTTATCAAAAGCAGTACGGCGTTTTATTTGATACCATCGTTGAGATGAACAACCGGAATGTGCCTGTGGATCTTGTGACCTTACAGGAGTCTTTAAAAACAAAGGATCTTCCGGAGGAGCTTTCCAGCGTAGAGTTTCTGGGTGAGCTTTTAGACAGTGTGCCCACCTCGGTCAATGTGCGCCATTATGCCCAGGTCGTGGCAGACAAGTCATCCCTGCGGCGGCTGATCCGGGCCAATGAAGAAATTGCCAATATGTGCTATCTGGACAAAGAGCCGGTAGAAACCATTATGGAAACAACGGAGAAGCGCATTTTCGATCTTCTCCAGAAAAAGTCTGCCGACGATTTTGTTCCCATCCAGGATGTGGTTTTAAGCGTTATTAATAAGATTGAAATGGCTGCCAAGCATAAAGGGACCGTTACCGGGATTTCCACCGGGTTTTACGACCTGGATTATAAGACCAGCGGGCTTCAGCCTTCAGATCTGATCCTTGTGGCTGCCCGCCCGTCTATGGGAAAGACAGCCTTTGTCCTGAACCTGGCTCAGTATATTTGTGTGCGCAATAAGGTGCCCACAGCCATCTTTAGTCTGGAAATGTCCAAGGATCAGCTGATCAACCGTGTCCTTTCCATGGAGTCCAAGGTGGATTCCCAGGCCATGCGTACCGGAAATCTGAACCAGGCCGACTGGGAAAAGCTGATTGAAAGCGCAGGCATTATCAGCGAAGCGCCGTTGATCATTGACGATACCCCGGGTATTTCCATTGGGGAGCTGCGCTCCAAATGCCGTAAATATAAACTGGAAAATGACCTTAAGCTGGTGATCATCGACTATCTCCAGCTGATGACCGGCGGCGGACGGGGCAGTGAGTCACGGCAGCAGGAAATTTCCGATATTTCCCGCTCCTTAAAAGCCCTGGCCAGAGAATTAAATGCCCCGGTGATCGCCCTGTCCCAGTTGTCCCGTGCCTGTGAGACCCGGCCGGACCACCGGCCCATGCTGTCTGACCTGCGTGAATCCGGCGCCATTGAGCAGGATGCGGATGTGGTTATGTTCATTTACAGAGATGATTATTACAATAAGGATACGGACAAGAAAAACATTTCCGAGATCATTATTGCCAAACAAAGAAACGGCCCTATCGGCACTGTAGAGCTGGTATGGCTGCCCAATTACACAAAGTTTGCCAACAAAGAGAAGTAAATCTAAAGATAAGGATAATGAACAAAGAATATGGGAGGCCGAAGAAAATTATGACCTTTTGACAGCCATTATTATCGCTCTAGGAAAACCGGGAGATGAAAAATATACCGGGATTTTAAAGCTGCTGGAAGTGCTGCTGTCATCAAAGCGGCCTCCGGAAGAAAAAAAGCGGATCCTGCAGCAAGACTTCCAAATAAAAATGACTTACCAATTAGAAAGTGAGGTGCAGACAATGTGCAATTTAAGTAAAGGAATCGAGGAGGAAGCCATCCACCAGGGCATGCAGCAGGCAACCTTGTCATCCATTCGCAATCTGATGATTTCTTTAAATATGACGGAAGATCAGGCAATGGCTGCTCTGCAGCTTTCTGATACAGATAAGGAAAAATATAGGGAGCTGCTGCTACAGGAGAAGTAAACGCCCGGTCCGTTGGATGCGAAAAAGTAAAGACAGTTCTGTTGATCTCAGGTTTTTTGACGCCGGGATACTGCAGAACTGTCTTTTTATTTATGATTCATCAAGTGGACCGCAAACATTAATTAATTTAATAAAATTTTAATCTTTTGATGGAACTTCTTCAAAATCTTAAGGTAAAATACTATAATAGGTGATAATCCCGTGGCCGGATCCCCAGCGGATCATAGAAGTGGCTATGCGGCGATGCCGCCGTGTCCGCGACCGGGGTTTTTACGAAAAGGAAGGGAAAGGATTAAAGAAATGTATAATATATTGGTATGTGATGATGACAAAGAGATCGTAAAGGCTATTGAGATTTACCTGATGGGAGAAAAATATAACGTATTTAAGGCCTATAACGGGCAGGAGGCTATGGATATTCTGGATCGGGAGGAAATCCATCTCCTGCTTATTGATGTGATGATGCCTGTGCTGGACGGGATCCGGGCGACCCTGGAGATCCGGAAAAAAAGCGGTGTACCCATTATTATCCTGTCGGCAAAATCCGAAGATAATGATAAGATCCTGGGATTAAATATCGGGGCGGATGATTATATTACCAAGCCTTTTAATCCGATGGAGCTTCTGGCCCGGGTAAAGGCCCAGCTGAGACGGTACACCGTGTTTGGCAATGCCCAGAAGGAATCGGCCAATGAGATTTATACCGTAGGGGATCTGGTGATCGATGATACAAATAAAGAGGTCACAGTTATGGGAGAACCGGTGAAGCTGACGCCTATTGAATATAATATTTTAAAATTTCTTGTGCGCAATAAAGGCCGTGTGTTTTCCATTAAAGAGATTTATGAAAATATCTGGAAAGAGGATGCCCTTGCCGCAGATAATACGGTGGCAGTGCATATTAGCCATATTCGGGAAAAGATCGAGATCAACCCAAAAGAACCCAGATATTTAAAGGTCGTATGGGGTGTAGGATATAAAGTAGAAAATCTGTAGGCGCAGGGATCCTGGTCCTGGAAAACACGGATCAGGGATAACTGCGGCAGTAAGGAGTTTTATTATGGAAGATAAGTGGCTGCGGAAAAATGTTCCGCTGAAGATCCTGGCCCATCTGTCAATGTTCATATCCTTTGCTGTCATTCTGGTTGTTGCCATTTATACGTGTCTTTATATGGAAATATATTTTAGCTATGGAAGGGATATGTCCACAGACAGCAAGAATCCGTATTTTAGTTCGACACTGTTTTACGACGACTTCAGCGGCGGCATTTCCAAGGTGATTACCCTGATCAATGCCTGCAATGAATATGACGCCTACGGCGATGCGGAAGAAATCCGGTCCTGGCATGAGATATACCTGGGCGATTATACCAATTTTCAGTATGCCCTTTATGATCCTCAGGGAAATCTCATCGTTAAAAGCCCGGGATTTAATGTGTCGCCGGAAACAGTGGATGCGTCAGGAACGACGGATAATGGCAGGATTTTTTATTACAGCATTGATATTTCAGAGCTGGGATTATTTACTACTCAGGAAGTCCCTGAAGTGCAGCAGGAGTATGGGACTGCCAGCAGACTTGGCAGCAATTTTTTGTCAGATGAGTGGTATTTTTTCAGCGGCGAGGCTGCCGGCGGAAAGATCGGTTATGTGTATATTTATGTTCCTGAAAATCTTGTGGCCGGAGATGCTTTTTATTTTCATTCTCAGATTTGCGCAACCGTTGAACACTGGCGCCTTCCGGTATTTTTCGGCGGACTGATGGCCCTGTTCCTGTTTATTTTGTGTTTTATTTATACAGTTTTATCTGCCGGATGGCGCCGGGGAGAAAGCCAGGTACGGATCCTGTGGCTGGACAAAATATATACGGAGATTGCCGCATGTATTATGTTTTGCATTTTTACTCTTTTTGGGATCGCTGTGATCATGTTTGTGGGATGGACCATTGACGGGCGCTCCATGGGAGAAATCCTGGGCGCCGCCATTATGGTGGTTCCAGCCTACACTGCCTCCATGGCCTGTATCTACAGCCTGGCGCGGCGGGGAAAAGCCCATAATTTCCTCAGCCAGTCGCTGATCTACCGGCTGTTTCACGGAACCTATGTGGTGATCTACCAGGGTGTGATCAATAATAACCTGATGCGCAAATATATTTCCGTAATTCTGGGGCTTGGTATTGCGGACTTTATTTTGATGGCTCTTGTTTTTTCGGCCGGTTCCATGATGTTTTTGTTCCTGGTTATTGGTATTTACTGCTGTGAATTTATTTATGTAGGGCGAAAGCTTATGGCTATCCAGGATATTGCCAAAGGCGCCGGGGAGATCGCTGCGGGCCATTTGGACTATAAGATCGATACAAAGGATATGGGTTCCGGCGTATTTCTGGAATTTGCCAATAATATTAACAATATCGGCCAGGGACTGAACCGGGCGGTAGATGAAAGTATAAAAAGCGAACGGATGAAGGCGGATCTGATCACAAATGTGTCTCATGATATTAAAACGCCTCTCACATCCATTATTAATTACGTGGATCTTTTAAAGCGCATGAATATTACCGATGAACCGGCCCGGGAGTATATTGATATTTTAGACAGTAAGTCCCAGCGGCTGAAAATGCTCATTGAAGATCTTGTGGAGGCTTCACGGGCGTCCAGCGGCAATATTACCCTGGAGCGGTCGGACATTGACTTTAATGAGCTGGTGCAGCAGGTGGCCGGGACGTACATGGAAAAATACGAGCAGCGCCAGCTGGCGCTGGTGATGCGCTCGCCGGATCATCCTCTGATGATCAATGCAGACGGCCGGAGGATGTACCGTGTGCTGGATAATCTTTTTAATAATGCATTTAAGTATGCCATGAGCGGCTCACGGATTTATATTGATCTTTACGGTGATGAGGGCCAGGTCTATTTTATTATGAAAAATATTTCCCAGGCGCCTTTGAACATTACGGCGGAAGAACTGACCCAGCGTTTTGTGCGGGGGGACGAATCCCGTACCACAGAGGGCAGCGGTCTGGGCCTTTCTATTGCTGAAAGTCTTGTGCAGCTTCATGGCGGCACATTTAAGATCTATTTGGACGGAGATCTGTTTAAAGCCATGATCATCATGCCCCAGGCAGAGTCGGAGATTCAGGAGCCGGACGGTTTTAGTGAGGTAAATTGACAGATAATTAACGGATTAAATTTTTTCCTTGCAAAAGCAGCCATAGTAGGCTATTATCTTTATATGTGCTGCCCTGGGAGCGGCAGAGCAGATTCTGGATAAGTGGAGGGAAAAAATGGAAGTATTTGCACAGATCATAGAAAATATTGATGCTGCTGTGTGGGGATGGCCCATGATCATCCTGCTTATGGGCACCCATTTATTTATGACGATCCGTACAAAAGGGATCCAGAGAAAGATCGGCACAGCAATAAAGCTGTCTGTCACAAAGGATCCGGAGGCTGAAGGGGAGGTAAGCCAGTTTGGCGCCCTGACTACGGCTCTGGCGTCAACGATCGGCACAGGAAATATTATCGGTGTGGGTACAGCCATTGCCATGGGCGGCCCGGGAGCCGTATTCTGGTGCTGGCTCACTGGTGTCCTGGGCATTGCCACGAAATACAGTGAAGCGCTGATCGCTGTCAAGTACCGGGTAAAGACAAAGGACGGACGTATGCAGGGCGGCGCCATGTATGCCCTGGAGCGTGGGCTCCGTTTAAAGTGGCTGGGGATCATTTTTGCCGTCCTTGGCGGTCTGGCATCCTTTGGGATCGGATGCGCCACCCAGGTGAATGCCATTGCTACTGTATGTAATGAAAATCTGGGAATCCCCAAACCGGCAGTGGGTATTGTTGTGGCCGGTGCCACAGCCCTGGTTGTTTTCGGCGGTTTAAAGATGATCTCCAGGGTATGCGAAAAGCTTGTTCCTTTTATGGCTGTGTTTTATGTGGCTGGCTGCCTGATCATTTTAGGAATGAATTATAATTACATCATTCCTGCATTACAGACGATTCTTACCGGAGCCTTTAGTCCCCAGGCTGTTGCCGGCGGCTTTGCCGGAGGCGGTATTATGCTGGCGCTGCGGGCCGGTGTGGCCAGAGGGCTTTTTTCCAATGAATCCGGTATGGGTTCTGCCCCTATTGCAGCAGCGGCTGCCCAGACACGCAACCCGGTGCGTCAGGCCCTTGTATCTTCTACCGGAACGTTTTGGGATACAGTTGTGGTGTGCGCCATGACCGGTATTGTTCTTGTGACAACGATTTTAAAAAGCTCTGCGCTGAACATTGGATATATTGAGGACGGCGGAATACTGACGACCATGGCTTTTCAGCAGATTCCTGTAATCGGACCGGTTATTCTTGTGGTAGGGCTTATATCCTTTGCCTATTCCACGATCCTTGGGTGGGCTTACTATGGAGAGCGGTGCCTGGAATATTGTTTTGGCAAAAAGATACTGATCCCTTACCGGATCTTATACGTGCTGGTAGCCCTTATTGCCCCCATGGTGATCCTGGATGTGGTCTGGAACATTGCAGACATCCTGAATGCATTAATGGCTGTCCCCAACCTGATCGCAGTGCTGCTTTTATCGCCGGTAATCGTTAAGGAAACGAAGAAATATATGAATGATCTGGATAAAAAATCCGATGATGAGATCCCGTTGGTGTGACGGTAAATAAAAGAGCCATGACCAAGTCCTATACAGATTTGGCCATGGCTTTTTTTATTCTTCGATCACATGGATCTCAAGATAATCAAAATCAATGGTTTCAATAAAATTATCCTGGGTGAACCGGGTTTTATCCCGACGCTGGAACTCCTTAATATTGGATTCCAGCCATATGGGCTCGGCAAGATCAAAGGTCATGCATATTTGGGTCACTGCATGAAAAACCTTTTTCGTCCTGGAAGCACTGGGATCGTCCTCACAGATTACAATATCCTTTAACAGATGGTTGTTTTTAAACTCTTTTCCCCATAAACGGAACATAATGATCTCCTTTTATACCATATGAGGGATGAGGGAAACCTTCTTATGCTCTACGGTTTCAGCATAAAGGTATGGAAGGAACTGTCCCATGTTGGAATATTCTTTAATGCTGTGGAGAGCAAGGCCCCGCAAAACCTGTTCAGGAAGCTTTACTTCTTCAGGAATGACACGGACCAGCTTGTGATCCACTACATTATACCCGATCCAGAAATGAGAGCATAAAAGGATGCCGGGAGCATCCGGTGCATTAAATATTGTATGGCACATGAGGGCTGTGGAGCCGTTGCCGCAAACGATCGTGGCCAGATCAGAGCTTTCAAGTGCTTCTTTGGAAAATACAGTTGAAGGATCTAAAAAGTTGATAACAATTTCCTCCGGGCCGCATCCGGTATCTTCAAGAACTTTGTGGGTGACACCCCAGATACGTTCATTCATGGGGATGCTTTCATCGGTGAGACGGTCTGCTTTTGTTGTTTCTACGGAATAATGGTCCTCTTTATCCCAGATCACATAGCGGGCGCTTTCCAGGCCATGCCATGCAAACCACCAGTCGATCATGTCTTTTGTAACCTCAGGCATATAGGTATATGTGGAAACATAGCCGCTGCCATCCGGTGCATAACCATAGCCGATCCTTTCGGGGGAAACATCACAGGTCAGCACCTGATCCCGGTTTTCTATAAGAATCATATTTTCTACAGGCATAGGTCCGCGCATGATCAGATCCTTTAATCCCCATGCCGGTGCTTTTAAATCCAGTGCATAATATTTGGCGTAATATTTTTCCTGTTCTTCAGGTGTCAGTGTTCTCATGTTATACACGCTCCTTATTTTTGGGTGTAACCGTTTTGCAGGCCGGACGGTTACGATTCAAGCGACTTTCATAAAAAAAAGTCTTGATACTTCGCTTATTTGGTAATTATAGACAAGGATAGTATATTAAATCGCCGGATAAAAGTCAATGATTTTGGAAGGAAACGGCTGCGGATATAATGATCCGGCCGGCCGGAAAGATGTTTTTTGACATTATCCCCTGTATCCGATATAATGGAAATTACCAATGTCCGGTAATTCTTTTGGAACGGAGGAGATAAAACTTGGCGCAGGAATATACATTAATGGATGATATTGTCAGCCATCATACCCAGCGGATGCAGAACATGAAACGGTATTATCCTTATTTCAGGCTTGTCAGAAGCCCCCTGGATACATATAAGGACGGGCGTTATGCAGAGCTGGATATGGGTTATATGGTTTTGGCTGTTTTGCGTTTTTTTATTGAGGAAAACCATTTTAAGGATACACAGGTCACCTATCCCATGGTTGAGCAGTTTATGAGAGATTTCCTTGAGCGTGAATATAAGCTTGACATGACGGAGGATGAGGCCGGAGAGCTGATCCAGTATATTTTTGATAAGCTGTGCAATGATGGGCGGCCATTTCTTTATACCTATTATGACCCGGAGAAAAAGGCCCAGGTGCAGGAGCGGATCAAATATATTGACAGCCGTTTTGAGGGCGAGACCCTGGTCTATTATATTACAGGAGACGCCATAGAATTTTATCTGGATACAAAAGAAGTAAAGGATGAGAGCAAGATCACTACAGAACAGCTGCTTTTGGAAAAAATGATCCGGGCCAGTAATTTTAAAGGCGCCCTGGAGGTGGTGCGCCGGATCAACGGCGAGGTAGGCAGGCTGAGAGTACGAAAGGATGAGGTGCTGCGCCTTCTTGGACAAAATGTGTTCCAGGGCGTTGCTGCGCTGGATGACTTTTCTAAAAATGTACTGGCATGGTTTAAAGAAGAACAGCGCCTGTTTGCCGCCAATAAGGCGCTGGTAGATCGGGCGCTGCTCCAGGCCCAGGACACCGGCGGCCGGGGAGACGGTCAAAGTGCCGGGAATGGCAAAGATGCGCCGACAAGCTTTCAGTATACGATGGAGGAAATTTATGATCTGGACAGGGAATTAAAGCAGGCGATGCGCCGCCACGAGGAGCTGTTGTCTGCCTGCACACAGCTCCAGGTCCAGGCAGATGAACTGATCCAAAAGGCAAAAAGCAGCCGCCTGCGCCGGGTATTTTCCTTTGATGATTTCCTGGAGCGGCTGGTGGAAAGCGGCGATGCATCTGCCCTGGGCGCTTTTGTGCGGCCCCTGGCAGATATGAACCTTCATAAATCCCTGAACCTGTACCAGCTGGACGCTATGCTGGAATATAAGCCGGATGAGCAGGAAAAGGGAGAAGCAGCCGGAGCCGGGAAAGAGCAGATGTATGTTTATGAAGATGAAAAGATCGAAAGCCGTATTGAAACCAATTATGATATTTTTCTTAAAGTCCTTTTTGAACAGCTTTTGGCCCGTGGAAGCTTTGATCTGCGTTTTTTAAACCATATGTATGAAATGAAGTTTACAGACAACATTTTAAAAAACGGGGACTATTTTTCCTTTATCGTTCATTTAAGCCAGAAATCCCACTATGATCTGGGGGAGATCCCGGATCATCAGGACACATTCCTGGAAGGGATCATCAGCGATTATATGAAACGCAGGGCGGACAGTGATCCCGGGGCCGGAGGACTTAAAGAGCTGGTATTTGATCTGGAATTTATGTCAGATGACCTGATCCTTTTAAGCTCAGGCGCCCAGATCTCAAATATTCGTTTTACTGTATCAGACAGGAGGGAGCATTAATGGAGCACAAAAATCTTGAAAAAGCGGTGGAGATATTTTCTCTCCTTTTAGCCGGGGAGGAGGTTTCTAAAAAGCATCATGTAGAGCTTTATGAAGCCTATGTTTCCAATGCCCAGGTTGCGGACGGGCTGGATGTGCTTCTTAAAAAAAGCAATCTCCGCCTTTATGAATATAATTATGCCCTTTACCTGACTTCCGGAGAGGGAAACCGGGTGTTTGGATTTACCAATGACGAGCTGAAAAAGATCATTGGCCTGCGCCTGAACCGGGAGCTGTTTTTGGCATATTTTATTATTTTTGAAGTGGTCACTTTATTTTACAGAGATTCGGGCAATTATTCCCAGAGAGAATATGTGCGGGCGGAGGATGTGATCGAGAAGGTGAGCGGCGCCCTTCATGAAATGATGCCTAAGCTGGAAGTGCTGGTTAAAAATGATACGGAGGAGACCAGCTTCCGCACCATTTCTCTGTTGTGGGAAGATATGCCCATGACTACGGCCAACGAGGACATGGCGTCTTTAAAGGCTGCCCGGGGAACAAAGGTGGGCATGGTAAAGCTTGTCTTTAATTTCCTTATTGACCAGAACCTGTTTACGGAAATGGGCGGGCGTTACTATGCCAGAGACCGGTTTAAGGCTCTGGTAGAAAATTATTATGAGGACAGCCGGGGACGGCTTTATGAGATCGCAGCAAAAAGTCAGGCCGTGACCCGCCAGGACGGCCCGGAAAGGGAGGATGACCATGCCCCATATTAATCGGATCCGTGTCAATAATGTAAAGTATAATTTTGGCACTCAGTTTTATGATGATTTTGTTATGCGTTTTGACGGGCGCAACGCCATGTACGACCTGGCCAACGGCGGAGGCAAGAGCGTTCTTATGCTCCTGCTGTTCCAGAACCTGATCCCTAACTGTACGCTGGATGACAAGCAGCCGGTGGAAAAGCTGTTCCGCACCGGCGATGGCAGTACCACGATCCATTCTCTGGTGGAGTGGAAGCTGGATGAAAAAGATATTAAAGATGATTTTAAATACATGCTTACAGGTTTTTGCGCCCGGAAGGCCAGGGATGACGGGGGACGGGAAAAGAACCGGGATGTGGCTTCTGTGGATTACTATAACTATGTGATCTTTTACCGGGAGTATAACGACAATGACATTATTAACCTTCCTTTGAAAAAAGACGGGGAGCGCATTACCTATACCGGGTTAAAGACATATCTTAAGGATCTTGGACGCAGCGACTATCATCTGGATGTGCATATTTTTGAGCGTAAAGGCGAGTATCAGCGTTTTATCAGCCGTTATGGCCTTTATGAAAGCGCCTGGGAGATCATCCGGGGGATCAATAAAACAGAAGGCCATGTACGCACATGGTTTGAGACCCATTACCGGACTACGCGCAAAGTGGTAGAGGATCTGCTCATTGAAGAAATTATACAAAAGGCGTTTTTCATGAAGGACGATCATCCGGCGGATACAGATATGGCCCAGACCCTTTTGGAGATCAAGGACAAGCTTTTGGAGCTTTCCAGGAAAAAGGAAGAAATATCTGTTTATGAACGCCAGACTCAGGCGCTGGAAAGCTTTGCCGGACGTATTGAAACACTGGACAATCTGTATGACCAGGAACAGAGCTTTTTCGTCGATCTGGTAAAGACCTATAATACATCCAGCAATGTGATCCGGCAAAAGGAGAAGGAGCTGAACCTGGCAGAAAAGGAAAAAGCCCTTCTTGCCCGCAGGTCACAGGATGCGGCACGGAAGCTGGATACGGTAAAGATCCAGCAGACGCAGGAGCGTCTTAAAACCTGCACGGCAGATACGGGAAAATATGAGCAGCAGCTGGAACAGATGCGTGCCCGGAGAAATGAAAAGCAGCTGGAGCTGAACTTAAAGCAGAGCATTAACCATTACCTGGACTACATGGATTATAAAAATAAAGCAGAAACCGTGCGGCAGGTGCTGGAGCACGCGGGAAGCGATGACAGCGGTATCCTGGAAAAGCTTTCGGACTGCGCGGCCCGGCAGAAGATCTGTTTTGCCCAAAATGCCAACGACTGGAATCAGGAGCTGAAAGCTTTGAAAAAGCAGGCCCGAGCAGATGAAACAGAGCGGATGCTTCATGAGGAGCAGTGTAAAGCGCTGGAAAAGACCCTGGCAGTTGCCCAAAGCGAAGCCCAGAGAGCTGAAGGGGATGAAAAGCGCCTGCAGGCTCAGATTTCCCGCCTGCGCCGTGAGATCAATGCTCTTATGGCCGAAGGCAGCGCTAAAGAGCTGCGCAGCCACCAGATAAAGCTGCGTAAAGCCCAGGAGGAGATGGACGGGAAAAAGGCTCAGATCGAGACGCTAAAAAACCATATCCATGAGCTTTTGCTGCGCCGGGAAGGCATCCGTGTGGAAGCGAAAAATCTGGAAACACAGGCACAGGAATTTGCTGATTTTGAAAATGCCTGGAAGCAGAAAAAGGCCAGAGCAGATAAGCTTATGGAATTTTACCATACATCCGATTATCACCAGCTCAGGTCAGTGATCTATGAGCGCTGGGAAAAGGTGGTCATCGACCTGTTTCGGAAGCGGGAGGAGATCCAGCATCAAAAAACGGTCCGCAGGCAGCTTGGAGATCATCAGCCCATGGTGGCCGATGAGGCCCTGCTTAAGATCATGGACCATATCCGCAGATGCCACGGCGTTACCTGCATTTTAGGAAGCGATTATTTAAGCGGCCTGGAAGGTAAGGAGCGCAGACGCCTGCTGGAGGAGATCCCCTATCTGCCCTGCGCCATTATCGTCCAGGACGGATTTTCCAGGATCCGGGAGGATCATATCCTGGCCGAAGGCGATTACGGCGAAAATGTATATCCCATTATCGGACTGGATACAGTTCTTGGAGAAAATCTGAAGGATACCCAGGGCCATGTGCTGTTCCTTACAAAAAACAAGGCATTGTTTTATGATGACGGAGCTGTCCGCGACCGCATCCGGCAGCTGGATACCCAGCTGTCCCAGGCGCAAAAGGAAGCGGACCGTCTGGAAGATACAGGAAAGACTTATATGGCGGATGCCCAGTATGTAGGCGAGTTTATTGTGGATTATCATGATAAATACATGGCCCGCCTGGGCGAAGCTGCCCAAAACCGGGAAAAGCAGGCGGCCCTTCAAAAGGAAGCTGATGAGATCCAGGCAGCTTTAGGGGAAAGCAGCGCATTGCAGGAATCCCTTCAGCAGGAGATCGCGTCCCTTCAAAAGGATTGGGATACGTTAAAGCATGAGGAAGAAGTCTTAAAAGAACTGGTGGCCCTTGAAAGCAGTCTTTCTGAAGCCGGAGCAAGGCGTATTAAAAATGAAGGACTTACCCAAAAGACCCTGGAAGAATTATCCCAGCTGAAAAACACCATGAGCGCCGCCGCAGACAAGGCACAGGCCTGCCGCAAACGCATTGACCATATTAAAGAGCTTCTGGAAGCCCAGGAAAAGGACTGGAGGCAATTATACGAGCCTTACGACCGGACGCCGGAAGAAACCGGGGAAGATAGCGCGGAAGCGCCGGCAGCGGACGATGCATCCGCTGACGCACAAGGGCAGGCCGCTGCCGTGGCAGATGAAGCCGGGGCGGAAAACACCCCTTCTCCGAGGGAGAGCAGTGATGCCATTGCCGCCGAGTTTTTAGGCCTGAAGGAAGTGTATGAAAAAGAGCATACAGATCTGGAGGATAAGCGTAAGCTTCTTGAAACCTATGAACAGGGCATGGCCCGGATGCAGGAGCTGATCCATGAGCGGGGCATGTCGGAAGAAGAACTGGCCGGAATGTATGAAAAGGACCAGGCACAGGCCGTAAGCAGGGAAGAACTGGAAGATTTAAGAAACACTTTGGAAAAATTATCCGGAGAGATCCAGGAGCTTATCCGGACAGCCGCCCAGGTGCGGGATCACAAAAACCGTCTGGAAGGCACTGTGGAAAATGCCATTGATGTTGTTAAGGAAAAATACGGGGAATTTAAGGAAGTGGAGATTTCCGGCAATGATTACAGCCGTTTTATGGAAGACCAGGAGCAGCTGCTGACCTCCTTAAAAGATCAGCTGGCACAGCAGACCCGTGAAACCGAGCGCCTTATAAAAGAGCTGCGCAGTGCGGAGGACACCCGAAAGGATCTGGAACGGCTTATGCGCACAGCCAGAGTGACCTATAACCTGACCCGGGACTTTTATGCCGATGGCAGCGGCCTGCGCCGCCGGTTTGACGAGCTGTGCGACCGGTATGAGCGGCTGAAAAATGACGCGGCCGGAAAGCAGGACGCTTTTGAACGCAGCAGGGATCAGCTTGCAGATGTTATGCAGGAGCTTAAAGCCTTTGAACTGGCAGATGAAATACGTTATCATATGGAACTGCCCAAAGACCGTCAGGCATCGGCAGAGCTTTCAGGACGTATCCGGGAGACCATACAGATCATCCTGCTGGAAAAGGACCGCATCAGCCGCGGAATGGCCGATATGCTTAAGATCAAGGAAAGCTTTGAAGATCAGTGCCTCCAGCGCTGTCTGGATATTCGCACCCAGCTGGAACGTCTGCCGGGCCTGTCCAAGATCACCCTGGACGGGAAGCAGGTGCCAATGGTGCAGCTGAAGATCCCCTATGTCCGGGAAGAACAGTACCGCCAGCGCATGTCGGATTATATTGACGGGATCGTTGCCGGCTCAGATACATATGAAGCATTTGATGAAAAGCTTCGCTATATCCGCCAGAAGCTGTCCTGGAAAAACCTGTTTTCGGTTATCGTAACAGACATGAACGGGATCCGGTTAAATCTGTACAAGCGGGAGCGCATCCATGAGCAGAGCCGCTATTTGCGCTATGAGGAAGCGGTAGGAAGCACCGGGCAGTCCCAGGGCATTTATATCCAGTTCCTTATTGCTGTTATTAACTATATTTCTGCGGTTAATTCCTTTGATACAGACGCCGCTTCCTCCAAAAAGGTGCTGTTTATTGACAATCCTTTTGGAGCGGCCAAGGATATTTATATTTGGGAACCGATTTTTGAACTGCTAAAGACCAACAACGTACAGCTTATTGTACCGGCCCGCGGGGCGACGCCGGCAATCTCCGGCATGTTTGACGTCAACTACGTTCTGGGCCAGAAAATGATCGACGGAAAGGTACAGACCGTTGTGGTGGACTACTATTCCAACATAAAGATCGATGATGTGGAATACGTTAAGATCGACTTTGAGCAGGAAGTTTTTGACTTTATCTGACCGGCAGGACGGGCGGATGGGGAACCCGCAGACGGACCGGCGCATATGATGTTAAAAAAGCAAGATCCTTGGGATGTGGTGCAATGCTTTTAGCATGGCTGCTGAAAAATGTTGTTTTTCGTCTGCTTTGCGGTTCTGTTCAGATCCAGGCAGACGATATTATATATGATTCAAGGAAAGATGTCTCCGGCTGTGTTTTTGTATGCCTTAAGGGCAGCAGGGCAGACGGCCATGATTATGCCGAATCGGTTATGGCACGGGGTGTGCGGGGGATCATCATACAAACGGATATTCCCCGAAAACAGCGGGAGGCCATCTGCTGTATGGCTGAGGAAAAAGGAATTACTGTAGCTGCGGCAGATGATACAAGAGAGGCTTTGGGAGAAATGTCCAGAGCCTTTTTTGGTTATCCGGAAAAGCATCTGACAATGATCGGCATTACGGGGACCCAGGGAAAGACCACCACGGCAGGTCTTTTGCACAATATCCTGGAAATAGCCGGGATCCCTGCCGGACTTATGGGAACCACAGGCATTTTTACCGGAAAGCATACCTTCCCTTCGGAGAATACGACGCCGGAATCTTACCTTGTGCAGAAATACCTGCGCATGATGGTGGAGGACGGATGCCGGGCCGCTGTGATGGAGGTATCCTCCCAGGCGCTTATGTGCCGCAGGGTCCAGGGGGTCTGTTTTGACTATGGGATACTGACTAATATTTCACCGGATCATATCGGCCCGGGTGAGCACGGGTCTTATGAAGAATACATTTACTGGAAAGGCCGCCTGTTTTCCCAATGCCAAACCGGCATTGTCAATGGCGGGGATGACGGGGTAAAGAAGGCTGTGGAGGGCTGCATATGCCGTCTGGAAACGTTCGGGCTGGAAGGGGCTCCGTGCCCGGCTGCGGATTATCTGGCCGGGGATCTTGTTCCTGTATGGGACGAAGGTCCGGGGATCCGCTTTAGGGCCTGCTCCCGGTTTTTTGGGCCGGACGGCCTGGACTGCTGTTTAAGGCTTCCGGGAACGTTCAATGTGGCTAATGCCCTTCCGGCCATGGCTGTAGCAAGGCATATGGGTGTATCTGCCGGACAGATCTGCCAGGGGCTTTATACGGCTTCTATCCGGGGAAGATGTGAAGTGGCGGGAAGCGTCCGGGGCGCGTATATTGTGCTGGACTATGCTCATAACGGGCGTTCCCTGGCGTCGGTGCTGAAGATCCTTGGCCAATATGCTCCGAAAAGGCTGATCTGCCTGTTTGGCTGCGGCGGCAACCGTTCAAAGCTTCGGAGGAAAGATATGGCAGCAGCGGCATTTTTCGGTGCGGACCGGCTGATCATTACAACGGATAATCCAAGATATGAAGCGCCTTTGGAAATTATTCGGGATATTACTCAGGAGCTTTCAGATCTGGAAAAACAGTTCCCCGGAGAAAAGAAACCGGGATTTTATACAGTGATCCGGGACCGGCGGGAGGCGATCCGACGGGGGATCGGGATGCTGGAAAAGGGGGATCTGCTGCTCATTGCAGGGAAAGGCCATGAGGAATATCAGGAAATCTGCGGGAAAAAGTATCCCTTTAATGAGCGGGAGATCATCGCCGGAGAACTAAAAATCCCGTTTAAGCGGTTGTAAAGGTTTTTTAAGTATGTTAAACTCATATGGAGGATGTGCCGGCCGTCCGGTTTTTTACGGACGGCTGCGGCCTCTGGCGCAGCAGGGATTTTTTGCTGCGGATTCACGATAATCGTTCACGAAAAGGAGAGAAAAAGCGTGGAAAAAGTATCTGAAGCGGATTTAGTAAAACGCGTAAAGGCATTTATCCTTAATGATAATTATGCCGGAGCCCTGGCCGTGGTCAAGGGCGTGGATGCGGGCCGCATAAAAAATCCTCCGGTCCTTTGTCTGATCGGAGAGGTATATATGCATGAGAAACAGTATGAGGTCGCTGAGGAAGTTTTCTTGCGGGCTTATAACCGTTCTCCAAAAAATAGAAAAATACTGGATCTGATCACCAGTCTTTATATTGAGATGGGTGAATATTCTGAGGCGGAGTATTATTATAAGGAATTTATTTCTGTAGCTTCCAGAGATCTTCACCGTTATATTTTAAGATACCGCATTGATAAGGGAAAGGGCGAGCGCCTGTCCGTCCTTATTGACACACTGGAACGTTTAAAAGACTACGAATACATGGAAGAATGGGCCTATGAGCTGGCAACGCTGTATGAAGCAGCCGGAGAAGAAAAGAAGTGTATCCATGAGTGCGATGAGATCGTTTTGTGGTTCGGCCACGGGGAATATGTGGACAAGGCCATTGCCTTAAAGTGCAAGCTTACCGGAGAGCCCCTGCCCAAAATGACTACAGTGGAAATGGAGCTGGAAAATGAACGGCGCTCAGAGGAAGAAGCCAGGGCAGGAGAGGAATTTAAGGAAGCTGCCATGGCCCGCCGCGCCCGCTATGACGGCAGGGATCCCAAGCCTGCGGTTACAGAGTTTTCCGAGGCAGAGGATCTTCATGTGATCAACCCGGACAATGCACTGGAGTCTGCCGGTTTAGATACAGGGATCGATACAGATATGATCCGCAGAGCTATGGAAAGTGGCCGTAAGGATCAGGACGGCGCCATGACTAATACAGGCATCCTGTTTGGAGCTATGAGCGGCGGAGAAGCTGCAGCGTCTCAGGCGGCTCAAAGCAATCTTAAAGAGGCTGACCTGGATGATGAGGACGACGAGGATGAAGTGATTGTTGAGACGCCGGGAAGCGTTCAGGACGATCTGGAGCATTCCAAAAAGCTTATGGATGATATTTTCAGCACCCCGGCTATGAGCAAGCTGAAATCCCAAGAGCGTCCAAAGATGCCGGACTTTTTAAAGAAAGACAATAAAACGGCGGATGAAGATCCTGCTGATGAACTGGAAGCGTTACTTGCGGACCTTCCGGATACAGATATGACCGAAGAAGATCTGGACGATGACGATGAAGTCATCGATATGGACGGCCAGGACCTTTCCCGGGATATGGCCATGTTTGATGCTGCAGATGCAAAGCCTGAAGCTGAATTTGAGGACGCCGTGGAAGCGGAGCCTGAAGCTGAATTTGAGGACGCTGTGGAAGCGGAGCCTGAAGCTGAATTTGAGGAAACCGTGGAAGCTGAACCGGAGGCCGGTTTTGACGGCGATGATGACGGTCTGGAAATGGAGGAAGCTCTGGAAGGCATGACAGAGGATCAGGATGAGGTGATCCTGGAGCAGGCTGTATTTGGCGGCCTTCCTGCGGGGGATATGCTGGAAGACGATCTGGATGCAGAAGATGAATATATGGATGATGAGCAGGTTCATGTCCAGATTTCCGATGAGGACGAGCAGTTTTTGGCAGAGCTGTTTTCCGGAAGCGGGGACAGCGACGATGAGGATGAGATCATGGACGAAGATGTGGCGATCCCACAGACGGTTAAAAATATTTTTGCCACAGTGCCGGATGTGAAAAATGTCCACCAGCAGCTGGCCATGACATTGTCCCAGTTTGAGGCTGCCGGAAGCGATTATGATGTGCTGGCGCCGTATGATATTAACTTTGTGGTTCTGAGTAATGACAAGGCCATGAAGTCCCAGATCGCCATTGGTATTGCCAAGGCCCTGAATACGTATGGCATTTGCGATAAAAATAAGATCGTCCGTGCCAAAGCTTCCGAGTTAAACCGTCAGGATTTTTCCATGATCTTTGAAAAGATTTCCGGTGGCTGCCTGATCATTGAGCAGGCGGACGAGCTGTCCGATGCTTCTGTGGCAGTGATCGAGAAGCAGGTATATAAAGAAAATCAGGATGTAGCCATTGTTTTAGAAAGCCTTCAGGAAAAGCTTAAAGCCTTTTGGAAGCGCCATAAAGAGCTTCGGGGCAAGTTCCTGAATGTGATCAATGTTTCCAAGTACAATGAGATGGAGCTGGTGACGCTGGCCAAGGGCTATATTGAAAAGAGAGGCTATGAGCTTTCACCGGAAGCAGCTATTGTACTCAGAGATTTCTTTAAAAAGCATAATACAGATGAAGATGTGATCAGCTACGAGGATGTTATGACCGTTGTGGATGACGGCATTGCCAATCTGGATAAGCGGAACATGAAAAACCTGTTTATGACTGTGCTGGATAATAAGTATGAAGAAGCGGATATGTTAAAGCTTCTTCCGGAGGACTTTAAGGGAGTCATTTAAGAAAAAGTATATAAAGCTGACCCGGATTTGGGCAGCCTCCTAAAGCCAAAGCAAGCTTTAGGAGGCTGCTCTTATTTTTTACCGGATATGCCCTTGGCAACCTCGAATTTTCTTGACACAGAGTATACCGTTTGGTATATTATTATTAAGGAGGTAGGTATGGATAATCGGGAAAATATATTAAAATGTGCATTACATCTATTTTATGCCAAGGGCTATGATGCCGTAGGCGTACAGGAGATCGCCGATGCCGCCCGGATCACCAAGCCCACGCTTTATCACTATTTTGGCAGTAAATACGGGCTTTTGACCAGCCTGATCGACCGGTACTATTCCATTTTTGCCAAGGCTTTGGAAGATGTTGCCGTCTATGACGGTGATCTTCCCATGACATTATACCGAACGGCAAAGATTTATTTCCATTTAGTGGAAGAAAATAAAGAATTTTACAAGTTTGTCATGAGTATGATGTATTCAGGTGAAGAAAGCGAGACCTATAAAGCCAGCGACGGCATACGCCGGCATCAGCACAGGCTTTTTACACAGCTGTTTGACCAGGCATCGGATGTGGTTGGTAATATGAACGGTCGTCAGGAGCAGTATGCGATCACATTTATCGGTTTTTTGAACCACTATCTTTTATATTGGTTCAGCCGCAGAAAAAAAGAGCATATCAGCGATGAGCAGGCTTTTTCCGTCGTCCATCAGTTTTTACATGGGATCTACGTGTGACCATGGCCGGGGACGGGAAGCCCGTTTTGGAAGCTGTAATACAGAATCTGGATTTTATTTTGATTAATTGGAGGTTTTATAATGGCAGCATGGTATGACAGTGCAGTATTTTATCACATTTATCCCCTGGGCCTTTGCGGATGCCCAAAGGAGAACGACTATACCGGAGGCGGAAAGGGGTTTGAACAGCTGGATCTTTGGGTGGATCATATGAAGGAACTAGGCTGCAATGCGGTTTATATTGGTCCTTTATTTGAATCTGCCACCCATGGATATGATACGACAGATTATAAAAAAGTGGACGGACGTCTGGGGACTAATGAAGATTTTGTCCAGTGGGTAAAAAAGTGCCATGAAGCAGGGATCCGGGTCGTTGTGGACGGTGTATTTAACCATACAGGCCGGGATTTTGCCGCATTTAAAAATCTTATGGAAGACAGGGAAAATTCCTGGGGCAAGGACTGGTACTGCTGGGTAAACTTTGGCGGACACAGCCCATTAGGCGATACGTTCTCCTATGAATCCTGGCACGGTTTCCCTCAGCTGCCCAAGCTGAACATGGGAAATCCTGCAGTAAAGGAGTATCTGCTGGATGTGGTCCGTTTCTGGGTAGATACCTTTGACATTGACGGGATCCGCCTGGATTGTGCAGATGTGCTGGACTTTGATTTTATGCGGCGGCTCCGCAGCCTGGCCAATGAGATCAAGCCGGAATTCTGGCTTATGGGAGAAGTGATCCACGGCGATTACGGACGCTGGGCCAACAGCGAGACGCTTCATTCCGTGACAAATTATGAGCTTCATAAAGGTATTTATTCGGCCCATAACTCTCATAATTATTTTGAAATGGCCCATTCCATCCGGCGCCTTTATGACAAAAACTACGGAATCTGTAAAGATGCCCGCCTTTACAACTTTGTAGACAACCACGATGTGGACCGGATATATGATAAGCTGGAAAATAAAAAGAATCTTTTCCCGGTGTATGCGTTTTTATTTACCACCATTGGCATTCCATCCATTTACTACGGTTCTGAATGGGGGATCGAGGGCCATAAAGAAAATGGCAGTGACGACGGACTGCGTCCGGCCATCGATCTGCGCACCTTTAAGGCGCCGGATCCTCAGCTGGAAGCATTTATTACAAAACTGGCCCATATCCATGCCCGGTGTCCGGAGCTTAGTTTTGGAGAACAGGTGGAGCTGCTGCTGACCAACCGGCAGTATGCGTATGCGCGGGTCTATGAGGGAAAAGCCTGTATCACGATCTTAAATAACGATGAGCAGGAAGCACAGCTGAACCTGCGTCTGCCTTTTGCAGGAACATCCTGCCGGGATCTGATCACCGGCGATGCGGTGGATATGGAAAATGGCAGCATTTTCCGGACCATTGGAGGGAATAGTGCGGCAGTGCTGCGGCTTGAGTAAGGAGGAGTTTTATGAACCGCAAGATCACAGATCTGGATGTGTATTTGTTTAGTGCAGGGACGCACTATGAAATTTACAATAAGATGGGAGCTCATGTAGACACACAGAACGGTGAGGAGGGCGTATATTTTGCTGTATGGGCGCCTAACGCCGCTGCTGTTAGTGTGGTTGGAGATTTTAACGAGTGGAAAGCCGGGGAGGATCCTATGGAGCCGGTGAAAGAGTCCGGTATTTTCGAGGCATTTATCCCGGGACTTAAGGTTGGGGATCTGTATAAATTTGCCATTGAAACAAAAAGCGGCGATATTTTATTTAAGGCAGATCCTTATGGAAATGAGTCCCAGCTTCGTCCGGATACGGCGTCTGTTGTCACCGATATTTCCGGATTTGAGTGGGACGATGGGGCATGGCAGGAGCATAAGAAAAAAGAGTCCACTCTGGATCAGCCCATGTCGATTTATGAGGTTCACCTGGGATCCTGGAAAAAGGATGAGACCGGAGCCAACTGCGGCTTCAGGACATACCGGGATCTGGCGCCGGAGCTTGCAGATTATGTCAACTATATGGGCTATACCCATGTAGAGCTTATGGGTATTGCGGAGCATCCTTTTGACGGCTCCTGGGGATACCAGGTGACCGGATATTATGCGCCCACCAGCCGTTACGGAAGCGCCCGGGATTTTATGTATATGGTAGATTACCTGCATCAGCAGGGCATCGGCGTAATCCTGGACTGGGTGCCGGCGCATTTCCCGAAAGATGCCCATGGCCTTGGACGCTTTGACGGGGAAGCGGTATATGAGCATCCGGACTGGAGAAGGGGCGAACATGCCCACTGGGGAACCTATGTGTTTAATTATGAGCGCCCCCAGGTGAAAAATTTCCTTGTAGCCAATGCCCTGTTTTGGATCGAGCAGTTCCATGTGGATGGCCTTCGTGTGGATGCGGTGGCTTCCATGCTGTATCTGGATTATGGCCGCCAGGATGGGGAATGGCTTCCAAACAAAGACGGCGGCAATAAAAACTATGAAGCTATTGAATTTTTAAAACACTTAAATTCCATTATTAGTAAGCGGGATCCGGGAGCCATGATGATTGCCGAGGAATCTACGGCATTTCCTATGGTATCCAGACCTGCTGAGGATGGCGGCCTTGGCTTTACTTATAAATGGAACATGGGCTGGATGCACGATTTCCTGGAATATATGAAAACAGACCCTTATTTCAGACAGTATCATCAAAATCAGCTGACATTCAGCTTCAGCTACACGTACAGTGAAAATTATGTGCTGGTGCTTTCTCATGATGAGGTTGTCCATTTGAAATGCTCCATGATCAATAAGATGCCGGGCGAGCTTGGGGACAAGTTTGGAAACCTGAGAGCAGCTTACGGACTGATGATGGCCCACCCGGGGAAAAAGCTTTTGTTTATGGGACAGGATTTTGCCCAGTTCCGTGAGTGGAGCGAGGAGCGCAGCCTGGATTGGTATCTGCTGGATTCCCAGCCGGCTAACCGTCAGCTGAACGACTATGTAAAGGCGCTGCTCCATTTGTATAAAGGCCATCCGGCGCTGTATGAGCAGGATTGCCACGAAGGCGGCTTTGAGTGGATCAATGGCGCGGATGCAGAGCATAATATGCTCACCTTCTGCCGTATGACAAAGGATAAAAAGCGCTGCCTGCTGTTCCATTTTAATTTCTCTCCTGTGGTTTATGAAAAGCACCGTGTAGGCGCTTTGTGTCCGGGCGAGTACCGCCAGATCTTTTCCAGCGATGCTGCGGAATTTGGCGGCAGCGGAAAGTATGACCTGGTGACCATTAAGGCATCCGGGACACCCTGGGATTTTAAGGACTATTCTCTTGTTTTTGACGTACCTGCCTACGGTGTGGTGGCCTTTGAGTTTGATTATGTGAAGCCTATCAAAAACCGCCTGCGTGCAGGAACAAAGATCGTCAGAAAAAAACTGGGCTGCAAAAAGTACGTGGCCAAGGATTAAAATGATAAAGCGCCGGAGCCGGATCCCAATGGGGTCCGGCTCCGTTTTTTGGAAGCGGTATGATGCCGGAGGTGAAAAAAGTTTTCGACATTTTTGTCGCATTAGCGAAGCTTTATGAAAAATGCCGTCGGCAGCTGTCGAATGGTGTCGATAAGTTTCCGGTCCCAGGGGTTTACAATGAATATTGCAGGGTATATAATCAGAGTACAGATTAAGAAATATCGAATCGAGGTGATGGATTGCAGGTTGTGATGGATGTATGTTTACTGGCGTTTCTATCGGCTGCAGTGTGGATGGATTTTCGTTCCTATAAGGTGTCGAATACACTGATCGCTGCGGCGCTGGCATCAGGGCTGACGTTTAATCTGATGCTTGCCGGCCTTCGGGGCGCGGCCTGGGCGATGGCCGGATGCCTGCTTTTGTTTATCCTGCTGTTTCCCCTGTACTGCCTGTCTATGCTGGGCGCCGGGGATGTAAAGCTGCTTATGGCGGCGGGATGCTTTACCGGACCTGCAGGCGGTCTGTTTTCTTTATCGGCAGCGGTTTTTATTGGCGCTGTCTTTTCTATTACATTAATGATAAAACATCGAAATTTCTTTCAACGTCTTTCTTTTCTTTGGTCCTATCTAACTCAGATAATATCAGGACATTGTGTGAAACCCTATTATGATCTTAAAAACCCCGGACGCAGGGAGACGATCCATTTTTCTCTTTGTATTGGTCTGGCAGTATGTCTGTACCTTGCGGCGGGACGCGGCATTTGAGAGAGGATGATGCCCATGTGAAAAATATAGTATTGTGCATATGCGATCCGGACGAGGCATATCTTAACCGTCTGAACGGTTTTATCCAGCATCAGGAGCATTCCCCGTTTATTGTGCGGACTTATACAGGGCCCGATGGTATATGTGCAGATGAAGGAATATCGGGAATTTTGCTGGCCAGTTCGACATTTTTCGATAGCTTCCAAAAGAACAGGGAAGATGCACTTTTTGAAAAGGACTGGGGCTATGTTGTTTTTCTGGACGAGGGAACGGGGAGTTTGCCGGCCGGAACGGATATATCTTTTGGAGATGTGCCTGTGGATGTGATCGATAAGTATCAGTCCGCAGCACATATTTATGAACATCTTTTAGATCTGTGCAGCAGGCAGGGCAGCTTTCTGATCCGGCCGGAGCTTTTAAAGGGATCCCCGGTAGAGGTTTACGGCGTTTTTTCACCGGAGGATAAAAATATGCAGAAACGCTGGGCACTTTGGCGGGCCAGAGAGACAGCCCGGGAACGGCCGTGCCTGTATGTGACTTTTGAAGAATGCTTCGTGCCGGAAAACAGGGGCCAGGGGCTGTCCCGGCTGATCCTCCTTTTGAAAGAGAGGATGAGGGACGGGGACAGGAATTTAGAGGCTTTGACAAATCTGGACGGGCTGACAGCGGCGGAAGGGATGCTGGATCTGCTTGCTCCTGCAGACTGCCCTTATGACCTTAAGGAAATGGGGGAGGATGAGTGGTACTGCTGGCTGGAGCATATGATACGCCATGGGAAGTATTTGGCCATTGTTATTAATTTCGGACCGGGGCTGCCCGCACTGTGTTTGCTTGAGCTGTGCAGCAGGATCTTTGTGCCTGTTTCGCAAAATGACGGACAGGCCGGGAAGGATTTTAAAAATCTGCTGGAATTTATGGGGAAGGAGGCGCTGGTCCAAAAGATGGAACTGGTGCCTGCAGAAGGTATTTGAGCCTGCCGGAGGGCAGGAGGAGTGGAGAAGAAAATGAATTATTATGATATAAAAAAAGATTTAAGAACGGAGATCATGGAGGATATGCCTCCGGAAAGGCAGTATTCGGATGACGAGATCATGCAGATCATTGAGTCGCGGATCCAGCATAAGAGCCAGGAGACTTATATGAGCATCGTTACCCGGCTTACGCTAAAGCAGGAATTATTTAATGCCATCCGGCGTCTGGATCTGCTCCAGGAGCTTTTGGATGATCCTCAGATTACAGAGATCATGGTCAATGGCGGGGGATCCATCTTTTATGAAAAGGACGGCAGGCTGTTCCCGTGGGATAAGCGGTTTGAATCAACGGAAAAGCTGGAGGATGTGATCCAGCAGATCGTATCCCGTTCCAACCGCCAGGTGAATGAAGCCTCCCCCATTGTGGATGCCAGATTGGAGGACGGTTCCCGGGTCAATGTGGTTTTAAAGCCGGTGGCCATCGACGGTCCGATCCTGACGATCCGTAAGTTTTGCGCTGAAGCAGTGACCATGGACCGCCTTGTCCGGTGGGGCGCCCTGACCCGGGAGTGCGCCCGTTTTCTGGAAAAGCTGGTCATTGCCGGATATAATATTTTTATTTCCGGTTCTACCGGGTCCGGAAAGACGACCATGCTTAATGCCCTGGCCGGATATATCCCTTCGGATCAGAGAGTTATTACCATCGAAGATTCGGCAGAACTGCAGATCAAGGGGATCAGCAATCTGGTACGGCTGGAAGTGCGCAATGCCGGTTCAGACGGTGAGAATGCCGTAACGATACGGGATCTGATCCGTTCGGCCTTGAGAATGCGGCCGGACCGTATTATTGTGGGCGAGATCCGGGGCGCTGAAGCGGTGGATATGCTGTCGGCTATGAACACCGGTCATAACGGGAGCTTATCCACCGGCCACGGCAATTCTGCAGCAGATATGATCGCCCGGATGGAGACCATGGTCCTTATGGGCAGCGGGATCCCCCTGGAAGCCATCCGCCAGCAGATTGCATCCTCTCTGGATATTGTGATCCATTTGGGGCGGCTGCGGGATAAGAGCCGCAAAGTGCTGGAGGTATCCGAGATCAGCGGCTATGAAAACGGTGAGATCATTTATAATCCGTTATTCCGGTTTGAGGAAGCTCCGGTGATCCGGGAAAAAGGCACTTACGGGTCTGTGGCAAGAAGCGGCGGCGGCCGGGGCCGGCTTAAGGCCGATACATCCCGGGTCATGGGACGGCTGAATCCTACAGGGAACCGGCTCCGCCATGTGCAGAAGCTTTATGCTGCAGGATTTTATGAGGAACAGGAGGAGTAAGGTGAGAAGAATAATAAAACGGAAGAAAAAACGGGGAAAAGGCGTCTGCCGGATCCGGGCATCCAGGGATCTGGATTACAGCAGGTATCGTTTGAATTTTCGGGAGTGGATCGCTCTGATCTTAAAGACAGGGGCAGTGTTCCTGGCCGCAGGCTATTTATTTTATGATTCTTTATTGGTTTTTGCAGCATTTATTCCTGTGCTGCTCCTGATCTGTTATTTTGAAAAGAGACACCGTGCGAAAAAGCGCAGGCAGATCCTTGTCCAGCAGTTTAAAGAGGCGATCATCCTGCTGTATTCCTTTGTAGCTACAGGAAGTACCCTGGAGCAGGCCTTTTGCAGATCCTGTACAGAGCTTTTGCGATCCTTTAAGGAAGATGATGATATTGTGCGGGAATTTTACCGTATACGCACAAAGCTGGAGATGAATGTGACGATTGAAGAATGTATGGAGGATTTTGCCAGGCGCAGCGGTCAGGAGGATATAGAAAGCTTTTCCCAGGTGGTCGCTATTGCCAAACGCAGTGGCGGGAATATGCCTCAGATCATAAAAAACAGTGTGGAAACGATAAAAAATAAGATCGAAAGTGAAAATGAAATCCGGACCATGCTGGGAGCAAAGACCGGAGAGTTTAAGCTGATGGTTATGATCCCTGTTGCCGTGATGCTTTATATGCGGGTGTTTTCTCCCGGATTTATGGAAGTGCTTTATAAAAATCCTGCCGGTCTTGTTTTTATGACCTGCTGTCTGGGCGTATACGGGGCAGCCGTATCCTGGGGCTTTAAGATCCTGGATATTCATGTGTAAGCGTTATGAGTTATTAAGCTGTGCCAAAGGAGGGATGCCATGATCTGGTTTTACGGGGCGGCGGCAGGAGGTGCGCTGCTGCTGTGTATGGTTCTGTATACATACGAACGCCCATATTTGAAAGAGAATTTTGGAATGAAGGGTATTTACTGTTTGCTGTATCCCGGAGCCTTGTGGCTTTGCCGGCATCTGCCCGGGAAAAGGATGGATAAAAAGCTGGATACGATGAGAAAGCTTTATCCTTCCAAAGATGCACGCCGGCTTTGCCAGGAGCAGTATTTAAAAAATATCAGCCACGTATTACTGATCTTTTTTGTGACCAATGCAGCAGCCCTGGCCCTGTGTATGGCCAAAGACGGCGGGGGAATGCTCCAAAACAAGTATCAGATCGCCAGAAAGGAGCCGGGAGGCGGCAGCTTTAACGTGGCCCTGGAAGCGGAGGTGGCCGGACAGTCTCAGGAGGTTGTGGTGACCGTGGGGGAAAGGCGGCTGGAAGATGCTCAGATGGAACAGCTGCAGGAAACCTGCAGGGCCTATATTGATACCTATATGCTTGGGGAAAATACCGACGAAGGTCATATTCTTTATGATCTGGACTTTTTTTCACAGATCCCCGGATGTTCTGTGAGTGTGGCCTGGGAAACGAGCAATTATCTTATTGTAGGCATGGACGGCACAGTGAAGAATCAGGATCTTTCTCAGGAGACGGCAGTGACGGTGACAGCCCTGTGTACATATTTTGATCAGTCCTGGATGTATGAAAAGGAACTTGTCATTGCTCCGGCAGTGAAAAGTCAGATGCAGCAGGCTCAGGATGAGCTTTATGATGCTTTGGCGGTCCAGGAATCCGCCACTGCAGGTGAAGATTATCTTATATTGCCTCAGTTTCTTGGGGAGGAGCCTGTAACCTGGTCTGAAAAAAGCAGCGTCGGGCCGGAGATCATCGTTGTTATGGGCTGTATGGTGATCGTTCTTATTTTTGCCCGGGAAGGTGAGGCTTTATTAAAGGCGCAGCAAAAACGCAGCGCCGAGCTGATCCTGGATTATCCGGTATTTGTTCATAAAGTGGTACTGCTTCTGGGAAGCGGTATGACATGTAAATCTGCGTGGCTTCGGATCATATCCGACTACAATAAAATGCTGGAGAAAGGAGGGAAGCGGCAGTACCTGTATGAGGAGATGATCGTGGCGGCAAATGAAATGCGCCAGGGGACTACGGAGATCGATGCCTATGAAAATTTCGGACGGCGGTGCGGTCTTGGACCATACCTGAAGTTTAGCTCCATTCTGATTCAAAGTGTAAAAACCGGGGCTAAGGGCATGGGAAGGATGCTGGCAGATGCCGGGGATGAGGCGGTGCTTTTGCGCCGGGAAACCGCAAAGCGGATGGGCGAAGAAGCCGGGACAAAGCTGCTCTTTCCCATGATCGTGCTTCTTGCCGTGGTCATGGCAGTCGTTATGGTGCCTGCATTTATGTCCATGAACATCTGAGTCAAAAGAAAGGAGGTGGACGGATGATCAACCTGCTGGAAAATTTCTGGTGCGACGAGGAAGCGGTCGGGGTTGTGGAGATCATTTTGATCCTGGTGGTCCTGATCAGTCTTGTCCTGATCTTTAAGGAACAGCTGACAGCCATTGTCCAGAACATTTTCAAAAAAATTACCAATCAAAGCAATTCTGTATAAACGGGAGGAATAGTATGGAAGAAAAGTCAGAAAGATCCCGTATGGGCAGCGCCTATATTACAGTGATGTTTGCAATGCTGTTTCTGACCATCATTTCTGTGCTCCTCTCATCCATGGAAGCTGTGCGGGTAAGTGCAGTCCGCCTGAGAGCGGAGATTGCATGTGCTCTGGCCTGTGAAGCTTTTTTATCCCAATATCAGCCTCAGGTGCAGGCCAGATATGGCCTGTACCTGGTAGAAAGGGACGGATGGGACGCAGCTTTTTTGAAACAGTTTATTGAAGAAAACTGCGGCAGCCTGGACGAAGGCGGCGTTTCCTGGATACGTCCGGTACTGGAATCTGTGGCGATTGACGGGGAGATCGGCCTTGAGGACGAGGATTTCCGGTATTTTGAAATGCAGATCAGTGATCTGATGAAACATATAAAAGGCAGTGAATATGCCGGGCAGGTGGGGGATGCTCTTTTGGGAATGGTTTCTTCGGATGTGGAGGAACAAAAGGATCACCTGTCTTCCGGGATCGGACAGACCGGTGAGGCGGCCAGTATGCAGACAGAGGCCGCCCAAAACGAAAGCACGGATACCCAAGAAAGTCAGACTGCAGACGACCCCAGGAAAAATCTGACAGATATGCTGAAATATCCCATTTTATCCCTGGTCATGGACCGGGAGGTTTCCCGGGCAGTCCTGGATACATCACAGCTTTCTGATGTGACAGACCCGGAGCGGGATGTGTCTCAGATCAGCGGTTTTATGGATTATAAGGATGTGACCCGGGGGATGGAAAGCTCCAGCCTGGACCTGAAAACGTCCATTGCAGGACTGGGGGATGCATTTTTAGTGAACTGCTATATTATTGATTTTTTTAAAAACGCTTCGGCCCCCGGGAAAATGTCAGGCGTTTGCTATGATGCTTCGGGAACGCTTGGTGAGCAGGGCAGCAGGCGGCAGATCACAGGCGATACGGCCCTGTCCTATGAAGCAGAGTATGTGATCTGCGGAAAGGCTGGCGATCAGGCAAACCTTCAGGGCGTTGTGAACCGCATTTCACTGATCCGTATGGTCATGAACATGACTTATCTGCTGCAAAGCCCGGCAAAATCAGCGGCTGTCCACAGCGTGGCAGCGGCGCTGGCAGCCGCGGTGCTTATGCCATTTTTGGAGGAAATCTTTTATATGCTCATTATGGCGGCCTGGGCTTATGGGGAAGCGCTTATAGACTGCCGCTGTCTTTTAAGCGGAGGAAAGGTTCCGTTTTTTAAATCCGATGACACATGGACACTGTCTCTGGGCCAGCTGGGAAATCTCAAGTCAGAGCAGCTGGACGGCTATGCCGGGAAAGATGACCAGGATAAGGGCCACGGCTACGAGGATTATCTCCATATGCTTTTGCTGACTGTGTCAAAGGAGAAGAAATATGTCCGCCTGATCAATCTTATAGAGGCCAATACCCGGCTGGAGGAAGGTGGAGAAGGCTTTAATGCGGGCCTTTGCGTGTTTGGCATATCTATTTGTGCAGATTTTACATTTTCACCTTTTTTTTATTACGCAGGGACAGGGAGAAAACAATATGAGCATCATGTGAGCAAGTCGGTTGCTTATTGATACTTCCTCATCCCCGGGAAAGGAGGCAAAGCCGAGTGCCCTTTTTTTATAAACCATACAAAAATATACAGCGTTCTCTCCAGGACCGGATTCTATCCATTTTAAAAGCCCAAGCCATAGTCATCAAAAAACGGTTTTTAAACCTCATTCTATTTATTCTTGGTTCAACTCGTCAAAACATTCTCGGGAAAATTTTCTGTAAAAAAAGGGCATTCCGCCTTGCTTCCTGCCCGGGGATCATGACGGCGGAGGCGGCCATTGCCGTACCGGTGTTTTTGTGGGCTGCCTTTGCCCTTTTAGAGATGGTCCATATGCTGGGGATCCACCAGGAACTGCTGACAGCCATGGCAGGAAGCGCCCATATATCCAGTGTCCGGGGCTATGATGAGGATTTTGGAACGGATCAGGTGCTGACCCAGCTGGTTCTGCAGATCGGCAGATCTTATGTAGATTTTGGCCGGATCCGGGGCGGTATGGCAGGGATCGATTACTGGGGAACCGGTTATGATCCGGAAAACGGAGATATTTTTACAAAGGCTTCCTGTCAGCTGGCGCCTGCTTTTTCCATGATGGGTACCGGGCAGGTGCGCGCTGCCCTGACGCTGCATACCCGGGCCTTTGTGGGAGGTAAGTATCTTAATGGTTCGTCATCTTCGGATGATGGGGACGAAACCGTCGTCTATGTGGCAGAAAACGGTGTGGTCTATCACAGGAGCAGGGAATGTGCTTATATTGATCTGTCCCTCCATGGAGTGCCATTTGGACAGGCTGCATCACAGCGCAATGCTCAGGGCGGCAGATATTATGGCTGTGAGCGGTGCATGGGCGATGAAGATCCTCCGGTCGTGTACATTACAGATACAGGGAGCCGCTATCACAGCACATCCCAATGCGGGAGTCTGAGCAGGACGGTTTATGAGATGGTGCTGACATCTGACTGTGTTTTGCCCCCATGCAGCCGGTGCGGGAGGTGAGGATTTATGTGGGAGCATACAGAATGGCTGTTTCGCCTGATCGCAGCAGCGATCCTTGCCGTATTATCTTTATGGGATCTGAAAAAAAGAAAGATCCCGGTGCTTGTGCCATTATTTTTAGGGATCGGGGCAGCGCTGTTAAGGGGCCCCGCCCTGGCAGCAGGAACCCTGACCGGTGCAATTCCCGGCAGTCTGCTTATGCTGGTCAGCTTTTTGTTTCAGGGGCAGATCGGCATGGGGGACGGGATCATGGCCGCATGTATCGGCATGATGCTTGGAGGCCGGGAGAGCTTGGAGACGATCTTAATGGCTTTTGGATTTATTTTTATATTTTCCTGCGCCGGACTGATGTTTCGGAAGCTTTCAAGAAAGACCTGCCTGCCCTTTGTTCCCTTTTACTTTGCGGCATATATAGGAGTGGTATATTTATGAGTGAAAACCGGTGTTTGAAAAAGCTGTGGGAGAAAAACTGCAAAAGGGCAAGCTATACAGTGGAGGCCGCTCTTGTCCTGCCCTTTATACTGCTGATCATGGCTGCGTTTTTATATGTGGTCTTTTATCTCCATGACCAGTATATCCTTTATGTTTATGCCAATCGTATGGCCCGGGAATGCTGCTGGGAGTATGTGGAAAATGAACATGCCCGTGAACAGCGCACCAGCAGGGAGATCATAGGAGCTGTGGAGGGTAAGTATGGTCCCGAGCTGGAGGATCAGCTTTTAATGAGCCGGCTGACGGCGTCTGTGGGAACCTGTAAGAAAAATCTCCTGACAAAGCTTTACACAGCAACATGGCGGGTCGTGGGAGAACCGGAAACACTTATAGATCTGTCGGTGTTTCATGTGTTTGAGCCGGTCGTCTATGAGGCGTCCTATGAACGCCTGCATATCCGTCAGTGGTTTTATAAAAATTTTTGGGAGCCTGACCGACAGGCCCAATAGCAGCAGTACAGGGGAGGAGATTTTATGAGCAGGATGCATATTGAGCAGGAAAACTGCCGAACATATCTTATATGGGAACCGGAGACGGTCAGCGGCAAAGCAGACTATGGTATTAAAATGATGCAAAATAATACATTTAATTATTTTTTGCCATTTCAGCTGCGCAGCACGGATCAATGTGTGAAATATTATTATAATCTTATGTCAGATACAAGCCTTGGACAGCAGATGGAAAAAGGAATGAGTCTTAAAGAGCTGGAACTTTTTGCTGCCAGCCTGCTGGGCGCTTTGGATGAAGCGGGAGAATATCTTTTAGATGAAAATGATATATTGCTGGATACAGCCTGTATATTTTATACTCATGAGGGAAAATACCGTTTTTTGTATTATCCCGGATACCAGGTCAGTGTATCCGGCCAGCTTAAGGATCTGGCCGGCGCCTTTTTAAAGGCTGTGGATTATACATGCAACGGTGCGGTGCAAAGGGCCTATGAGTTTTATCATTTGTGCTGCGGGGAAAGTACCGTTTTGAGGGACTTAAGAGGATTTGTCCTTAAAGGCCGCGATTTCAGAGAAAAGTCCCGGGCCGCTTCAGACCCGGATCCGGGGCAGACGCCTTCGATACCACAAAATCTGAAGACTGAAGCGGAAGATGTTCAGGCGAGCAAGATTCTGTATAAAGAAGCAGAAAAGAAAGACGATGAAATTTCCCAAACCACAGACAACCCGTCTAAAGAGCCTCCGGCAGGACTGCCGTGGGCCATCCTGGGAGGCGTATGTCTGGCTCAGACAGGTGTGGGTGTTATCCTGCTGAAAGTGTTTCACCGCATACCTTTTATGGCCGGCGTCGGCATCCTTATTGCCGCAGCCGCTGCCACAGCAGTTATTGGAGCCATTATTATTTTGTTAAAAAATCGGGGAACAGAAGATGATGATTTTTGGAAGCCCCAGGATGATGTGCCTGCTGGAACAGGCACACCATATGTGGAAAGCGGCGGCGCAGATCGGGAAGAACAAAGCAGCCGTGCAGGATTGGACGGGCTGAGCGGCAGAACAGGCGGCAGCAGACAAAAAACGGATCATGAGACAGTGGTCTTGTCAAGCCCTGCGCCGGGGATTATCCTTAAAAGCGCCAATCCTCAGCTGTATGGGAATGTATCCGTGTCCCGGTTTCCTGCGGTCATCGGAAAAGAGGCTATGGATATGGAGTGCCGGGTGCGTATTCCTACAGTGAGCCGCAGACACGCAAAAATAGAAGCTGTGGGAAAAAATTTTTGCCTGACAGATTTGCGTTCGACGAACGGTACATTTATTAATGGAGAGATGCTTAGGCCTATGGCCCCTGCCGCGCTCCATGAAGGTGACAGTGTGATCCTTGGTGATGCAGAATTTATTTTTGAACTATGGGGAGAGACACAATAAATTTTGTGCCGATACCTTCCCGGGAATAAACGCGGATGGTCCCTTTATGCGCTTCGATGATCTTTTTGGTAATAGACAGGCCAAGGCCGGTGCCTTCCTGCTTTTGGGTAACAAAAGGCTGGAAGATTTTTGACAGGCTGTCCTGGGGAATGCCTTTTCCTGTGTCTTTAATAGCGATAATGAGACGCTGTGCGGTGGATTTTGCAAAAATTTCAATGGTATCCCATGGTTTTGTCGCTTCAAAGGCGTTTTTAATCAGGTTGACCAGGGCCTGATGAATCTTCAGCTCATCACAGGTAATCACAGGAAGCTCATTTTGCAGGATCACAGACAAATGCTTTTCTTCTTTTTGGGCAAGGACCAGATATTGGCGGGCAATACCGCGGATCATCTGGTTCATATTTACCGGCGCCAGGTTGATATGCCCGCACCGGTTCAGATCCGACAGGGACAGCATCAGCTGTCTTAAATAATCCACATCGCCGATCAGCTGGTTCCACAGATCATCATCCTTTAGCTGAGGATAGCGGCAGTCTAAAAGCTGGAGGGTACAGTTGATCAGAGTCAGGGGATTGCGTATTTCGTGGGAAATCTGGGCAATATTTACGGATTCTGTCGTTGTATCAGATATGTAGGAGCTTGCTTGTTCCATAACAGATCGTCCTTTCAAAAGATTATTTTGTGTCCGTTTTTCGGGCTGTTATGGTAAGGGTAACATTTTATTGGCCATGCATCAAATATAATGTTTCGCATTTAACGACAGGGCTTGAAATATTTCGAGGGGACTACTAAAATAATAGTGGACGCTGGCGCAAACACAGCGGGCAGCATCTGTAAATTAATTGGATCAGGAGGTAAGTTTTATGGAACAGGATTGTATTTTTTGCAAGATCGCAAATGGTCATATACCGTCTGCTACGGTATATGAAGATGAAATGTTTCGGGTGATCCTGGATCTGTCCCCGGCAACAAAGGGACACGCACTTGTACTGCCTAAAAGACATTTTCGGAATATTTTTGATATTGACGAAACAACGGCTTCCCGTTTGTTTGTTGTTGCCGCAAAGGTAGCCAGAGCCATGAAAAAAAGCCTTGGCTGCGAAGGCCTGAATATTGTGCAGAATAATGAGGAAATCGCGGGACAGACAGTTTTTCATTTTCACCTGCATATTATCCCAAGATATGCCGATGACGGACAGAAGATTTTATGGAACCCTGGGACATCAGATCCGGAAGTGCAAAAAGAAATTGCATGCAAGATCAGCGAAGCGCTGGATGCAGACAAATAAAAAGGACGGAAGCAACACATAATAAGGCTACGACCATAAGCGCGAAAGTGGTCGGAAGTCTTATACCAGGCTTGGGAGCGATCGCCTGGGAGCTGCTGTCCCAGGACGATTGCTCCCAAGCCGCACAGGTCACGGCAGGTCTTTGATCATTTCATCAACAAGATTAATGCTGTGACGGGCTGCTGCGGCCTCAAATTCCGGATAGTCCACATGGGCGCTGCCGTCTGCCTTGTCGGAGATGGCCCGCAGGATGACAAATGGAATATGGTTTAAGCAGGCGGCCTGGGCAATGGCGGCGCCTTCCATTTCTGTGCATAAGCCGTTAAAGGTTTCTTTTAAGAAGTCCTTTTTATCATTGTCAGAAATGAACTGGTCGCCGCTGACAATACGGCCTATATGGGTATGTATGTCCGGATTGACTTTTTCACATGCGCTTTTGGCAATCCGGATCAGCTTTTCATCTGCTGTAAAGTCCGATGTATCCATCTGGGGGATAACGCCCACAGGATAGCCAAACCCGGTTGCGTCCATATCATGCTGCAGGGCATCGCTGGAAATAACAATATCGCCAATATCAATGCTGGCCTGAAGACTTCCTGCAATACCTGTATTAATGATCATTGCGGCATGGAACCGGTCTGCCAGGATCTGCGTGCATATAGCCGCATTGACTTTGCCGATGCCACTGCGCACGATAACAACATTTTTTCCGTGATAAGTGCCTTTGTAAAAGTCCATGGAAGCGATCGTAACGACTTCTTCAACCTGCATACGTTCTTTAAGTGCGGTCACTTCCACTTCCATAGCTCCGATAATACCAATCGTCTGCATAATCAAAACTCCTTTTAAGTTTACTATTCACAGCCACCCCGCCCGCATGTACACTCGTTGCGCTTACGCCCTTCAGTCCCGCCCCTTACGGGGCTAAGTATGAAACGGCTGTGAATAATAACCATTTTAACACTTTTTTATTGGAATGGATAGAGAAAATATAGCTTTCTTCCGGTACTTCTGCTATAATATGGTATAGTATGCCCGCAGAGCTATATAATATATTAAGAAGAAAAGAGGAATTACCAATGAGACATATGAATCATGGAACATGTTCCAGAGCTGTAGATTTTGAAGTTGAAAATAATATTGTAAAGAGCTGCCAGTTCATCGGCGGCTGCCATGGAAATACCCAGGGGATTTCCAAGCTTGTAGAAGGAATGACGGTTGATGAGGTGATCCAGCGTCTGGACGGCATTGACTGCAATGGCCGCGGGACCTCATGTCCGGCTCAGCTGGCAGAGGCACTTAAAGAATATAAGGCAAATCATTGATCATGACAGGCTTTTGCAGGAGGCGGTATAGGATATGAAAAGGATCGTTTTGACAGGCGGGGGCACGGCCGGTCACGTAACCCCCAATATTGCGCTGATACCGGAGCTGAAAAGGGAAGGTTATGAGATATTTTATATAGGTTCCCATGACGGCATTGAAAAGAAGCTGATCGAGGAATATGATATTCCCTATTATGGAATATCCTCAGGAAAACTGCGCCGTTATTTTGATCTGAAAAACTTTACAGATCCGTTTCGGGTTGTAAAAGGACTTTTTGACGCAAAGAAGATCCTGCGAAAGCTAAAACCGGATGTGGTTTTCTCAAAAGGCGGATTTGTTTCAGTACCGGTTGTTATGGCTGCCAAAAGCTGCCATGTTCCGGCAATTATCCATGAATCCGATATGACTCCGGGCCTGGCCAATAAGCTGTGTATTCCTTCTGCTTATAAAGTCTGCTGTAATTTTCCTGAAACCGTTTCCTATCTGCCGGAGGGAAAGGCTGTGCTTACCGGATCGCCTATCCGCAGGGAGCTTTTTGACGGCAACCGTCTCAATGGCCTGGATTTTTGCCATTTCAGCATAAATAAGCCGGTAATTCTGATTATTGGCGGCAGTTTGGGATCTGTGGCAATCAATAATGCTGTGCGCAGCATATTGCCTAAGCTTCTTAAAAAGTACCAGATCATTCATTTATGCGGAAAGGGACATTTGGATCCGTCATTGGAGAATACCGAAGGGTATGCTCAGTTTGAATATATTAAGAAAGAACTGAGCGATCTTATGGATGCAGCGGATATTGTGATTTCCAGGGCAGGCGCGAATGCTATCTGCGAGCTTTTGGCGCTGAAAAAACCGGCTATCCTTGTACCTTTGCCGGCAGCCTCCAGCAGAGGCGACCAGATCTTAAATGCTCAGTCCTTTGAAAAACAGGGCTACAGCTATCTCCTTAAAGAGGAAGATATGAATGGGGAATCTTTAGAAGCAGCTATTGACTATGTGTTCCGTAATAAGACAGATTATATTGAAGCCATGAGTAAAAGCCCGATGAACGATGCCATCGGTATTATTGTTGATCTTATTAATGAAGCTGCAAATTCAAAGAAAGCATAAGACTGCTCCCATGCAGCAGCTCAGCTGACTGAACTGCAGCTGAATTGCTGCAAGATCTGAGCAGATTATGTCCCCATCTATTGACAGCCTTCACTTTTTGGGATATACTGAGAGTGTATTCAGGTATAAACAAAATCTCACATATTTTTGTAAGTTATTGTTCTACAATGAATTACAAAAATATGTGAGGTTTTTCTATTTTGCCGGAAATACAATATTTTTTTATTTCACAGAATACAAGGGGGCGTATTCTCTGAGGTGGAAGGAAGGAGGACACTGTCAATGAACAACGGAACAGTAAAGTGGTTCAATGCACAAAAGGGTTTTGGTTTCATTACCGATGATGCAACCGGGAAAGATGTATTCGTACATTTTTCTGCCATTATGATCGATGGCTTTAAGACTCTTGAGGAAGGACAGAAAGTGAACTTCGACACAGAAACTGATCCAAAGGACAACAGCAAGCTGAGAGCTGTGAATGTGCGTATTGCCTGATCTCAACCGGATCGGGAAACAATTATCGGTTAAGAGTTAAGGCCGGATTGCCGGGCAGCAATATTATGCCCGGCAATCCGGCCTTTTCGATTTATAGACGCAGTACAGATTTAATGTTTGGATGTATCCGTGCGTTCAGGCGCCTCTGAGCGGGAATCATTAATGCCCTGGATATACGCAAGAACAAGTTCACGTTCATGGGCTGTGAGCCGGTTAAATTCAGTGAGATATTCAGACTGGCTTGGTGTTAATGTGTCAAAACCCTCGGAGAAAAACTGTGCCAGCGTTAAGTCCAGGGCGCTGCATATTTTCTGCAGCGTAGGAAGCGTGGGTGCGTTATTTCTCTTTAAAATTGATGTGATCGTGCTGGTGGGAATACCGGACAGTGCTGAAAGCCGGTAAATCGTATATCCCCGTTCCTTACAAAGCTCTAAAATCCTTTTATTCACTGCATTTTCCATAAAAATACCCTCTTTTCTTTTGTAAATAGCTGATCCTGGCCGCAATAAATCAAGCGGCAGCAGCGTCAATAATAAATTCCCTGCATCGAGTCCTTACACTGGAAGACGAAACTTAATACCATTTTATATGCAAAAGCGTTTGTAATGTAGAATGTAAAAAGCAACATAAATCATACGTTTTTGCACCATGGCAGGTGATGCGCCTGCCTGCTTGAAAGAAAGATGCAGTGCCTACTATTTTATAGAAAAGAATGGATGATGTCCACGGAAACCATGGGATAAAATAAAAAAATATCATAGGATTATTTTATATGTATTTGCATATTCCCACAGACCTTATGCTTACTGGATCAGGCGGTAATCCACCTGCAGCAATATATAATTATGAAGCTTCTTTTTACTATACCGGTCAACAATACGGCTGATGGCTGTTTTGCACCCGTTTTCATTGGCCACGGTCAGGATCAGGGAAAACTGGCTGGGGCTGGATTTTGTAAATACATCATTGCTCCGCAGATTTTTAGATAAGATCTGATACAGATTATCCATTTCCTCAATCAGGTCGCTGGTGATCTCATCCGGGTGATTGTTATCCATCAGTGTAAACAGGGTCAGATACCGTTTGCTCTGGGACCGCCGCACAGACCGCAGATTAATAAGGTAGATATTTTTAAATATATCAAAATTACAGTAAAAAGTGCCTTTTTCCGCGTTGCCGTTGCGCAGGTTTTCTTCTAATCCGGTAATATCCTGATGATAGTTTGGCAGCTGCCGGATGATCTCCTGATAAGCCTTGCGCATATCCGAGCCAATATCAATGCCGAACTTTTGCGTAAACAGGTCGGATACAGAATAATAATAAGCCAGGGCCTGAGACGGCGCGTGCATCTTCAGGTAAGCATGGATCTTTTCAATGTGGATCTGCTCATCCATCTGATCCACCAGGGAGGAGGCCTCGCAAAGGCGGATCACCCGGGAGTAATTCTGCTTACTGGATAAATAGCGGCACATGTTCACTGTGATCTTTGTGTAAAGGTTTTTATAATAAACACTTCGGAAGATCACCCATTCATCTGAAGAAAGAATATTTAAAAAATCCCCGTGGTAAAGATCATGTGCTTTTTGCAGCCACACAAACTGTTCATCCGGATCCGGCTCCTTTTCAGCCAGATTGACCGCCTGTTCAAACTGGTAAATATCAATCACGCAGTCAATGGCCGGATTCCAGCGGTAGGCACTTTTAGAAAAAAGGATGCACTCATTTTCTGATGTATCCTGACCATCTTCCGGTTTAGGAAAAAAATCTGCCAGGATCTGGCGGGCGCGGTACACAAGGTTGCGCAGGGCGCCGGAAGGATTGGCAGCATTTTCCTCCGGCCATAAAACATCAATCAGTTTATCTTTTGAAACCTCAGTATCTTTGTTGGCAATAAGATAAGAAAGAAGCCGGGTGATCTGGATACTTTTATTATTAATATGTGTGAAATTGTTGTATCCGTTTTTTATGGAAAATTCCCCCAGCATTTTAATATATAGCGTAGTTTCCGACATAAATCTTCCCCCTTTAAAACCGTATTTATATAAGGTAATGCAGGTGTTTTCCTGCGAAAATTCCTATCTTTTTCTGTTTCTAATTATAATGGGGCTATGGAAAATATTCAATCCCTCTTTATTAAAAAAATACTGGAAATGTGACTCTGGTGTGACGACATGAGAGTATGATAATCTTGTATTTTTCTACAAGTAGAGGGATAGTTGCGCCGTTTTAATCGCGGGAGGATCTGGCAGGATATTTGTGTGACAGCAAAGCAAAAAACGGGCATCAGGCCCTATACATTAAGATAAAGGTTACCATGAATTAATATTTTAAGGAGGGTATGTTACGTATGTATTACAAACATGGACGATTTAAGAGACTATTTGCTATGTTTCTTGTCCTGGTAATGCTGGCAACCTCGGGCAATGGCTATTCCATGCAGGTTTGGGCCCAGGAAGACCAGAACGTGACAGGACAGACAGAGGCTGCCTCAACAGAGTCGGAGACATCGACGCCGGAAACGACAGGTGTGACCGCGCTGTCGGAGACAACGGCAGAAACGCCGCAGCCGGAATCTGAGGTTTCCCAGACTCAGGCGGATACGGCTCAGACCGAGGCACAGTCGCAGTCTGCAGAGCAGACCACGGCTCAGTCGGAGACCACAGCTTTGGAGTCTGTCCAGGAATCAAATGAAGGACAGGATGGATCTCAGACAGAAAGCACCGGACAATCTCAGACAACTGCTGAGACTACAGCTCCGGAAACTACTGCGCCTGAAAGCCAGGCAGCTGAGCAGCCGGCAGCGGCTAATGGGATCATGACGATGGAGGCGGGAGATGGATCCTCAAGCGGATTTGCTGTAGAAGTATCTTCCAGAGTCATTGTTGATGACAATAGGGACTATGTATATGCAGGGGAGGAATTTCAGCTTGAGATTCAGTATTCTGTACCAACACTGTCATCGGATCAGGGTACAGAGTATAGCAATCCTACGATTACATTTTCATTGCCAAGATATGTATCCCTTGCTACATATATTGATGAAAATAATGACGAACAGTTTAGGATCAGCGGCCCGGATTACAATGGTGGAATAAGAGATCTCGGATCTGGAATTTATATGATTGAGTTGAGCGGCACCCTTACCCAGAACCAGTCCCGGACCTTGACGATTGGCCTTGTAACAGAGAATCTGACCACACCGGATAATACAGTTCTTAATTTTTCTGGTTTTACATTTTCTGCATATTACCTGAACAGTAATAACCAGAGTATTCAGGGGACTGTTAATGTGGGCGCTTCATCAGTGAAGGTAGTGGCTGAATCGGATTATGTCATTGATAAATCCATCGTAAGCCGGGATACAGAAAATAATGTATCTTATGTGAGAGATGGAGATTACTATAATGTAACCTATCGGATCGCAGTAACGGATAATGATGGTATTAACCGTTTGGGCCGCCTGGGCTTTGCAGAGAACGGGTATAAGGTTGAGGATGTATTTCCAACCGTTATTCCTGAGGGCGGCGGCGCGGTTTCGGTCAGCGATGTAAAGATCATCCATGGAGATGATCAGATCCCATTGGCCGAGGGTACTGATTATACATTGAACAAAAGCGGAGAAACAGTGACAGGGATCACATTTTTGACACCGGATACGATCCGTGAAGGAGATAATCTTCAGCAGTTCCTGGAGGTTGGACAGACTACGAATACTACCTATGAGTATACCGTGCGCTATCCTTATGATCCTTACACGACAGAAGGAACAGAGCCGGATATAAAAACCTGGAATATGGAAAATACGGCAAACCTGACATATACTTTTGTTGGTGAAAATAACGAGAATACCAAGTCAGATACTGCTGAGTTTATCATTGCAGCCTATGAAGATGGTGTTGCTTCCGCTGACGTAAAGGTAGAAAAGAAGATCCAGGTCGGTGATGAGATTTATACACTGAATTCAGATTATGCCAAGCTTTATGGCACTGTTAAATTTACACTTTATACAGATGAAGACTGCAGTAATGTGGCCTATAATCTGAACCGGCAGCCTGTATCAGATATTGAGGTTAATGAAGATGGCATTGCCACATTCAACCAAATCCGATATGGAACCTACTATATTAAAGAAACTTCCGGATTGGCAGGCTTTGAAAATGCGCCGGTCCTTAAGGTGACGATTGATGAAACCGGAAACGTTATCTTTGGCGATGACGCAGCGGCAGATGGCGACAAGACCGCAGAAATGATTAATATTGCGGATACTGTAGGTATCCTCCAGTTTAAGAAAACAGGTGATGATGCCTATGGCCATACAGATCAGCCGTTAGGCGGCGTAACCTTTACTTTGACTTCTGAGGATGGAACTAATACATATACCGCTGTTTCAGCAGAAAGCGGGCAGGTTGTTTTCCACAACATTCCTGGCGGAACGTATACGTTAAAAGAAACTGCGCTTCCGGAGGATCTGGAGGATGCCGGATATACAGTATCTGAAAAAGAATATGAGATCACTGTTACTGGCGGGGAAGTAAACGAGCCAGTCCTGGATGGAGAAAATGTATTTAAAAATGAGTCTCCTAAGGGACTTTTAAAGATTACAAAGCAAGATAGTAATAATGAACAAAACTTACTGTCAGGAGCAGTTTTCCAGGCATACGGACCTTATGAAAATGAAGATGCGGCAGAGGCTGCGGCCAGCGCTCCGGAACAGGATAAGCTGGCAGCTACACTGACAACCGGTACGGATGGCACAGTTACATCCGGACCTTTGACCCAGGGTTGTTATGTTCTTGTGGAGACTCAGGCACCTGTGAATTATACGGCAGGAGATCCCCAGGTTGTACAAGTAACAGCCCAGGCGACCCAGTCTTATGAAATTACCAATGATCCTCAGGCTAATGTACGCTTCTCTAAGCTCGGTGAAGAAGATCCGCAGACGGGAGTTGAGCAGGCACTGGCAGGCGCAGTTTTTGAACTCTACAATGCAGAGGGAACCCCCCTTTATGGTGTTAAGGATTCCAGCGGGAACTTTACCAATGTGAGTACAGTGTCTGATGGCAGAGAAAAAGTAACTATAAAAACAAATCTGGACGCTACAGGTCGTTCCACATCACCTTATGTGACATTAGCACCGGGGAAATATCAGTACAAGGAAATTGAAGCTCCGGCGCCTTATCAGGCAGATAAGGTATTACATAATTTTGATGTAGAGCCGGTTGCACCCCAGGGCAGTGGTGAATGGAACATTAACCAGACAGAAACCGTGCGCAATTACCTGGAATATGGGCAGATCCGTATTGAAAAGTCCGCGGCAGATGGCACAAAAACAGCAGCAGCTCTCAATGGCGCTGTGTTTGGCGTGTATGCGACAAAAGCAGATGCAGAAGCCGGAACCCATGAACTGGAAAGAATTACTACAGGAACTCATGTAGAAAATAGTCAGACAGTACATGGTATCGGATATTCTACTTCTCAGTTAGAGTTAGGTCAAACCTACTATGTAAAGGAAATCCAGGCGCCCAGCGGTTATGCTGTGAATACGCAAGTGGTTGAGGTCACATGTACTAATACTAATAAGATTGTTACAGTAGAATGTGAAAACCAAAAAACAGTATCCATTGTGGTCAGCAAGACAGACAGTGTTCTGAATACAGCTATGGAAAACGTTGGTTTTGAACTGTATACATCTGTATCTGATGGTCAAGGCGGATTGACACAAGGAACCAAAATAAAAGAAGGTACGACAGGAGAAGACGGTACGCTGACCTTTGGTGATCTTGCGCCTGGTACCACATATTTTGTCAGGGAAACAAGTACGCCAAATGGATATGTTAATAATGACACATGGTATAAAGTGAAAACAAACAGCGATGCTTCAAAACCATATACACTTGAGGTTGAAAACGTAAGAAAAGGCAAGCTGTTGGTGGAGAAGACAACCACCTTTAACCAGCCTAATGGAACAACGACACCTTTGGATGGTGTGACCTTTACATTATATAAGGTAGCTGATACGAATGCTGAAACTCCAGAGGCAGATACAGGAAAGACTAGCATTGGCGCGATGACTACGGCAAATGGCGGCAAGGCATCCTTTGATGATCTGGTTCCGGGCGATTACTGGCTGGTAGAAACACTGCCGGATGGATATTTTACAGAGGGTCGTTCTACAACATATTCCAAAAAGGTGACGATCACTGCCGGAGAAAACCAGGAAGGATATAATAATACGACTGTAGAAAAGATCAAGAATATCGCCGTTAAAGGTAAGATCCAGATCCAAAAATTTGCCGCTGCAGCCGATGGCAGTGTGGATGAAGATGCTCCACTGGCAGATGTTGTTTTTGAAATTTACTCGGATAAAGATTGCACAACGAAAGTGGACACACTTACTACAGCATCTGATGGCACGGCGCTTTCTGACTGGCTGACTCCTGGCACATATTATATGAAGGAAAAGTCTTCTGTAACAGGATATATTGTGTCAGATACAGTTTATGAGATTACAGTAACAGAGGATAAGATCGTTACAACAGACAAAAACAATACGAATCTTATGGAACTGACCAACGAACGCTCAGGCGGTTTCACTATTGAAAAGTATGGTGCTTTTCATGGTACAGAGGTGATGGAACGGCTGGAAGGTGCCAAGTTTACAGTGTATCCTTATAAGGACAGTGATGGAACGATAAAAGACAGTTCAAAGGATCTTGCGCTTCCTGAAGATCCTAATAGAGATGCGGTAGAGACTGTTGATATGTCGTCTTCATATACAGCCTCTGTGACCGAGCTCACTCCCGGATATTACTGGCTGCGGGAAACCAAGACCCCGGATGATACGTGGACAACGGCACAGGATATGTTGATCCAGATCAACTCTGATGGTACTTCCAGGTATGGAATTGTGGATGAAACGAATGGCTTTCAGTGGGTTGGCGATGCTGCGCCAAACCTGACCATTGAGGTGAAGGACTATTCCACAAAGCCGAGGATACGGTTTATAAAAACTGTACATGGTGATACGGATATACGGATTGACGGTGCCATTTTTGAATTGTATGTTGTGGATGATGCAGACGGTACCTTGACAACTGTTAATAATGGTGAGCAGGTAAAGTTAAGTCCTGTTCTAAACAGTGAAGGTGATATTTGGACGGGAGGATCCGGTACTGCCAGAGATGAAAATGGAGATGTGATCCATGGTGAAGGTGTGACACCTAAACTGGAACCGGGAAAAACATATTATCTGAAGGAAATCGAATTAAGGGGAGATGAGAACAACGACAATTACTTTTTCGATGAGGAAAACTGTTGGACATTTTTTACTATTCCATTAGATGACGACGGAAGTGAATACTCTGTTCCGATTTATAACTATAAGAAAATTCATGTCCCGGGAGAAAAGTATGCTGTTGATAGTCAATCGCCGTTATCCGGTTCTTTAGTGGCTGTTTTCAGAGACGAGAATAAGGTGAAGGCCATGGTCACTGAAATGCAGAAGCATCCTGAGTGGGACGAACAATCACGGTTGGAAATCGATGATATTTATAATACGGCAACTTCTGAACTGACCGATCAGGCAAAACAGTGGGGAATTGTTCAGGTATCTATTTCAAATGGGCAAGGACAATATTCTTTTACAGATTTGGTACCTGGTGAAACCTATTATATTATGGAATTGGTTGCTCCAGATAAGTATCAGCTGGAGAAAGATGAGAATGGAAATGTTGAATACCATACGGTAACAGTTAGCAATCCTTATAATCCTCAAGCCCCGTTCTCTGAAATTGATGGCGATGAAGATGTACATAAACTTTCAATCGGGAACTGGAATTATACGAATATTCTTTTAGATAAGGTTTCAGTTTTGTCCGGGCAGGAGTATCATATTAGCGGAGCTACTTTTACAGTTTATGCCTCTAAAGTGGAAAATGGACAACTTGTTCCAGATATAAATAATGATGTTGATGTAATGGTTGACAGCAATAACTCTGGTCAATATTCTTCTAATGATTTGCCCAATGGTGTTTACTTTATTGCAGAGACTAAATATCCAAATGGCTTTATAGAAGCTGACCGAGGTGAATTAAGTCCAGAAGATCAAGCTATTTTCGGCAGTGAATATGACTATCAAGTGATTAACGGAGTCCGCTACTACAAAGTAGTTCTTGGCCGTGATGAGGATAATACATGGTTTGTTGATCATCCGATTTATAACAAAGCGGATTATGGCCGTTTTGCTCTGACGAAGGTAAGCTCAACAAATACATCAACAAAAGTACAGGCAACCTTTGCAATATCTAAATATGATGAAGCTAAGGATGAGTTTGTTGACTATGAATCATCGATCACAACAACTACAACGGATACCTATGTATGGTCCAACTATCTGGAACCGGGAATTTATAAACTTGTTGAAGAATCAACAGATAATAACTACACCTTAAAAACAGAGCCAATCTATATAAAGATCGAAAGCAGCAAGATTACGGATGGATCCAATCCGGGATCGATTGAAATCGGTGATCAAACGGTTCAGGGTTATCTTCCGGCTAAAGGTGATGTAGATACATCTACCGGCGGTACACTGACAACCCCTATTAAAGTAGAAAATGATCCTAAAGGCAAGTTCTGGATCCATAAGATCGGAACATGGAATGTCGGTTCTGCTGATGGTGGAGAAACTGAAAATCTGTCAGGTGTCACCTTTGATATTTACAAAGCTAAGAGTGATGTAGGGACTACTACAAAAAGAGTTGGTACGATGACAACAAATCCAGCGGGTATCGCCGAAAGTCCGCTTTTAGACGCTGGAACGTACTGGGTGATTGAGATAGGTCTGGGAACTGCTGAGGATGAATCGGAATATGGAAAGGCTAACTATGAACCTTTCTCAGTTACGGTTGAAAAGGGTGTTACTACAAAAACAGATGCGTATACAAAAACAGTGAAGAATATCTCCAACTATGGAAAGTTCACTGTAACTAAGCAGGATGAACACGATAAGAAACCGTTATCCGGCGCAATCCTGGAGATATATTCTGATAAGGCTTGTACAAACAGAGTCGGTGAAATGACGGACAATGGAGATGGTAAATACACTTCCCCATTACTGCCTGCCGGAGATTACTGGCTGAAGGAGACAACAGCGCCAGACGGCTATTACCTTCCGGAGGGAGGCATTGTGTTTGGCGGTGACGATGGCTATGCTGTTACGGCAAATACGTTGAAAACTATCGATGAACCATTAACGAATCAGCATACAAATACATTGACATTATGCAAGTATGAAAAGGATGGTTCTAGACCAACAACGAAGCCGGTTGCCGGAGCAGAGTTTGCACTTTATGCGAAGGAAGATGATGCCAAAGCTGGAACAAATCCTGTTCGCACCGGAACGACAGATAAAAATGGCGTTATCACCTGGACCGATTTGTTGAATGGAACATATTGGTATAAGGAGACCCTTACGCCAACCGGCTATGTGGAAAACACAGAGATCACACAAGTGACGCTGGATAACACCAAGGATAAGGATGATAAGAATCAGCGGAAATACGCTTATTCGCAAAATGTTTACAATGTGATCTTAGGCGGATTTGAACTGGAAAAAACAGTTACATGGGCAACAGCGCCTGATGGCAAAGCTCCTGGTGAGAATATTTCTTTTGAACTCTACAAGGTTAATGGGGAAGGTCAGGAGGAGAAGCTTGCAACGCTTAAGACAGACGAATATGGAAAGATTTCTTACCGTTTGGATGCAGGAGACTATATTCTTAAAGAAGTAATGGACGACGGCACTTTTGCTAAGGATAAGACTCAGTTTGACAAGGGAGATAAGCAAAACGGAAATTATATCGACTCAGAGGGAAATATTCACATCCGTGTCGAGGCTAGTAAAATAAATACTTATTTTACGGATGATCAGGCCATTAATAATACAACGGATAAAGGCCGTTTCCTTCTTATGAAGAAGACAAAAACTACAGCCGATGATACAACCGGCAGAGGTTTGTCAGGAGCGAAGTACACTTTAGAGCGTTGGAACGATGCAGCCGGTCAATGGGAATATGTGGGCGGTTCAGAAGAAGCCAGCAAAATTACTGTAACCTCCGATGTACTCACCCCTGGAGATGAACCAGTGGTAGGTGCTTATTTATCCGGTTATATTGAACCGGGAAAATACCGCGTGACAGAAGTTAAAGCTCCGGAATCCTTAACGAACACTGATAATGTAACAGTGGATTTCACTGTAGATCCTACCCCTATTGAGTTTGAGGTGGTTGCAGGACAAACTGTAGAGAGAACACAGTGGGACGATATTTACCGCACCTTGAAAGTAGAAAAGAAGACAGACAGCAATAATGGCAGCAAACCGCTTTCCGGCGTGACCTTTGAACTGTACACGTATGATGAGAATGCTTCCGAAGAAGGCGCAGACACAGACTACGAAAAGATGACAGCTCATAAGGGTAATCCGGTGGGTAAAGCTCAGACGACAGGCGCAGATGGCGTTGTTACATGGTCTAAACTGGCGCCGGGAGATTATGTTCTTATTGAGACAAATGCTCCGGACGGCTATGAGCTGACAGCACAGAAGGTGACAATTCCTGAGAGTGAATCTTTTATAGATGTAGAGTATACGGTTTCCGTTACCAACACATCGGCTAAGGGACGGATCGTGATCCGGAAAGAGGATACACAGGGGAATGTTATCTGTGATGAAGATGGACTTAGCGCTGTATTTAATATTTATGCTGCGTCTGATACAGAATTGTCAACAGTCCTGGATACCGTAACCGTTTCCGGCGACGGAATCGGACAGAGTGATCTGCTGCCCGTAGGTGATTATTGGGTTGTAGAAGTTACTGCACCGGATGGGTATCCGTTGGATGACCGTCTGGAACAGAATATTTTAAAGAAAAAGGTTACCGTAACAGGGAACCAGAATCCGGGAACTGATTTTACTAATGTAAGCAAGACGGACAGCGAAGGTTATACAGATAAAGTGATCTTCCAGAACCGGACAGAAGCTTCTGTTAAGACCTTCAGGTCGTCCATTGATAAGTCTGTTCGTTTGGAAAATGGTACTGGATATGCAGAAAGCGCAAACTCAGAGCAAAGTCTCATGAACCAGGATGTAAGCGTATACTTCCGGGTTTCTGGTATGACCGATAGAACCAATGAACTTCCGGCAGAGAAATTTGTTGTTACAGACGATACTCTGACCTTCTATGGCCTTACAGCTGGTTCTTTAGGTGATTACTACGACATTACGGATAAGGTTGATGGGTATGTTTTATCATCTTCCGATTATGTTATGGAATCATTGAACCTGTATAAATCTGTAAATAGAGACGGCAGCCATGTGCTGGCGACTGTAGAAGCAAAGATAGAGACAACATCTGGAAATGCCCAGTGGCAGACGGTTCAAAAGGATATTGATCTGACGGATTTAGCTGACAATGCATATGTTCAGGTAGATCTTCCGGACAAGAGTGTTGGCTACAGAGTTAGCTATACAAATGCCGGCGTCGGATTTGATGCAGGGGCTATTGAAGTTTTGGTGACCTTTAAGCAGAGACCTTCGGACGCTACATTACCGGAGATCCGAAAGATCAAAAATACAGCTTCTTTAAACTGGGAAGATACAATGCTTGATGAATCTGGTCAGCCAGCTCACCGGACAGGTACAGCATCCGACAGTGTTGAAGTAACATTTAGCCGTTATGATGAAGATCTGCCATATTTGTCATTGGACAATGAGATTACAAGCACATCGTCTTCTGGCTATTATTATTCCGGAGATACAGTAGAGTTTTCAACGGTAGGCACTGTGATTGATACATCTAAAGCAGCCTTGAAGCATCCGGTAATGTCAATAACCTTACCGCCATACACTACATTAAATACCAGCTTATATGCTGAGGATGGTGTAAAGGGTATCAGAGTACGTTTGTCTGATGGAAAAATCCTTAAAAATGTATCTGTATCAGAGCCTATAGAGATTGTTACGAAACAGGAAATTACAGACGAGGAAGGAAATCCTGTAACTGTGACCCAGACGTCCTATCAGTATGTTCTGGACTTTGGAGAGGATTTCAAGCTTGAACCCGGACAGAGCATTATTTTGGACTATGCAGCGGATATTGACCTGGGGCTTCCGTCTACGGTGATCAACTTAAATGCTACTGGAACCATAGGAAGCGGGTATCAGCTTCCTCTGACCCTGGATAATCCTACAGGTATGAGTTATTTGAAAGCTCCATCTGATAACAGTGATTTGATTTCGGATACGAATAGTGATGATTTTGTTGAGGATGTTACAGGAGAAGAAATTGATGGCGATGAACTGAGATATTTAAGTCAGCCGGTGCAGATCCAGGTTTCCCGAAGCGACTCGTTGATTATCCGAAAATATATTGCAGAGGAAGCAAATGAATGGCTGTCTTCTGGTATATCGGCAGTTGTTGAACCTGCAGGAACGATTTATTATCGTTTGTCTTTAGCGAATGCCGGAGAGGATGTGAGGGAAGCTCGCTTTGTGGATATTATACCGTTTACTGGAGATACTCAGGAAATGCGCCCGGCTAATAATGACCAGATTTTAAGTCAGCGTTCAACAAGTCTTCCGGTAAGTGATGGCACACATACTTATGAACCGGTAACCCTTCTGTGGGTTGATGGCAATCCAGACGGTGTCGAAGGTGCTCATGCAACAGTTTATTATTATGTAGGAGGCAGCTGGGACGAAGCAACCCGGCGAAGCAAGACGGCAGCCGAGGAATTGCCAATGCTTAACAGCAAGGCTGAAGATGTGTGGGGTGCAGGATGGACAACAACACCTCCGGCAGATATGTCTCAGGTTACGGCTATTGGTGTGGAAGTAACTTTTGATGACGCATATTATATGGAGGCTGGCGATGTTTATAATGTAACGTTGGCTATGCGGGCTCCGGGATATACAGCCGAAGAAATGGCTGCTTATGAAGACGCAGTTATTGGAAACACTACTGCTGCAGCTGTCGTGAGAGCCAATGATACAGAAAGTTCCCAAATGAGAACTGTTGACCGTGTATCTTCTAATGAGGTTTTGGCTGAAATGTATCTGACTACAGGAAGTATTGGTGATTATGCATTTTTCGATGATAATGACAACGGCATCCAGGATGGCGGAGATCGTGTAGCCAGAGATGTGGAGGTTACTTTATATCGTAGGAAATCAACAACGACTCAAGAAGGCGAATGGGAAGTTTATAAGACGACCTTTACGGATACGCAGGGTAAATATTTGTTTGATGAGCTTCCGTGTAATTACCGGACCGAAGCCTCTTATGAGGAAGATTCCGGTTATGATGCAGATCCGACGAATCCTAAATATTATGTAGGAAATACATATTATGAATATAAGGTTGTATTTGAGATTCCCGACGGCTATGCTCCAACAGCACAGTATGCTATAGGGGATACGACATTAGATTCTAATATTAATAATGCAGGAGAAACAGAAGCTGTCAATCTGACCCTATCAGTGGATGGGGATGGAAAACTGATTGGCGAAGAAAACATGACCATTGATGCCGGTTTTGTTTCTCTGGTAAGTCTTGGGGATTATGTGTGGATTGATGCTAATAAAAATGGTGTTCAGGATGAAAGCGAATCTGGTTTGAACGGTGTTACAGTAAATCTGTACAGACTTGAATCTTCGGATGACAGTATTGAATCATTGACACCATACCGGACGCAGATTACTGCACACAATGATACGGCTGGTAAGGATGGTTATTATTGCTTTACCGATCTGCCCAAGGGATTATATGTGGTTGAGTTTGATATTTCCGATGCTATAAAAACCGGATACACCACAAACTATTCCTTTACACAGGCCAATGCCGGATCTTCCGGTGCGGATTCCGATGCAAAACATGACCGTAACAGCGGCGTTATGTATACGGATGTGATCCGGTTGTATGCAGATGATATGACTTGGGATGCAGGCGTGACAGTTTACAGTGCTCTTGGCGGCTATGTATTTGATGATCGGGATTATGATAATACCCAGAGTATTCATATTCCGCTGCCGGGAACGATTGTGGATCTTTACACTGTAGGTGATGACGGTGCTTTATCGGATGAACCTGTTGCATCAACAGTTGTAGGCGAAGACGGACGGTATTTATTCGACCGTTTGGAAGCCGGACGTTATCGTATCCATTTCCAGTATCCGGAAAATTATATTTCAGTGGAAGCTGGTGTGGGTGATGCAGAGCATGATTCTGAAGTGGCATATTTTGATGATGAAACATTAAATGGAGGTTTTACAGATATTATTGAGCTTCCTGCCGATACGGCAGACTTAACCCATGATGCAGGGGCTTATCTGCTGAGTGCCATTGGCGATTATGTATGGATCGATGCAAACAGAGACGGTATACAAGATGGAGATGAAGCGCCGGTTTATGGCATTATCGTTACTTTGCAGCAACGCAAGGGTGATGGTGAGTGGGAGACAGTTTCAACATCCGTGACCGATGAAAATGGACACTATAAGTTCACTGGTGTAAAGAGCAGCGATGTTTATGACGCAGAGTATCGGGTAGTCTTTAATATCTCTCCTCTGGTATCCCGAACACGACCATATCAGGGCGAAGATACGGCGTTGGATTCTAATATGCTTTCAAACTATGTTTTGGGTGCCGGTTATCCTACAGATTCTGTAAAGCCTGAGTATGGTCAGGAAGATATGACCATTGATGCGGGTATTTACTATAATGATAATCCATGTACAGTGGGAGATTATGTATGGTATGATAAGGATCAGGATGGCATTCAAACAGATGGTGAAAACGGAGTTGAAGGTATTACTGTAATTCTTCAGCGTTGTGCCAGCGGCGATTTGTGGGATGAAAATGCATGGGAGACTGTAGCTGAAACTATTACTGACAGTGAAGGCAGATATCTGTTCAGCGGTATTCCATCGGGATATTATAGGGTTGGATTTGCTGTTAGCGACCCATGGACAATTACTTTGAGAAATATCGGAAGTGATACCTCAGTAGATTCCAATGCGACCACACAAAACGGAGAATATTATTTCTCCATGGCATTTTATATGAATCCGGGACAGACGGACCTGACATGGGATGCAGGAATTTATCGTATTGAGGATATTGAGAGACCAATAATCACTGAAACGATAACAAATACTGTGGTGAACCGTGTTCCGAAAGTAATTCGTCGTGTTATTACAGCGGTACGGACGGGCGATCCCATTGCTTTGACTGCGCTGTTTACCGCACTTGGAATTTCTGCTGCCGTTATTATTGGAATAATTTATTGGAAATGGCGAAAAAAAAGAGCTGAACATTAAAAAATGACTCCTTTGTGTGATGTTCATGTGATTTTGGTATTATATGCTTATCTCAGATAAAGGAAATTATATGAAATAAATTACAGTAAGGAGAGGTTTTTATGAAAAGATTAAAAAAGACGATTTTTTCGTATGTAATGACTTTAGTGCTTGCGCTTGGTTGTGCCACCGGGATACAGATCCCGGTGGCTGCAGCCCCGGCACCCGCCATAAGTATAAGTTCACAAGCAACAGACAGATTTGGTTATCAGACCTTTACTGTTTCTGCCAGCGGTGCAGAAGAATACTCTTATGTGGCTACTGTGAACGGCAGTGAAATTGGAGCAGGTACCTTTAGAAGCGGAGTTCATACTCTTGAATTTTGGAATAGCGGAAGTATTTTTCTTCAGGTGACTGCACCGTATGATAGTGATGGTGATGGTTATGAAGAATCAACTCAGGTGGCTATTGGTTATAGCGCCCAGGCTTATTATGTGACAGTGACTTGTCAGGGAACTGACGGACAATTTTTACAGTCAGAACAAGTATTTTTGGATGCTGTAAACTATCCGTCTGTCACTTATACAGCGCCAGCATCCTTTGATTTGGGCGGAACTGTTTATACGATCAGCAATAATAGCTATCTGTTGCAGTATGGTACTGATAATGTAACCCTTCAATATAGTCCCAGCACAAAAGAGGCTCGTTCCTTTAATGTTTATTATGTGGATGAAAGTGATGAAGTAATTTATTCCGATGCTGTCACTTTAAATTATGGTGAGTCGTATACATTGACTGCTCCAGCCACCTATGAGACAAATGGAGAAACCTATCAGTTAGAAAGCCGTAATTCATCTTATAATATTACATACGATAACGCAGCTTCCGAATATGTGTTTGAGTATGCCAGAGTGATCGATACTCCGGAAACTCCTTATGAGATTACAATTAATTTTGTAGATGCGGATAATAATAACGCAGTATTGTACTCTATTCGCCAGACTGTGGATGTAGATGCGTTGGTTCACATCGATCTTCCATCAACTTATGAAGCTAATTTTAAACAGTACCAGTTGGCAGAAGGTATAGATAACTATATCGAGCGTGAATTTTCAAGTACACGTTCCACAGTGTATAACATTCCATATGTCGTAACAGAGGAATCTGTTCCATATGATGTAACTATTAATTTTGTAGACTATGATAATCCGGAAACAATTCTTTCCGCAATTACAGCTACGGTAACACCAGATGGAGAGCCGATGACTTATGATATCAGCTCAACACCGACTTTGGAAATTAATGGCGTAGTTTATCAGGTACTTTCCGGCCAGGGAAATGGCAACGGACAGATTGTTCATACTTATGGAACTTCTACGAGATCCTATAATGTTTACTATGCCGCTCAGGAGGTTAATGATCCTCAGCCCTATACAGTAACTATGAGATATATTTCTGTGGAAGATAATTCTGTTTTGGATACACAGGAAGTGGAAGTTGCTTATGGGGAAAGCGTAGAGTTTGAGGAAGCTCCTGAAACCATGACGATCGGCGATACTAATTATATTCGCTTAAATGGCCAGGATGCGCCGATTGTTCATGAGTATAATGACAGCCAGTCCAGTTATGCAGTATATTACAGAGATGCTGATGTAGAAACAGAGATTGAGGTTGAACCTGAAGTTATTACTCAAGTAGTAACTCAGTATGTGACTGAGGAAGACGGTACTGTAGTGGTTTATGAAGACGGTACTGTAGCACCGCCGGTGGCTGTACCGGTCACCACTGTAACTGATGGTGAAGGAAATGAAACCAATTATAACGAGGATGGTCAGCAGGTTGAAATTGAGGATGGTAATATTACAGTTCTCGAGGACGAAGAAACTCCATTAGCAGAAACTCCTGAGATCACCGAATCTGAGGACAATTCCGGTGATACAGAGCCTGCACAGGAAGATAACGGCGACACAACCACCCTCGAAGACGAGACAACACCGTTGGCACAGCTTCCAACAGATGGCGATAGCAGCAACGGTTCTTCCGTAAATATGCCGCTTATTATCGGCGGTATCGCAGTTGTGGCAGTGATCATCATTGCTGGAGCAGCCTTTATCATCATTAAAAAGAAAGGCAGTGCAAAATAAAGCAATAAAGCACTGATATAAGAAAAAACATTAATAGTCAGGAAAACGCCCCTGAGACAGCATTAACAAGCTGTCCCAGGGGCATTTTTTGCGGATGACAAAAATTAAAAAAGGATAAACAATGTTTTGTGTTCTTTTCCTGTGCCTTGATTTGTGTTATTATAATGCATAAGGAGAATGATTCATATGCAAAAGAGCATATGATCAACAGCTGTGCATATGCAGCATATATACTCCCCCAAACATCCGGTCCTGGAGAGACGGGAAAGGGGAGAAATAATTTGCAGCAGGAAAATGATATTACATTTAAAGAGTTTTGGAGGGACAATGACCGTTTTGCGGATTTGTTTAACGGGACATTGTTTCAGGGCCGGCCAGTTGTAGATGCCCGTCAGCTGCGGGAAGCGGATACGGATGTGTCCGGCAGGATCGTAGGTAAAACGCGCAAGGAAAGCTACAAAAGGAACCGTGATGTGGTCAAAAAGCTGTACAGAGGGACCGAGTTTGTGATCCTCGGCCTGGAAGACCAGAGTCATATCCATTATGCCATGCCGCTGCGTAGCATGGGATATGACTACTTTAATTACACAAAGGAATATAAAGAGATCTGCCGGAGAAACCGCAGGGAGAACCGACTGCGGGGAAGGAGCGCAGGGGAATATTTATCAGGCTTTCTAAAAACCGACCGCTTGCATCCCGTATTCACTCTGGTGGTCTACTATGGGGAAGAACCCTGGGACGGCCCATACAGTCTGAAAGATCTGATGACAGATCTGCCGCTGGAGCTGGAAAGCTCCTTTTGTGACTACCGCATGAACCTAGTACAGATGATCAAGGAAGATCCGGGAAATTTCACTCATCCGGATGTGTCAGCACTTTTTGATCTTGTTCAGCTGATCTACAAGGATGACCCCAAGGGCCTTCAGAAAAAATACAGTGATGTAGAAGTTGATAAAGATGTCTTTGATGTAGTAAAAGCCATAACGTCGTTAGATATAAAAGTAGTGCCTGGAAACGAAAGGGGGAAGGCAAAGATGTGGTCAACATTGAAAAAGTGGCAGCAGGAAAGCTATGAATCGGGAAAACAGGCCGGTGAACTGGCTGGCTATGAATCTGGCGAACGAGCTGGTTATGAGTCCGGAAAGCAAGCGGGTTATCTATCCGGTGAGAGAGCGGCCCGTGCAGCGCTGATCGGACAGATGCTGAAAAATCACTGGGATGTGGATGCGATCCATAATGCTACGGCGATTCCTGTGGATGAGATAAGAGCAGTTCAGAGGGAAAGTAATCTTACGAACTAACAGATCGTGATTTTATGCAATAATAAAAAGTAGAAGAAATCATAAAAATGGTCTGTAGCCGGAGCTGATCCGGCCACAGACTATTTTTATGGGGATTTATGCTTTATGGCAACCTTTGCTGCATCCGGAACAGCCTTTGCCGCTCCAGCAGTAAGTACAAAGTTTTTCCTCGGGGAGACCGATGGATGCTACCAGATCGTCCAGGCGATGGAACCGCAGGGTTGTGAATCCCAGCCGTCGGCGGATTTCCTCCACCATTTCATTGTAATTGGTGCTGTTAGGATCTGCATAGTCATATAATGTTTCCATGGAAACATTATCGCCTTCCCGGTCACGGATAACCCGGCGTGTGATCAGATCCAGATCTGAGGAGGATCTGGAAAAGTTCAGGAATGGGCATCCAAACAGGAGCGGCGGACATGCAGGACGAATGTGGACTTCTCTGGCGCCGCTGTTATATAAAAATTCAGTAGTTTCTCCCAGCTGGGTGCCGCGAACAATAGAGTCGTCGATGAGGAGCAGACTCTTATCGTGGATCAGGGTATCTACCGGGATAAGCTTCATGCGTGCGATGAGATTGCGTTGTGTTTGATTCTGAGGCATGAAGGAGCGAGGCCATGTAGGTGTATATTTAATAAATGGCCGTGCAAATGGAATGCCGGACTCATTGGCATAGCCAATAGCGTGTGCAGTTCCTGAGTCAGGAACGCCGGCAATAATGTCCGGATGAATATCCTGGCCTGCAGCCATATCGTGCTTTGCCAGCATTTCGCCGCATTTATAACGCATGGCTTCTACGTTAATGCCTTCGTAAGAGGTAGTAGGATAGCCATAATATACCCAGAGAAAGGAGCAGATCTGCATCTTGTCTCCGGGGGCTTTTAGCTGTGTGAAGCCTTCTGGTGTAACAAAGACGATTTCTCCGGGTCCCAGCTCTTTGACTGCATGATAGCCAAGATTTAAGAATGCGAAGCTTTCAAAGGAAACGCAGAGACCGTCCTCCTTTTTACCAATAACCAGGGGGGTGCGGCCCAGACGGTCACGGGAAGCAATCAGGCCGTCTTTGGTCATAAGCAGGATGGTCATGGAGCCATCGATCATTTCCTGAGCAAAGGCCAGACCATCAGCTAAGGTGGCCTGCTGATCGATCAGTGTGGCAACCAGTTCTGTGGTGTTAATGCGGCCTCCGCTCATTTCGAGAAAGTGGGGATGGCCTTTTTCATATACATACTTAATCAGTTCTTCTTCGTTATTGATCTTTCCAACAGTCGTTATGGCATAGCTGCCCAGATGGGACTGGATAAGCAGGGGCTGGGGGTCTGTGTCTGAAATGCATCCAATGCCCATGGTACCCTCAAGTTCTTCTACATCCCGTTCAAATTTTGTTCGAAATGGAGAGTTTTCAATATTATGGATGCTGCGGTTAAATCCGCCGGGGCCGTACACGGCCATTCCTCCTCTTTTTGTTCCCAGATGTGAGTGATAGTCAATACCGAAAAACAGATCCATTGTACAACTTTTTTTTGAAACAACGCCGAAAATTCCGCCCATAGATAATAACACTCCTATATTTTTATGTTTGTCCAAGACTGGAACCGGCTATGCGGGGCGGCTTTGTGTGAAGCGGCCGCAGATCCGTGGACCAGACTTGTATTTTAAATGGAAAAAATGGCGCGCAACACATACAGATACGGATGCGTTGCGCAAAAAAACACTACAGACTAATCATAGCACACTCCCATAGGAAAATACAATACTATTTATTAAAGTTTCTAATTAAAGTGTAACAGGTCAGCCAGCTGAACTGTTACATGCAAAAATCCATGCAAAATCGCCTGCAGCGATGGGATTTTTGCACGCCTGAATCATTTTCTCACGATCTGCGCAGTAAATGCGCAGACCTGGCTGAACTGTTACATTAAATTAAAACAGCACTATTTATTCATGTGGTAAGCTTTTTAGGCAATGTATGTCTGGTGTACATAAGCGTATTCTATAAGTATTTATAAGATATAATAATTAATGGAACGGCAGCTTTTTGCTTATGCCGGTGTTTGGAAATAAAAAATCCACCACTCAGACGCATGTTTGCCTGAATGGTGGATTTTCAATGCTTATTTAATTATTTTACATGTTCACGGATAAGCTTAGCGATCTGGATGATCAGGGTAGGAATAAAGGCCATAAGATAGATCCATCCGATTTGTGTTCCGGTCAGATTAGAAACCTCAAATAATCCGTGGAGGCCTGGGATAAACAGTACCATGTTGATCAGCAGCAGGCCAAGGACAAAGGCTCCGGCGCACCACCAGTTTCTGCTGATGGGGCAGCCAAAGATGGAATGATTGCTGCGGCAGTTAAATCCGTGGAAAAGGCGGGCAATGGTCAATGTGGCGAATGCCATGGTGCTGGCTGTCGCTGCGTCTGTGCCAAGGCCAATATGGTAAGAAACCATTGTACATACGGCAATAAGAATACCATAAATGGCCAGATTGATCATGAACGGCCGGTTTAAAATGCCTTCCTTAGGATTACGGGGCTTTTCTGATAAAATGTCTTTGTCTGCCGGTTCCATTCCGATGGCAATCGCCGGAAGGGAGTCGGTGAGCAGGTTAATAAACAGCAGATGGACTGCCTGGAACGGAACTGCAAGCCCGGCAATGGAAGTATATAAAACAGCCAGGATTGCAGCGGTATTACCGGAAAGTAAAAATTGGATCGCATTTTTAATATTGCGGTAAACGTTACGTCCGTTGGCAACAGCCTTAATGATCGTAGCAAAATTGTCATCCTGAAGGATCATGGAAGCGGCGTCTTTTGACACCTCGGTGCCGGTAATGCCCATGGCCACGCCAATATCGGCTTTTTTCAGGGCCGGAGCATCGTTGACGCCGTCACCGGTCATGGATACGATGCGGCCTTTTCTTTGCCATGCGTCCACGATACGGATCTTATTTTCCGGAGAAACACGGGCGTATACGGAAATGGATTCGATCTTCTGATCCAGTTCTTCATCGCTCATGGCGTCTAACTCACTTCCGGTAATGGCCAGGTCGCCATCTTTAAAAATACCGATCTGTTTGGCAATAGCAGCGGCAGTGACTTTATGGTCACCGGTGATCATAACGGTCTTAATTCCTGCCCGTGTTGCGTCAGCTACAGCTGCTTTGGATTCTTCACGGGGCGGGTCGATAATGGAAACCAGTCCAAGGAAAACAAAATCCTGTTCATCATCAAGAGTCAGAGGCTCGGTTTCATCATTGTCTTTATAGCCAAAGGCTAATACGCGCAGACCATTTTCAGAAAACTTATTGTTCTGCTCCATGATGGTCTGGCGGTCTTCTTCTGTAATCGGTCTGACACCGTCAGAGAAAGCGATACGGTCGGTCCGGGATAAAAGGACGTCTACAGCGCCTTTTGTCAGGATCATCAGCTTGCCGCGCATGTTGTACTTGGTACTCATCAGCTTACGGTCAGAGTCGAAAGGAATCTCGGCTTTTCTGGGCATAAGCTCACGGATTACGGAATGGTCTACGCCGGCATTTTCAGCCATTTCCAGGAGACAGTATTCTGTAGGATCTCCCATACCCTTGCCTTCCTGGAAGGTGGAGTCATTGGAAAGGATCGCATCGTAAAGAAGGAAACGGTGGAGCTGATTTTTCAGATCCAGCGTAAACGGTGTAAACAGCTGGCCGTCAATGTAGATCTGCTGGACGGTCATTTTGTTTTGGGTCAGTGTACCGGTCTTGTCGGAACAGATGACAGAGACGCAGCCAAGACTTTCCACAGCCTTCAGCTCTTTAACAACGGCATGTTCCTTAACCATTTTCTGGGTACCGATAGCCTGTACAATGGTAACAATGGAGCTTAATGCTTCCGGGATGGCAGCCACGGCTAAGGCTACGGCAAACATAAGAGAGTCGATGAAGCTCATATCCCGGTAAAGGCTCAGTGCCAGGACAAGGGCACAGATCACCAGGATGATAATGGCCAGCTTTTTGCTGAACTGATCCAGACTGATCTGGAGCGGTGTTTTCTTTTCCTTTGTTTCATTCATCAGGGTGGCGATCTTACCGATCTCAGTCTTCATGCCTGTTCCGGTAACAAGAACCGTAGCGCGGCCATAGGTTACCAGGCTTCCGGAATAAACCATGTTGACGCGGTCGCCTAAAGGCATTTCCCCGTCTAAGCAGACTTCCTTTTTATCCACGTTAGTGGATTCTCCTGTAAGGGAGCTTTCATTGACCTGAAGTGAATAGTTGTACAAGATCCGTCCGTCGGCACAGACCATATCTCCGGCTTCCAGAAGGAGAATATCGCCGGGAACGACATTTTTTGAATCCAGCTCATGCTTTTGTCCTTCGCGGAGCACTTTGGCTTTAGGTGAGGACAGGGCCTTCAGGGAATCCAGGGATTTTTCTGCCTTGGCATACTGGACGGTTCCCAGAATAGCATTTAAAATAATAACGGCAATGATAACAATGGTACTTTCCACATTGCCTGAAACCATGGAAACGACAGCTGCGACGATCAGGATGATCACCAGCAGGTCGGCAAACTGGCCAAGGAAAACCTGGAGAAGACTTTTCTTCTTTTGCTCGGTGAGAGCATTTTCACCGTAGGTTTCCAGAGCCGCTGCGGCCTGGCTGTCGGACAGTCCATTTTCAGATGCATTCAGCGCGGCCAGCGCTTCGTCTTTTGTCATCTGATAAAATTCTTTCATAAATGGCCTCCTTTGTGTTAATGGCTTTCTTGTGATTTGCTTTTTGCACTGTGGGGTACGAAGCCTGTGTTTATTATTCCCGGAAACATAAAAAGACTTTCCATCATCCTCTCTGAAGCTATGCTTATATAGTATAGTCCCAGGGCGGATACATGAAAAGTCTTGTCACCGTTTGGTACTCACCACCAGAGGATGCTCCCCGGGCTGGTGATGATGAGTTTTGACTACTCCCTTTTATGTATCGGGAAGAAAAAGCACCGTATAGTAAAATACTGCAGTGCATATCTAAGATTCTTTAACATTCTACAATAAAAAGTCTGGCTTGGCAACCCCCTATTTTCGGATTCGCAGCTGTAGTTGCTTTTTGCCGGAGAATAGTGTAAAATAGTAGCAGCTTAGCCATAAAAAAGATTTGGAGGTAGATGTCATGACAAGAGAAACCATTTGTGCAGATAAAGCGCCGGCAGCCGTTGGCCCATATGTTCATGCTGTTAAGGCCGGAGATACAGTATACACATCCGGACAGCTGGGACTGATCCCTGAGACCGGAGAACTTCCGGAAGGTGTTGAGGCTCAGGCAAAGCAGGCTCTGGAAAATCTTAAAGCTGTTTTAGAAGCCGCAGGCATGACCATGGCTAATGTTGTTAAGACGACAGTTTTTCTGGCAGATATTAATGATTTTGCTGCCATTAATGAAATCTATGCCCAGTATTTTACCGGAGAAACACCGGCGCGCTCCTGCGTCCAGGCCGGCGCCCTGCCAAAAGGCGGATTATTTGAAATCGAAGCTATTGCTGTAAAGTAAAAAGCAAAGACAGCAACTTTCACCGGCGGCGCCGCTGCTTACATTCCGCGCAGCACAACCATTTCCTAAACGCCGCCTGTACAACTCAATACCCCTTACCGCCGGGTAACACCTCAGCCCATTCCGTAGGCCTTAGAAGGAATGGCCGCTGAGGTGTTTTTGTTTAGCATTGAGCCATGCTGCTGGGTTCTCATAGACCCTGGCCAAGCTTGCTTGAGCCAGGGTCTATGAGAACCCAGCAATACGGCGAAAGCCGCAGCGAGCTGGCATGGCTCAACACACGTAGTGAGGGAGCGCTGAGGGAACGCGGCCAAGCTTGCTTGCCCCGTTTTTTAACGAATAAATATATCTCAGGAGGTTTTATGTGTGAAAAATGAAAATTTACTTAAAGTTTTTGCCAAGTATGTTTCCCTGAATGTTCTTGGCATGATCGCGTTATCCTGCTATATTCTGGCAGATACTTTTTTTGTGTCAAAGGCGTTGGGGGCTGCCGGGCTGGCAGCGTTAAACCTAGCCATCCCCGTGTACAATTTTATCCATGGCAGCGGTCTGATGATCGGCATGGGCGGAGGAACAAAATATTCTATTTATAAAAGTCAGGGAAAAAAGGAAGCGGCAGATCAGGTTTTTACCAATGCGGCTGTGGCCATGGTCTGTATTGCTACGATTTTCTTTTTGGCCGGACTTTTTGCCTCAGCGCCGATTGCACGCTTTTTAGGGGGAAATGAGCAGACCTTTGAAATGGCCAGATTGTATCTTCAGGTTCTTCTGTTGTTTACGCCGATGTTTATGCTGAATAACCTGCTGTTATGCTTTGTGCGTAATGACGGGGCGCCTCAGCTTTCCATGGCGGCCATGATTACAGGAAGCTTGTCCAATGTGGTTTTAGATTATGTCTTTATGTTTCCTTTTGGCATGGGAATCTTTGGCGCCGTGCTGGCCACAGGCCTGGCTCCGGTGATCAGTATTTGTGTTATGTCCCCGTATTTCCTGAAAAAGAAAAATCAGTTCCATTTGAAAAAATGCCGTATCCTGCCCCGGCTGTTTGGCGGGATCTTTTCCAGCGGTCTGCCCTCGCTGATCACAGAGGTTTCTTCCGGAATCGTCATTATTGTGTTTAACATGATCATCCTTGGGCTGGAGGGAAATACCGGCGTTGCCGCTTATGGCGTTATTGCAAACCTTTCTTTAGTCGTTGTGGCGATTTATACAGGTATTGCCCAGGGAATACAGCCGGTGATCAGCAGTCAGTATGGAAGCGGCAACAAAAAAGCTGCGGCATCCATACTTCGCTATGCCCTGACAACGATGGCTGTCATTTCTGCCGGGGTATATTTACTGATCTTTTTCTTTGCACCGGAGATTGCCCGGATCTTTAACAGCGAAAACAGCGCTGCTTTGCAGAGCATTGCTGTAGGCGGCTTAAAAGTGTATTTTATAGGAAGTATCTTTGCAGGATTTAATATTATTGCGTCTATGTTTTTTACTTCCACAGAATATCCTTTTCCGGCCCATATTATTTCCATTCTGAGGGGATTTGTGGTGATCATACCGGCGGCCTTTATTTTATCCTCACTGGCCGGAATGAATGGTGTGTGGAGCGCATTTCCGGCAACAGAGGCTGCGGTGGCGCTGGTGGGATGTATTTTACTTATTAAAAGGCTTCAAAAACTGAAGGGTGCGAAGGTTTGACTTCCAGCTGCGGATAGTGTATCTTTATAGAAGAAAATAGAAAGGGAGCTGGCGCATATGGAAAATTTAAAAGTTGGCGAGATTGTCCGGGCCGTGGGCGGACGGCTTTTGTGCGGAGATCCGGATACAGTGATTTCCTATATTAGTATAGACAGCAGAGATATTCAGGAGAATACATTATTTACCCCTATTATCGGGGAGCGTGTGGATGCCCACAAGTTTATAGGGCAGGTGTTTGAGGCCGGGGCCAAGGCTGTGTTTACATCTAAAGGAGAAATCGTGGATGAGACGAAGCCTCATATTTTTGTAAAGGATACACAAAGAGCATTGGGCGATCTGGCTATTTATTACCGGAGCAAGTACCCGGTGCCGGTGATCGGTATTACAGGCAGCGTAGGAAAAACGTCTACAAAAGAGATGATCGCAGCTGCGCTGGCGCCGAAGTACCGGGTTTTAAAAACTGCAGGGAACCAAAACAGCAATATTGGCGTGCCGCTGACCCTTTTCCGGCTGGGACCGGAGCATGAGATGGCCGTGGTAGAGATGGGCATCAGTGATTTTGGGGAAATGGATGAGCTGGCAGAGTTTGCCGCTCCGGAGACTGCTGTGGTAACCAATATTGGGGTGGCTCATATTGGTATTTTAAAATCCCAGGAAAATATCATGCATGAAAAGCTTAAGATTGCCGGAAATTTTAAGCCGGGACAGGCGCTGTATCTTAACGGCAATGATCCCCTTTTAAAAAGCGCCGCTGTGCAGTATCCGGAAAATGCCCGGCTGTTTGGCCATGAGGAAGATGGCTGTATGGATGGACTGGATTATTATGCAAAAGATATTTATATTTGCGACGGAATGCAGCATTTTACGTATGTATGGCCTCAGGGACAGATCCATGTGGTGATCCGTCAGCTGGGGATGCATAACGTGAATAATGCGGTGGTTGCTATGGCGATTGCCATGGAGTACGGGCTGGATGCCAAAACTGCCGCAGAAGGGCTGCTGGCTTACGAAGGAATACCTATGCGCCAGCAGATCAATCACCTGCGTGACGGGATTAAGGTCATCGACGATACATATAATGCCAGCCCGGATTCCATTAAAAGCGGCGTGACGGTTCTGGGGCTTTTAGATAATCCCGGACGCAAGATCGCTGTTCTGGCAGATGTGCTTGAGCTGGGAGACATGTCCTGGCAGTGCCATTATGATACCGGATGCTTTGTGGCAGAAAGCGGTGTTGATGAGGTAGTGACTGTAGGTCAGGAAATGAAAGCTTTAGTCCAGGCGGTCAATGAACATGCGCCGCAGATCGTGACCCACAATTTTTCTGAAAATGACCAGGCGGCCGGATATTTGAAAGGCATTATTAAGCCCGGGGACGCGCTGCTGGTGAAAGGCTCCCGGGGAATGCACCAGGAAGAAATCGTAAAAGCCCTGAAGGAATACTTCGGATGAATAAATATGCATTTTTCTCTTGACAAACCTATCACTGCGTGCTAGATTAAAAATCATGCACACCGGATCTTTTTGTAATGTTCGGGATCCGGAGAAATGAGGATTTTGGAGGTTGATGAAGATGAAAAAGTTTATGGTACTGACACTTTCTGCTGCCATGGTACTGTCCATGGCTGCCTGCGGCGGATCAAACAGCGGTACAGGTACTGCGGATACAGCAGCCCAGAGCGATGCAGCAGAGACACAGGCACAGAGCGAAGCCGCTGACAGCAGCGAGGCTTCCCAGGAAAGCGAAGCAGCCCAGAGCACTGGCGATGAAAGCAGTGCAGTACAGGAAGGATCTTCCGATGTGGAGACGATTGAAGATGGAAAGCTGATCATGGTTACAGAGGCCGGATTTGCTCCGTATGAATATACAGAAGATGGTTCTACAGTTGTTGGCGTTGATGTGGATATTGCCAATGAGATCGCAAAAGCGATGGGCAAAGAGCTGGAAATCCAGAATATGTCCTTTGACGGCGCCCTTCTGGCAGTACAGCAGGGGAAGGCAGATTTTGCCGCAGCCGGAATTTCTGTAGACCCGGAACGTGATAAGACAATGGATTTCTCCATTGAGTATGCCACAAGCCGCCAGGTGGTTGTTGTAAATAAGGACACCATGGCTGTAGAGAGTGTGGATGGCATTACTGCAGATACAAAGGTTGGCGTACAGGCAGGAAATACTGCAGACTTATATGCCCAGGATCAGGGCTGGCAGGTGACCCAGTACAGCAAGTTTATGGAAGCTGCCATGGATCTTGCCAACAATAAGATCGACTGCATTGTTATGGATTCCCTGCCGGCTGAGCAGCTGGTTGCTAAAAATGATAAACTGACGATCCTTGACGGAGAGCTGTTTACAGATAAGTATGCCATTGCTGTCCAGGAAGGCAATACAGCCCTTCTTGACGAGATCAATGCCGTTTTAGAGCAGCTTATTGCTGACGGTAAAATTGACGAGTATACATTAAATCATACAACCGAATAATAAGTGGATTTTTTAGTTATGACAATAGCCGAAAGGGAACTTCCATTTTCGGCTATTGTTATACATAGATGAAACCTGCTGACAGAGAAAGTGAGAGAGAACGGAGGTTTATAGGTGGAAGGCTTAATGCAGTGGCTGACCCAGCAGGGGGAGCGATTTTCCTATGCTTTTTTGGAGGAAGGACGTTATCTGGCGTATCTTAACGGCTTTAAAATGACGATCCTGATCTCTTTGGGAGCGGTAATCTTTGGTGTTGTGATCGGCGTACTCCTGGCAATTTTTAAGTATATTGGCAGCCGAACAAAAAAACTGGGATTTTTGGCGGTGATCTCCAATATTTATCTGACGATCTTCCGCGGGACACCTGTGTATGTCCAGCTGCTGATCTTTTACTATGTTGTGTTTGCATCGGTACATATTCCTCAGGCCATTGTGGGTGTGATCTGCTTTGGATTAAATTCCGCCGCTTATGTGGCAGAGATCATCCGGGCCGGTATCGAGGCTGTAGACAAGGGACAGACAGAGGCCGGACGTTCCCTGGGTCTGACCGGCGGACAGACGATGGGGCTTATTGTTATGCCTCAGGCGATCCGGAATATTTTGCCGGCTCTGGGCAATGAGTTTATTACGTTGATCAAGGAGACGGCGATTATTGGAAATATCGGCGTTCTGGACGTTACAAAGGTAGGCCAGAATATTAGTAACAGCAATTTCGACTTTATGCCGCCTATGCTTATTGTGGCTGTGATCTATTTGGTAGTTGTTGTTATTTTAACAAAACTTCTGGCATTATTTGAAAGGAGGCTGGCCCGCAGTGATCGACGTTAAAGATCTGAATAAATCTTTTGATGGCCATCAGGTGCTTAAGGGGATTAATGAGCATATTGAAAAGGGCGAAAAAGTAGTGGTTGTAGGGCCGTCCGGTTCGGGGAAAAGTACATTTTTGCGGTGCCTGAATCTTTTGGAGGTGCCCACATCCGGCGAGATCTGGTTTGAAGGCAGGGAGATCACCCGGGCAAAGGCGAAAGAGGTGAATATCCTGCGTCAGAAAATGGGCATGGTATTCCAGCATTTTAATCTGTTTCCCCATTTGACGATTCTGGAAAATATTACCCTGGCTCCGGTGAGACTGAAAAAAATGAGCAAGCCGGAGGCTCAGGAAAAGGCCATAGAGCTTTTAAAACGTGTAGGCCTGGAGGATAAGGCAAAGGCTTATCCAAGCCAGCTTTCCGGCGGACAGAAGCAGCGTATTGCCATTGTGCGGGCGCTGGCCATGAACCCGGATGTGATGCTGTTTGACGAGCCAACCTCAGCCCTGGACCCGGAGATGGTGGGCGAGGTGCTGGAGCTGATGCGCCAGCTGGCGGATGAAGGTATGACTATGGTTGTGGTAACTCATGAAATGGGATTTGCCAGAGAGGTGGCTTCAAGAGTCGTGTTTATGAATGAAGGACAGATCATGGAGCAGAAGCCGCCGGCAGAGTTTTTTGCCCATCCGGAAAATCCCCGATTGAAGGAATTTTTATCCAAGGTACTGTAAAAATGTTATCAGACAGCTGCCTGAATTGTTAAAAATATGACAGTGTTTTTTTCTGAAAGCCGCTGTTTTTTATTGAATATTAAAAAAATGTTTGATAAACTAATCTTAAGACACGGGGAAAAAGATCAGACCCCTATGATGCCATGGTTTTTATGCGCTTTGCGCACCTTGGCATCATCTTTTCATGCCCAAAGACGGCGATATGAAATAAACTTAAATTATTCGTAGGAGGATGCATAATGTACAAGATATTAAAAGCCGAAATGCTGGCAGACAAAATCTATCTTATGGATGTGGAAGCCAGGCGTGTGGCAAAGTCCTGCCAGCCGGGACAGTTTGTCATTGTAAAAATGGACGATACCGGTGAGCGTATTCCCCTGACCATCTGCGACTATGACAGAGAGGCAGGAACTGTGACCATTGTGTTCCAGGCTGTGGGAGAATCTACATACCGTATGGCTGAGCTGAAAGCCGGTGATTATTTTGAAGATTTTACAGGTCCCCTTGGATGTCCTTCCGAATGGCTCAGTGAAGACATTGAAGAACTTAAAAAGAAGAAGATGCTCTTTGTTGCCGGCGGTGTAGGTACAGCACCGGTTTATCCCCAGGTAAAGTGGCTCCATGAGCATGGCATTGATGCCGATGTGATTATCGGTGCCAAGACAAAAGACCTGATCATTCTGGAAAAAGAGATGGAAGCGGTTGCAGGAAATCTTTATGTAACAACAGATGACGGTTCCTACAAGCATCACGGTATGGTCACTTCTGTAGTAGAGGAGCTGGCTGAGGCCGGAAATAAATATGACCTTTGCATTGCCATCGGTCCGGTGATCATGATGAAGTTTACATGCCTTCTTACAAAGAAGCTTGGCATCCCGACCATTGTCAGCATGAACCCCATCATGGTAGATGGTACAGGTATGTGCGGTGCATGCCGTCTGACTGTAGGCGGTGAAGTGAAGTTCGCTTGTGTGGATGGACCTGAGTTTGATGGTCATCTTGTAGATTTTGACCAGGCTATGAAGCGTCAGCAGATGTACAAGACAGAGGAAGGCAGAGCATTGCTCCGTTACCAGGAAGGCGACACTCATCACGGCGGATGCGGAATGTGCGGAGGTGACAAATAATGGCAGTAAAAAGAGACAGAGTTCCTGTAAGAGAGCAGGATCCAAAAGTAAGAGCAACGAATTTTGAAGAAGTTTGTTTAGGATATAACGAAGAAGAAGCTGTAGCTGAGGCAGAGCGCTGCTTAAACTGCAAAAAGCCTATGTGTGTCAGCGGATGCCCGGTAAATATTAATATCCCGGCATTTATTGAGCAGGTAAAGAACAGAGATTTTGAAAAAGCAGCCCAGATCATTGCCGAATCTTCTTCCCTTCCGGCTGTATGCGGCCGCGTGTGCCCTCAGGAGACACAGTGCGAAGGCAAGTGTATTTTAGGCATCAAAGGCGAACCGGTAGCCATCGGTAAGCTGGAGCGTTTTGTAGCTGACTGGGCAAGAGAGCATAATATTGAACCGATTCCTGCAAAGGAAAAGAAAGGCAAAAAGGTTGCTGTTATCGGTTCCGGTCCTGCAGGCCTGACATGTGCCGGTGATCTGGCAAAGATGGGCTATGACGTAAAGATCTTTGAAGCACTTCATCAGCCGGGCGGCGTGCTGGTTTATGGTATTCCCGAATTCCGTCTGCCTAAGGATACCGTTGTTGCTCATGAAGTTGAAAACGTAAAGAAGCTTGGCGTTGAGATTGAGACAAACGTTATTATCGGTAAGACCATTACAATCGATGAGCTTTTAAATGAAGAAGGCTTTGACGCTGTATTTATCGGATCCGGCGCAGGTCTGCCCAAGTTTATGGGCATCCCCGGCGAGCAGGCCAACGGCGTATTTTCCGCGAACGAGTTCCTGACAAGAAACAACCTGATGAAGGCTTTCCGGGAGGACTATGACACACCGATCTACAGAGGCCGCAAGGTCGCTGTTGTGGGCGGCGGAAATGTAGCTATGGACGCAGCCAGAACAGCTTTAAGACTTGGCGCTGAAACACATATTGTGTACAGAAGAAGTGAAGCAGAGCTTCCTGCCCGTGTGGAAGAAGTTCATCATGCAAAAGAGGAAGGCATTAACTTCCATCTTCTGACCAATCCTACAGAGATCCTTGTGGATGATAACGGCTGGGTAAAAGGTATCCGCTGCATTAAGATGGAACTGGGCGAGCCGGATGCTTCCGGAAGAAGACGTCCCATCGAAGTTCCCGGTTCTGAGTATGACATTGAGGTTGACGCAGTGATCATGTCTCTGGGAACAAGCCCCAACCCGCTGATCTCCTCCACTACAGAAGGTCTTGAGGTTAATAAGTGGAAGTGTATCGTTGCTGATGAAAACAACGGCGCGACTACAAAAGAAGGCGTTTACGCCGGCGGCGATGCCGTAACCGGCGCTGCTACAGTTATCCTGGCCATGGGTGCAGGAAAGGCTGCAGCTGCAGGTATTGATGAATATTTAAGCAAATAAGATACAGGATTTTTAAAAAGAGACCATTCGTAATGCTCAGACTTTTTAAAGTCTAAAGCTTTAACGGATGGTCTCTTTTTGCATGGCCTTGGCAGAATGGGCTGAACTTTGCAGTTTACTTACGGAACGGTCACTGGGCGATCCTTACCCATTTTCCCCGTATAAGACGGAAGGCACACCAGATGGACTTAATGATCCAGTCGATTTTTAAAGATACATAGATCCAGAAGGCAGGCAGATGCCACACAAGGGCGCACAGGTAGCCTAAGGGAACGGAAACCAGCCACAGGAATAAAATATCTGCAACCATAAGGAAGCGCGTATCGCCGCCGCCGCGGAGTACCCCTTTGGTTAAAACAGATTGAGTGGTCTGGAAAATGACCATCACGGCTACTGCAATCATAAGCTCATCGGCAATGGCTGTTGTTTCAGCGTTAATATTAAATCCGCCTACAACAATGGGACAGATGGCCAGGATGATTCCGGCGGCAACAACGCCGATGATCACGCTTAAAGCCAGGAAGGTGATGCCCTGGCGGTAAGCCTTCTCTTTTTTCCCCTCGCCAAGGGTATTTCCTGTAAGAACGCTGGATGCATTGGAAAGTCCCTGATTAAATACAGTGGACATGCGCACTACCTGAGCCACAATGGCGTTGGCGGACACAAAGGATGCGCCGATATGGCCCATGATCACAGACACCGCATTATTTCCCAAAGACAAAAGGGTGTCAGAAATAAGCACAGGGATACAGTACCGGATATACAATTTTAAATGATCCCGGCATTTCATGCCAAGGTCCTTCAGGCGATAGCCCACCTTTTTGTCAACAAACAAAAAGTATCCTGCATTAATTCCCATTTCAATAAGACGTGCGATGAGCGTTCCTAAAGCGGCCCCGGCAATTTCCATTCTTGGGGCTCCCAGATTTCCGAAAATAAATACCCAGTTAAAGAAAATATTGACAAAAAAGGCGACAATGGATGTGATCAGCGGCAGCTGGACCTGGCGGACCGACCGCATGACGGCTGTCAGGGTCAGGGACAGGCCTGTAGGGATAAAGGTCAGGGCGCTGACTCTGAAATACCTGGCGCCCATTTCAATAATACCGGGATCCTTGGTGTAGATGGTCATAAGGATTTCCGGTATAGCAAAAGTGACTATGGAAAAAATCAGCCCGATAACCAGGCACAAACGGAGCATAAGGGTGACCACTTTTTTAAAGGCCGTAAGATTTTGAGCGCCCCAGTATTGGGCAGTGAGCACAGCAGCGCCGTAGCCCATGCCCATACACATAAACTGGAAAATGTTAATAAATTCATTGGCCAGAGATGAGCCGGAAAGCTGGAGTTCGCCAAAAGAGCCAAGCATTACCGTATCCATCATATTGACGCCAATGGTAATAATATTTTGCAGCACTACCGGCACAGCCAGGGCCACTACATTTCTGTAAAAATTTTTGTCACGGACAAAAAGCTGCATGACATGTTTCTCCCCCTTTTATCTTGAGTTACATTATACTATAATTGTAGCAAAACGGCGGTATGGCTGTCAGCGTGTTTTATAGCCAAAGAAAACTAAAAAAATGTGCATAATGCACATGTGATAAGACCAGGGGGGGAGTTTTATGGATCTTCGCATATTTATACAGGATCAAAATACAGGGGATGAGGGATTTTATGCCAAAAATCGGGACGGATGGGAAATCGACGGAATACAGACATTGACAGTTTCGCCCGGGGATTGCCGGGCAATGCTTTCCGGAACGCTCCGCAGGATGTTTGTCGGGACATTGGATGTATTAGAGCCTTTATGCCGCCTGGCGGTGCAAGAGGAAAACGGATGGATGCCGGTCTTTTTAATCTGCGGCCATTTTCCCGGAGATGTGGAGTCCGGGAAGCAGTTTATCCGGGAGGCCAGGGAAAAGGAATGGCCCTGCGGGGTGATCTTATGGGAGCTGCCCTTATTGGAAGCTGTGAACCGGGCGGAGCATATTCTCGGGACGTTTAGGCTGTGGCAGCGGTCCTTTTCCGGACGTCGGGGCGGAAGCCGCATACGGGCTTTAGTTGAAACCTGCTGGGAGCTGTCGTCATGTCCTGTGGCTTTGCTGGGCAAGGACTACCGGCTGCTGGCCTGGTGCGGCCTGGAGCATGGGGAAAATTATCTTGGCGGCCAGCTGCTGTCCCGGGGGCGGCTTGAGCCGGAGGAGCTGGAAGGGATACGGTCACGGCAGGATATTGCTGTCCAATATATCCGGGCCAGAGCCAGCATTGTGGGAAGTATCCTTTTATGGCGGCCTTTGGAAATGGCGCACCTGGATTACTGCCTTCCGGTGATGGCAGAAGCTTTGGAAGGATGGATGAAACAGGCGGGCCAGTATACATCCATGGGAATCAGTGACCGGAGACTGGTTTTTGAAAAGTTTATTTATGACCTTTTGGAAGGGGCGCTGGGGGAAGGCGATACCCGGATGAATGAAAAACTGGCACGGACCGCACAGATCAACGGCTTTGGCGGTGATCCCTATTTTGTCTGCGTGGTATTTAAGTATAAGGAAGCCGGGAACCGGCCCCTGAATCCTTGTGTGTACCCTCTGAAGCAGCGGTATCCGGCGGGAGATTTTGCCATTTACAGACGATCTATTGTGGGACTGATCCCTATAAAGCACCGCGGGCCGGAGGAGTTAAAGCTGGACGCGCTGGAGAAATATCTGGCCGGACAGGGTCTGATAGCAGGGATTTCAGGAGCAGGGCGGCGCATGGAGTATTTTTATACATTTTATCTTATGGCGGAAGAAGCCCTGAAGCTCGGCGCAGACGGAAACGGCAGCCGGGTATGCTGTTTTGAGGATTTTCGCATGACCTATATGCTGGATCTGTGCCGAAGCGCCTTTGTCCAGCGCCATGGCCACCAGCGCCAGATCTACCTGTGCCATCCGTCCCTGGCCGATCTGACCGCCTATGATGCGCAGCACCATACGGATCTTTTCAAAGTCCTTTCCACCTATTTAAAATGCTGCAAAAATCTGACAAAGACCGGGCGGGAGCTGAGCTATCACCGAAATACCGTTATGAACAAGCTGCGAAAGATCCAGGAGGTCACAGGGCTGTCCCTTGAGGATGACGGGATTTATCCTACGCTGCTGTTTTCGTGTTTAATGTATGAGGAAATGGGAGAGTAGAAATTTGACCCTTGGCATTATGTATTTTTTTTAGTACAATTTTTATTATAGAAGAATTTTGCAAATTTTTTTTTACAATGGTGATTGGTTGGAAAACAAAAATCTGTAGATTTTCTACGGCAGCATCTGCATCTGAATTGTCACCTTATATCCGGGAGGTATTATGGAAAATATTGTAAAGATCAAGATACAAAAAATTTATGGAGCTTTGCGTCCGTCAGAGAAAAAGGTGGCAGATTATATCCTGGGATACAAAGGAGCGCCGGACGGATTGCTGATCGAGGCGGTGGCCAGAGATTGTAAGGTAAGCCAGCCCACAGTTATACGGTTTGTGAAGGCTGTGGGCTATGAAGGCTTTCGGGATTTTAAATACGCCCTGGTAAAGGAGGAGGGACGGCGTGAGCCGGAGGAGGGAGATAAGATCGATCTGTATGGTTTCCGGCTGTCCCGGAAAGATCGCCTGGAAGATATTCCGGGAAAGATCATTACCACTTCCATGGAAATGCTGGAGGAAACGCTGCAGAGCGTACAGGTCAGGGAGTATAAAAAGGCCGTGGAGGCCATCTGCCGGGCTGAAAACATTGTGATCTACGGCGTGGAAAATTCCATCTGTACAGCCAATGATCTTTTGACAAAGCTGACGTATCTGGGATTAAACTGCCGTATGTATGGAGATTATTATCTTCAAAATGTAAGTGCCGTAAATCTTTCCAGGAAGGATCTGGCTATTGGCATTTCCTATTCCGGATGTTCAAAGCATACGGTGGAAATGATGGTGCTGGCCCGCCAGGCGGGAGCGACAACACTTGTGCTGACGAATTTTGAAAACTCGCTGATTTCAAAGTATGCGGATATTTTGCTGTGTGCCAGCAACCGGCAGTTTTTGTACGGGGATACAATATTTTCAAGGATTTCCCAGCTTGCCCTGGTGGATATGCTTTATGCCGGCGCTTTGAATATGTCGTATGACAAGCTTTCCAGAAAACTGAATAAGACCAGTGAGATCGTTTCAAAACGGGCTTATGGCGAAGAAGATGAGGTTTTGTAGATTTTCTACAAAACCTCATTTTTCTTTATATGCCATTTACATAGTTTTAACAAAGCCTTGATTGAAACCTGTGAATTGGCTTTCGTATAATACCAACTGTCAACACAAGAATCACAGGAATAACCTGTATGCCGCAGTGATGCGCGGCACTAATAATGAAAGGGGAAACCATTGGATGCTGGAATTAAAGCATGTAAAAAAATCTTATGATAACGTGACCATACTTAAAGATATTAATCTGAAAATTAAAGATGGTGAGATTGTATCTATATTAGGGCCGTCCGGCTGCGGAAAAACAACGTTATTGAATCTGATCCTTGGACTGACGCCTGTGGATGAAGGGGAGATTATTTTCGATAAGAAGGATATTACCCATGTACCGATGGAGCAGCGCGGCTTTAATATTGTTTTTCAGGACTATGCCCTGTTTCCTAACCTGAATGTTTACAAGAATATTACCTATGGATTAAGAAACAATCCCGGAATTGCCACGGCAAAGGATGTGGATGATCTGATCAAGCTGCTGGGACTGGAAGAACAGCTGAGCAAAAAGGTAGAGCAGCTTTCCGGCGGACAGAAGCAGCGGGTGGCTTTAGCCCGGACAATGGTAATGAAGCCGAAGATCCTTTTGCTGGATGAGCCCTTAAGCGCTTTGGATGGTGTGATCAAAGAATCTATTAAAGAAAAAATCAAAGAAATCGCACGAGAGTTCCACCTGACAACGATCATTGTTACCCATGATCCGGAAGAAGCGCTGACCTTATCGGATAAGGTACTGATCGTCAATAATGGCATGATCTCCCAGTATGGGAAGCCGGAAGAAATTATAAAAACTCCGGCCAATAGTTTTGTGAGAGAATTTATACTGAATCAGCTGGAAATTAAGAAAAATAATATATTTGCCTTGTTTGGAAGCAATATAACAGAGTGTATACAGGCCGGATGAGTTCCCCTTTTGGGGAACTGCTCCATGCCTGAAGGAGGAAAATATGATACGGAAAGAAAAAGAAATTAAGGTCATCTATGTCCTTGTGCTTGCGTTGTTTGCTGTTTTTCTGGCTATCCCGCTGGTGAGGCTTTTAGCCCAGTCATTTTTCGGGGATACCGGCGCCGGGATCGGTAATTATGCGGAAGTGCTTACCGGCCGGGGATTTATGACAGCCCTTGGAAACAGCCTGGCAGTGTCTGCCTGCAGCGCCCTGACAGCCACGGTACTTGCTTTTTTTCTGGCGTACAGTATACAGTATACAAATCTGAACAAAAAATTTAAGGGACTTATACGTACATTGGCGGTTCTGCCCATGCTCCTTCCAACGATCACATATGGCTTTGCTATTATTTATTCGTTTGGAAGGCAGGGACTTTTAACACAGCTTTTTGGCGTACAGCTTTTTGATATTTACGGATTTAACGGCCTGCTGTTTGGCTATGTGATTTATACGCTGCCCATTTCTTTTATGCTCATTTTAAATACCATGGGTTTTATTGACAAGAAATTTATGGTTGTTTCCAGAGTGATGGGGGACAGCCCGCTGAGGACCTTTTGGCAGACCATTATCCGCCCGCTGCTGGGAACGCTGGCTGCGTCCTTTGTACAGTGCTTTTTCCTGTGCTTTACCGATTATGGTATTCCGGCATCGGTAGGCGGCGAGTATGAAGTAGTGGCTACAGTCTTATATAATGAAATGCTTGGAAGTATTCCGGACTTTGGCAGAGGCGCGGTCGTGGCTATGATGATGCTGATTCCGTCGGTAGTGAGCATTGCCCTTTTGAAATATCTGGAACGCTATAATATCCGGTATACAAAGATTTCTGAGATCGAGCTTAAGAAAAACCGTGTAAGAGATGGCATCTGCGGAGGCGTTTCGGCATTGATCCTTTTATCCATCCTGGCTATTTTTGCGGTAATCTTTGTAGTACCCTTTGTAAAGGAATGGCCATATCAGGTCTCCTTTACCCTGGAGCATTTGCAGGCTGTACTAAACGATTCCAGTCTGCTGGATGTGTATAAAAATTCTATTTTCGTGGCCGTTTGTACGGCGGTGCTGGGGCTTATTGTTACCTATGGCGCAGCTCTGGTCACAGCAAGGAGCCATATGGGCGGCCGATTGAAATCCGTGATCGACGCCATTGCCCTGATCACCAACACCATTCCCGGTATGGTCATTGGTATTGCCTTTATGTTTATTTTCTCAGGGACATCCCTGCAAAATACATTTTTGCTCATTATCCTGTGTAATGTGGTCCATTTCTTTTCCACGCCATACCTGATGATGAAAAATTCCCTGTCCAAGCTGAACAGCTCCTGGGAAACGACGGCATCCCTTATGGGAGATACATGGATCAAAACCATTGTGCGTATTGTGACCCCCAATATGACGTCTACGATTTTGGAAGTATTCAGCTATTATTTTGTAAATGCGATGGTAACTGTGAGCGCCGTGATCTTTATTGCCGGAGCACGGACAATGGTGATCACAGCAAAGATCAAGGAGCTCCAGTATTATACAAAATTTAATGAAGTGTTTGTATTATCCCTTTTTATCCTGGCAACAAACCTGATCGTTAAGGGGATTTTGGGATATGCCATGAGACAAGTATCAAAAGATCAAAAAAGGAGAACAAAGAAGATGAGAGTGAAAAAAGCAGCAGCAGTCATGATGGCTGCCGTAATTACAGGAAGTTTTGCATTTACCGGATGCCAGAGCAATGCCAGCGCAGCCTCTGATCAGGTTATCATTTATTCCAATGCGGATGATGAGGCTGTGGAAGCTATGAAAAAGACGCTGGACGACAACGGCTATGAGGGCCAGTATATTTTCCAGACCTTTGGAACCTCTGAGCTTGGCGGAAAGGTTATGGCCGAGGGCACTAATATTGAAGCAGATATGCTCACATTAAGTACCTTCTATATTGATAGCGCCCAGGAAGATCAGAGCATCTTCCAGCCGTTAAATTTTGAGTATACTTTGCTGGATAGCAATGAACAGAGAGACTATTGCGCGCCGATCACTTCCCAGGAGGGTACCATTATCGTAAATACCCAGGTGCTTGAGGAAAATGGGCTGGATATGCCTACATGCCTGAAGGATCTGACCGATCCTCAGTATAAGGATATGATTTCTGTAACGGATATTAAAAGTTCCTCTACCGCATGGCTGCTGATCCAGGCGTTAGTCAGCGAGTATGGCGAGGATGGAGCTAAAGAGGTGCTGACCGGGATTTATGAAAATGCCGGCCCTCATATTGAGTCTTCCGGATCTGCACCGTTAAAGAAAGTCCGTGCAGGAGAAGTGGCTGTAGGCTTTGGTCTGCGCCAGCAGGCTGTTGCAGACAAGGCAGAAGGCCTTCCGGTGGATTTTGTGGATCCTACAGAAGGAAACTTTTCTCTGACAGAGTCTGTGGCTGTTATTGACAAAGGAGAGAATACCAATCCTTTAGCTCAGGAAATGGCAGAGTGCATTATTACAAAGGGACGCACCGAGCTTCAGAAATATTATCCTAACGCCCTGTATGAAGGGGAGACAACGGATGAGGCCAACAGCTCCGCCTATCCAAAGACATTTTCAGAGCCTTTGACCATTGAACTGCTTGAAAAGCATCAGGAATTATCTGAAAGCTGCAAATAAAACCATACAACACAGGAGGATATGAAATGTTAAATTATAAATTACTGACCCCGGGACCGTTGACAACAACGGATACTGTAAAAAAGGAAATGTTATTTGATCACTGCACATGGGATGATGATTATAAAAAGATCACCCTGTCTATTCGGGAACAGCTGTTAAAGCTTGCCCATGTCAGCGAGCCGGAATATACGGCAGTGCTGATGCAGGGCAGCGGCACCTTTGGGGTGGAGTCGGTGATCACCAGTGTTATCGGTGATGAGGATAAGCTCCTTATTGCTGCCAATGGAGCCTATGGCGAGCGCATGGCAGACATCGCCGCTCATGCCCGGATCCCTTATACGATTTATAATGAAGAATATAATAAAGTTCCCTCAGCAGAAAAAATTGCTGAGATTTTAGAGAAGGATCCTCAGATCACACACGTTTCCATGGTCCACAGTGAAACAACCTCCGGCATTTTAAACGATATTGCTTCTGTGGCCAGAGTGGTTAAGGCCGCAGGAAAAACATTTATCGTGGATGCTATGTCCAGCTTTGGCGGCGTAGATATTCCTGTAGGCGAACTTGGCATTGATTTTATTATCAGCAGCGCCAACAAGTGTATCCAGGGCGTGCCGGGATTTTCCTTCATCATCTGCCGTAAAGACAAGCTGATGGAAAGCAGGGGCAAGGCAAGAAGCTTGTCGCTGGATCTGTACGATCAGTGGGAAACTATGAATAAAGACGGAAAATGGCGTTTTACCTCACCGACCCATGTGGTCCTGGCCTTTGCCCAGGCCCTTCGGGAAATGGAAGCCGAGGGCGGTATCCCGGCAAGAGCGGACCGTTATGCCCGCAATAACCGCCTGCTCATTGAGAAAATGGCGGAAATGGGCATCCGCCCCTACATTGGCGGCCAGCATCAGGGACCGATTATTACTACATTTTTCTATCCGGATCACCACAACTTTTCCTTCCAGGAAATGTACCAGTATATTAAAGACCGGGGCTATGCCATTTATCCGGGCAAGGTGACGGACGCGGATACCTTCCGTATTGGAAATATCGGAGAAATTTATGAAGAAGATATTGTAAAGGTGTGCGATATTATCCGCAGCTTTTTGGAAAAACACGGCTGCCTGGACACAGACAAGGATCTGTCCTGTGCAGGCTGACCGGGAATATGGAGGATAGAACATGAAGTTTGACGGTATAATTTTTGACTGGGCAGGGACAACCGTAGATTATGGCTGCTTTGCTCCGGTAAAAGCTTTTGTTGACGCATTTGAAGCCTTTGGCATTACCCCGACCCTGGAGGAAGTAAGAAAGCCTATGGGCATGCTTAAGATCGATCATGTGCGTACCATGCTTTCCATGGAACGGATTTCCCGGCTGTGGGAGGAAAAGTATGGCAGAGCCTGGACCGAGGAGGATGTTCATGCCGTTTATGAGCTTAGCGAAAGCCTTATTTTAAAAACGGTAGAGCAGTATTCGGATCCAAAGCCTTACGTGACTGAAACGGTGGATGCCCTTCGGGAAATGGGATTAAAGATCGGCTCTACCACAGGCTACAATGATGCTATGATGGCTATTGTGGTTCCTGCGGCAAAGGCTGCCGGATACAGCCCGGACTGCTGGTTTTCTCCGGATTCCACCGGACAGAAGGGCCGCCCGTATCCTTACATAGTCTTTCGGAACATGGAAGCCCTTGGACTGTCCTGCGTATCCCGTGTGATGAAAGTGGGAGATACAGTCGCGGATATTAAGGAAGGCAAAAACGCCGGACTTGTTTCTGTGGGCATTATTGAAGGCAGCTCTGTCATGGGACTGACGAAGGAGGAATATGAGGCCTTAAGTCCGGAGGAAAAAGCAGCAGAAGCCCAAAGAGTAACAGCAGTTTATAAAGAGGCTGGCGCGGATTTTGTGGTTTCAGATATTCGGGGGATTTTGGAGCTGGTGAAATAATTTTACACTTGACGAATTTTTCCTTTCGTGCTATAGTGAACACATCCCAAGACAAAGGCGTTCGGATTTTACTTTCCGGACGCCGTTTTTTATTCCGGAACAAAAATTCTCATGGGAAATACTGACACTGCGCATTTGCGCGACATCAAGACAGCAACCGACAGGAGGTAAATACTATGGGAAGTATTGGAAGTATGAATAAACCGAGCAAAGGATTTTTGGTGGCAGCCATTCAGATGCCTGTGCCGATCATTAATTCCAGAGCAGATATTGATAAACAGGTGAAGGAGATCGTCCGCACCCTTCACGCCACAAAAGCGGGCTATCCCGGGGCAGAGCTGATCGTTTTTCCTGAATACAGCACCCAGGGTTTAAATACATCAAAATGGCTGACTGAAGAATTTCTTTGCGATATTCCGGGAAAAGAAACCGATGAATTTGCCAAAGCCTGCAAAGAGGAAGGGGTATATGGGGTATTTTCCATTATGGAGCGAAATCCGGATCCTGCGAAGAATCCTTATAATACAGCGATCATCATTAATCCGGAGGGCGAAATCTGCCTGAAATACAGAAAGCTCTTTCCATGGAATCCTATTGAACCCTGGTATCCGGGAGATCTTGGTATGCCGGTATGTGATGGCCCTGGCGGATCCAAGCTGGCGGTATGCATCTGCCATGACGGCATGATCCCTGAGCTTGCCAGGGAAGCCGCTTATAAAGGCTGTAATGTTTACATCCGTATTTCCGGCTACAGCACTCAGGTGAATGACCAGTGGATTCTGACCAACCGCTCCAATGCATGGCATAATCTTATGTATACAGTAGCGGTCAACCTTGCCGGATATGACGGTGTATTTTACTACTTTGGCGAAGGTCAGATCACCAATTATGACGGAACGGTTCTTGTTCAGGGCCAGAGAAATCCATATGAGATCGTGACCGGCGAGATCTTCCCTGAAAATGCCGATGCAGCCCGGAGAGAGTGGGGTCTGGAAAATAATATTTATAATCTTGGCCACAGAGGATATGTGGCAAAGCCAGGCGGAGAATCCGACGCAGGGCTGACCTATATTAAGGATCTTGCCGCCGGAAAGTATCACCTTCCGTGGGAAGATGAGATGAAGATCAAGGATGGCTCTATTTATGGTTATCCTACCACAGGAGGCAGGTTTGGAACAGAGCCTGGAGATGATCCTTATGGAATCCATACGTATAAGGGCATTGATTATCATACAGGGAAATGATGAAAACATATCCGTTCAGATGGATGAATCGTTGCGGAATCATACAGCGGTGCAGGTCTTTGGCTTGCGCCGCTTTTTTTGGTGTAGTACAATAGGGGGAGAAGCAGGTAAAGGAGGCGTTTTGTATGGGATGGAAACCGCTGCCCATTGGTGTGGATAATTTTAAAAAGATTATAGAAGAAGGTTATTTTTATGTAGATAAAACCCTGATGATCCGGGATTTGTTAGATATGAAAGGGGAAGTAACCCTTTTCACCCGGCCGCGCAGATTTGGAAAAACGTTGAACATGAGTATGCTCCGGTACTTTTTTGAAAAGGATCCTGATGAAAATACCGGTGAAAACCAGCGTTTATTTCAGGGATTAAAGATTATGAATGAAGGGGATCAATATCTGTCCCATATGGGAAAATATCCGGTGATTACCCTTTCTTTAAAATCAATGAAGCAGCCAACCTATACTCTGGCCTTTGATATGCTGAAAAAAGCTTTAGCAGAAGAATATTTAAGACATTGGCCGGCAGTTAAATCCTCCACAAGCCTTACACATACTCAGTTGGATCGTTACCTTCGGATCCGGGATATTAAGGGAAGTGATTCGGATTATATGGATGCTCTGAAGTTCTTGACAGAGTGTCTATATCAGTGCCAGGGAGAAAAGACGGTAATCCTTATTGATGAATATGATGTCCCTCTGGAAAATGCCTGGTTTTCAGGTTTTTATGATGAAATTATCAGTGTGATCCGCTCCCTGTTTGAATCCGCTTTAAAAACCAATGACCATCTGGCCTTTGCTGTGGTGACCGGGTGCCTTCGAATCAGCAAGGAATCTATATTTACCGGTTTGAATAACCTTAAAGTCGTTTCAGTTACCAGCAGCTCCTACGCAGAACATTTTGGATTTACTCAGTGTGAGGTAGATGCTATGCTTCAGGCCTATGGTTTAAGTCAGAATCAGAATGCAGTCAAGGACTGGTATAATGGATATACCTTTGGAAGTGCGCAAGTATACAATCCATGGAGTGTGATTAATTATGTGGATTCCTGCCGTATAAATAAAAATGCTATTCCCCGTCCGTATTGGTCAAATACCAGTTCAAATAATATTGTCAGAGCTCTGATCGATCAGGCAGATCTTTCATTAAAGCAGGAGATTGAAGCGTTGATTGAGGGGAAAAGTATTATTAAACCGATTCATGAGGATATTACTTATAGTGATATGGATTCCACTGAGGAAAACCTTTGGAATTTCCTGTTTTTTACCGGATATTTGACTAAAATCCGGGAACACCAGGAGGAAGAAATTATCTATATGGAAATGACGATTCCCAATCGTGAAGTCCGGTATATTTATAAAACAGCAGTGCTGCGGTGGTTTGAAGAAAAAACAGAAAAGCTGGAACTGACCCCTTTGTATGAAAGTATGCTTTCCGGAGATACGAAAAAAATGGAGGAAATATTATCGGAAAATCTCATGGAAACGATCAGCTTCTATGATTACCAGGAAAGCTATTATCATGGATTCCTGGCAGGGATGTTAAAAAACATAGGCAATTATATTGTTTTGTCCAACCGGGAATCCGGTAATGGCCGTCCTGATACTATCGTGAAATATCCCAGCGTCCGGGGAAAAGCGATTATTATAGAGACGAAGGTATCCCAAACCTATGATGGCCTTGAAACAAAATGTGATGAGGCATTAGAACAGATTGAAACACAGAAATACGATGAGGCTCTGCGCCGGGAAGGGTATAGGGATATTGTAAAATATGGCGTGGCTTTTTATCGTAAGGAGTGTATGGTAAAGACCGGAAGGTGAATATAGGAAGAAAGTACGCAAGATAATACGTAAGTCAATGGAGGTGTTTTATGGGAGATTATAGGCCCCCCTTTATAATCACAAATAAGATTTTATCATTTGTGTCGTCGATTTCAGAAAAGATCGGACGTATTACTGCGACCGGAAATCTGGAATCAAAGCCATATTTGAGAAGAAACAATCGTATTAAGTCAATTCATTCTTCCCTTAAAATAGAGGCTAATTCTCTCTCCTTGGGACAGGTTAGAGATGTTATTAATGGAAAGATTGTATTAGGTGAGCAAAAAGAGATTCAGGAAGTTAAAAATGCATATGCCGCTTATGAGAAAATCTCTGAAATTGATCCATACAGCATAAAGGATTTAAAGAAGTTTCATGGCATTATGACAAAATATGTTGTGGATGAATCCGGAACTTTTCGTCAAGGGGAAGAAGGTGTTTTTAATGGTGATCAATGTATTTTTATGGCGCCGCCTGCGCGATTTGTGCCCCAGTTAATGGATGATCTTTTTAACTGGATGGGGGAAGAAAAAAATAGTATCCATCCTTTAATTCTTAGCAGTGTATTTCATTATGAATTTGTTTTTATCCATCCATTTTCCGATGGAAATGGAAGAATGGCAAGGCTGTGGCATACGGCTATCCTTTACAGATGGAAACCCGTTTTTGAATATATTCCTATTGAAAGCCAGATTGAGAAGTTTCAGGAGGAGTATTACGAGGCGATTGCCCAGTGCCACGTAGATGGCGTTTCAACCCACTTTATTGAGTTTATGCTGTCCCAAATAGACAGGATTTTAGATGAGATTTCTGTTCAGATCCATGAGGATAATGAACAACTTTCAGAATATATTAAAAAATTACTTGATGTTATGGAATACGATATTCCTTATACAAGTAAGGCACTAATGGAGAAAATGGGCCTGAAATCTAAAGAGGGCTTTCGCAGAAATTATCTCCGCCCGGCAATAGAGATGGGATTGATCCATATGACGATCCCTGATAAGCCCAGCAGCAGAAATCAAAGATATGTAAAAATATAAGAGGGGCTTGTCCCGTAAGGGACAAGTCTACTCAACCAATTATTTTTCATCCCTTTTGCGGAGCAAAGAAATGCCGTGCCGCATACAAATAAGCCTTTTCAAACCGTGCCGCAGCCTTTTTGCTGACAGGAAGAAACGGCAGGAGCATATCAAAGGCATGGAAGCAGCCGGGATATACATGAACGGCGGCTTCTATGCCTGCTTTTTTCAGGTTTTTTATGTAAGTAAGCGTTTCACAGTAAAAGGGCTCAATATCCCCCACAAAGGTATATGCCGGAGGCAGTCCGGTATAATCAGTCTGCCGGGCCGGGACAGCGTAAACGGGAACCTGTTCTTTTTTCCAGAGCGGGCCCAGATAAGTTTTCCATCCAAGATGGTTCCATCGGGTATTCCACACAGGGGCATGGTTGTCACGGGAGGAAGGCGTGTCCCGGTCGTCCAGCATGGGATACAAAGGCATTTGGAAGGCGATTTGTACCTCTCCTTTATCTCTGGCATACATGCACAGAGCCGCGGTAAGACCGCCTCCGGCACTTTCGCCGCCAACCATGATCTGGCTGCTGTTAATGCCCAGCTCCCGGGCGTGTTCTTTAAGGTATTTCAGAGCAGCATAGCAGTTCTTTAATGCTGCCGGATAAGGGGCGCCGTTTGGGGCAAATGGATTCGGGTACTTTCCGGCCAGCCGGTACTGAGGCGTGACAACGACAGCGCCGTATTTTTTCACCAGGGGCAGCGCACGGGTCATGTAGATCATTTCCGCCATGCCGGTCATATAGCCGCCGCCATGGATCCACAGGATCCCGGGGGTCTCTTTGGGAGGCTTTGCGTTTTTTACCGGGCGGAAGATCAGAAGCTTCATCTGGCGGCCGCAGGAGGGGATGCGGACGGTTTCTTTTGTGTAAGTTCTTTTCATAGGCACACATCCTTTAGCAACATTCCTTCATGGAAAGTCTTTGATTGTTATCTATTTTATCGGCAGGCGATGGTTTCTTTTTCAATCAGGTATTCGGCAAGCTGATGTAGCTTGTCCTGATTTTCAAGAAGGATGTTTCTGGCTTTTTCGTGAGCCTTTTTCACAGTTTCAACCACACGCTGGTCGATACGTGAGGCTGTTTCAGAGGCACAGGCAAGGGAAGCATCGCCGCCTAAATACTGGTTTTGTACCGTTTCCAGGGCCACCATGTCAAATTCATCGGTCATGCCGTATTGAGTGATCATGGCTCTGGCCAGCTTTGTGGACTGCTCAATATCATTGGAAGCTCTACAGGCACACGGCGGTCAAAGCGTCCCGGACGCAGGAGGGAAGGATCCAGGTCAGTATAAAGCTGAGAAGGGGATTTGTCTGTCATTGACAACTTCGTGTATGATTATTTCTTCTTGTTTTTTGTGCTGTCTGAAACTGCAGAGCTACCGGATGCGGACATTTGCCGCAGCACCTTACGGAACTGGAAGGTAAATAAAATAGCAGTAAAGGTTACGGCGATAAAATCAGCTACCGGCTCTGCCATATAAACGGCAGTCGTTTTATCTCCGGGGAAGATCACAGGTATAATGTAGATCAGGGGGATCAGCAGTATAAATTTACGGGTAACAGCCACAATGATGGAGGCTTTGGCATTTCCCAAAGAGGTAAAGGTCATCTGGCACGCGATCTGGATACCGAACAGGAACATGCAGGCCATGTAAATGCGCAGCGCTTTCTGAGTAAATTCCAGGAGCTGGGCATTATTGGTAAACATTGCTGCAAATGCCTGAGGGAAAAGCATAACAAGCGCCCATAACAGGATGGAATACACAAGGCTTGCTTTCAGCAGCAGCTTAAAGGCCGCTTTGACCCGCTGGGCATTGTGGGCGCCGTAGTTATAGCTGATAATGGGCTGAGCGCCTTGCCCAAGGCCCTGAAGGGGAAGCATGGCAAACTGCATAACACTGGTGAGGATGGTCATGGCGCCTACGGCCACATCGCCGCCGTATTTTAAGAGGGATGCGTTAAAGCACACGGAGATGACGCTTTCGCTGGCCTGCATGATAAAGGTAGAGAGGCCCAGAGCAAGGCTTGGCAGGACAATGGTTCGGCTGAGACGGAAATATTTGGGCTGAAGCCGCAAATGCGTCTTTTTTCCTAATAAAAAGGCAAGGACCCAGATACAGGACATGGCCTGGGAAATGATGGTAGCCAGGGCCGCGCCCTGAACGCCCATGTTGAAGCCGAAAATAAATACAGGGTCTAAAATAATGTTGGCAACAGCGCCGATCAGTACGGAAAGCATACCGGTTTTTGAAAAGCCCTGGGCAGTGATAAAGGCGTTCATACCCAGTGTCAGCTGGACAAAAATAGTCCCCAGAGCATAGATGTTCATATAATCTACGCCATATTCTATAGTATTTTCGCTGGCACCGAAAACCATGAGAAAGTCTCTGTTCCAGATCAGAAGTACGATGGTAAGCAGTACGGAAATGATGATCTGGATGATAAAACAGTTTCCCAGAGTCTTTTCAGCAGTATTATAGTCTTCTTTTCCCATAAAAATAGATGCCCTGGGAGCGCCGCCGTAGGCGGTAAATGCGGCAAATGCGGTGACGATCATGATCAGGGGCATACATACGCCCACGCCGGTTAAGGCTTTATCACCGATTTCCGGGATATGTCCGATATAAATACGGTCTACAATGTTATAAAGCATGTTAATGATCTGTGCTGTAACTGTAGGAAGGGCAAGTCTCAGCAAAAGCTTGCCGACGGGCTCCTTCCCCAGAAATCCTTTGTCCTGGGTCATGACTGTTCCGCCTCTTTGGATGTCTTTTTTGTGTTTTCTGCAATGCGTTCATTGAACAGATGGAACTGTTCCTGTTCCTCCGGAGTAAAGCCTGCAAAAATGCATTGACGGAAATTTTGGCGTACGGTTTCAATTTCCTTTGTGATGGGCCGGGTGTCGGGTGTCAGAGACAAGTGTACCCGCCTGCGGTCCGCTGTATCCTGGCGGCGGGTAAGCAGCGATTTTTGGATCAGGCTTTCTACAGCCCGTGACACATTGCCTTTGGACAGCATTCTTAATTCCACAATATCTGCGGCAGTATCTTTTCCGGGATTATTATAAAGAAAGCTGATAATGGTAGCTTCGATCTGCGTCAGATCATAATGCCCACATACAGGCTTGAGCATGGTGTCATAAAGCTTTATGATCCTCCGGAAATTTGCAAGAAGCGATGTTGTGTTGGGCATTATTGACTCCTCCTTGAATATTGTTTTAAAATAAACTGTTTTAAATAGAACTGTTATTCCAAAAACTATTATAACACTGCGTTTCAGAATGTCAAGAGCAACGCATTGAACTGTTACCGGATTTAGTAAAAGTTCAGCCAGCCGAACTGTTACCGGATTTATACCCTTGACAAATCCCGCCTGAGGACGTATTCTGTAAGTAATCTTGATAAAAGCAGTGAAAAGGAGAGTAGATATTTGGACTGCTGTTACAGAGAACTCCGTTTGCTGAGAAGGAGTACAGACGCAGGTATCGAACATGGCCTTGGAGCCGCGCACCGAAAGACTTTCCGGGACAGGGTGTTTGATCACAGGATCAGACGTCGGTGACTGCCGGGAAAGACTCAAGGCTGCGACGGGAGCGCCCGTTATAGCGCCGGAGTATTGCACAGGATAAGACCGCTTGATTTTTGCGGATTGTCTTTCCATGTATGTACTCACTAAGGTCCGCCGCCGTGAGGCGCGGATGAACCCAGGTGGTAACACGAAGTTTAAGCTCTCGTCCTGAAATCTCAGGCGGGAGCTTTATTGCTGTGACCACTTAATGAAGCCAAGCCGAAGGCGCCGGCTGAATTTAGTGGGAACGCACATCGCGAACCTTAATGAGGCGGAAGCGAAGCGCCCGCCGAATTTAGTTGAGCGATGTTACCCGCCACGACCACTTAATGAAGCCAAGCCGAAGGCGCCGGCTGAATTTAGTGGGAACGCACATCGGGAACCTTAATGAGGCGGAAGCAAAGCGCCCGCCGAATTTAGTTGAGCGATGTTACCAAAAAGAATAAGAACCCAGGAGGTATGAAAAGATGGCAAAGAAACCTTATTACATTACAACCGCCATTGCCTACACATCAGGCAAGCCCCATATTGGAAATACGTACGAGGCTGTGCTGGCAGACAGCATTGCCCGTTTTAAACGGATGCAGGGGTATGATGTGCGTTTCCAGACCGGAACCGATGAGCATGGCCAGAAGATTGAGATCAAGGCCCAGGAGGCCGGTGTAACACCGAAGGAATTTGTAGACAATGTTTCCGGTCAGATCAAAAGCATTTGGGATCTGATGAACACATCCTATGATAAGTTTATCCGCACCACAGACGAAGATCATGAAAAACAAGTGCAGAAGATCTTTAAAAAGCTGTATGATCAGGGCGATATTTATAAAGGCTATTATGAAGGCAAATACTGCACCCCTTGCGAGTCCTTCTTTACAGAAAGCCAGTTAGTAGACGGCAAGTGTCCGGACTGCGGCCGTGAGGTAGTAGATGCCAGGGAAGAAGCGTATTTCTTTAAATTAAGCAAATATGCAGACCGTCTCATTGAGTATATTAATGAGCATCCGGAATTTATCCAGCCGGAATCCCGTAAAAATGAAATGATGAACAACTTCCTGCTGCCGGGCCTTCAGGATCTGTGCGTATCCCGTACAAGCTTTTCCTGGGGTATTCCTGTAGATTTTGATCCTAAGCATGTGGTTTATGTGTGGATCGATGCGTTAAGCAACTACATTACCGGACTGGGCTATGACCTGGACGGCAATAATGATCCTATGTTTGAGAAATACTGGCCTGCAGATCTTCATTTGATCGGCAAGGACATTATCCGCTTCCATACCATTTACTGGCCCATCATGCTCATGGCTCTGGATCTGCCGCTGCCCAAGCAGGTGTTTGGCCATCCGTGGCTGCTGATGAATGGCGGTAAGATGAGTAAGTCCAAAGGCAATATTATTTACGCCGATGATCTGGTAGATTTCTTTGGCGTTGACGCGGTTCGGTATTTTGTACTTCACGAAATGCCTTTTGACAATGACGGAACCATTACATGGGAGCTGATGGTAGAACGCCTGAACTCTGACCTGGCCAATATTTTAGGAAATCTGGTCAACCGTACCATTTCCATGAATAATAAGTATTTTGGCGGCGTTATTTCAAATCCCGGCGTTTGCGAACCGGTGGACGATGATCTGAAGGCTGTAGCTTTGGCAATGCCTGGAAAAGTGGCTGAAAAGATGGATAAGCTCCGCGTGGCTGATGCCATTTCCGAAATCTTTACCTTACTGCGCCGGTGCAATAAATATATTGACGAGACAGAGCCATGGGTACTTGCAAAGGATGAGTCTAAGAAGGACCGTCTGGCAACTGTGCTTTATAATCTCATGGAAGGAATCCGCATTTCTGCCGTATGCCTGGAAGCGTTTCTGCCTGAAACGGCTCAGAAGATCCTGGATCAGCTGGGAACAGAGCGCCGTTCTTATGAAGAATTAGGGGAGTTTGGCCAGCTTGAAACCGGCGGCCGTGTTATTGAAAAGCCGGAAATCCTTTTTGCCCGTCAGGATCTGAAAGAAGTCATGGAAAAGGTAGAGGCTATGCATGCAGCCCGTGCTGCTCAGGAGGGCGAGGCTTCCAAAGAAGCAGCTCCGGAGGAAGAAAAGGCTGAGGAAGAAGTCATTGATATTGAAGCAAAACCGGAAATCACTTATGATGATTTTGCTAAGCTTCAGTTCCAGGTAGGCGAGATCATTGCCTGTGAGGAAGTTAAGAAGTCCAAGAAGCTTCTGTGCTCCCAGGTGAAGATCGGAAGCCAGGTAAAGCAGATCGTTTCCGGTATTAAGAAATATTATTCTGCGGAAGAAATGGTTGGCAAAAAGGTTATGGTTGTTGTGAACCTGAAACCGGCAAAACTGGCAGGAATCCTGTCTGAGGGTATGATCCTGTGCGCAGAGGATGCTCAGGGCAATCTGTCCCTTATGGTTCCTGAAAAAGAAATGCCTGCGGGGGCAGAAATCTGCTAATGTCATGCTTGCCGTATTTATTATTGAAATCATTGGAACCGTAGCCTTTGCTTCGTCGGGAGCAATGATTGGCATACGGAAAAATATGGATATTTTTGGCATTAACGTTCTTGCTGTAACTACGGCTTTGGGGGGCGGTCTGATCCGGGATCTTGTCCTGGGGATCAATCCCCCCAACATGTTTAGGAACAGCTCCTACGCTATTGCGTCGATCATTACGGCATGTCTGCTGTTTTTGCTGTTTCGCCTGCGCCAGGAGCTGCTGGCCAGCCATCTTGTGCAGGTGTATGAAAAATGGATGAATGTGATGGATGCCATTGGCCTTGGCGCTTTTACGGTCATCGGGATCGACACAGCCCTTCAGGCAGGCTATGAAAGCACCTTTCTCCTGCTGTTTGTGGGCGTGATCACAGGTATTGGCGGCGGCATGATCCGTGATATTATGGCAGGAAATACGCCCTTTGTATTTATTAAGCATGTTTATGCCTGCGCGTCTATTGCCGGGGCTGTGGCCTGTTTGATCCTGCGCCTGTTTTTAGGGGATACATTGGCCATGGTCATTGGCGCAGTGCTGGTGGTGATCATCCGCCTGCTGGCGGCCCATTACCGGTGGAACCTGCCCCGGGTGCAGTAAAGAGGATGAGGAGTGTGATTTATGGAATCCCATAATAATCAGAAGAAAATTGCCGTTGTCAATGATCTGACAGGCTTTGGCCGCTGTGCACTGACCGTGGCTATTCCGGTCATTTCCGTTATGGGCCTGGCCTGCTGTCCGGTACCCACATCCATTTTGTCCAACCATACGGCCTTTGAGTCCTGCTTTATTGATGATTATACGGACAAAATGGAGCGTTACATCCGGGAATGGGAAAAGCTGGGGCTGAAATTTAACGGGATTTATACCGGATTTTTAGGCTCAGAAGCACAGATCGATATTGTGAGACATTTTTTTAAGACCTTTTCCTCCGAAGATACAGTGCTTGTCATTGATCCGGTCATGGGCGATCATGGCAGGACCTACCGCACCTATACTCAGCCGATGTGCCAGGCCATGAAAAAGCTGGTCACATTGGGAAATATTATTACGCCCAATGTAACGGAGGCCTGCATTTTAACAGACACACCTTATCAGGAGGTCTGGACAGAGCAGGAGCTTTACACACTGGCGTCAAAGCTTTTGTCCATGGGACCTGAAAAGGCAGTGATTACCGGCGCTGTCGTTGGCGGCCATGATTTTGGGGTTAAGGCGCCGGAAGCAAATGCCGGGGATGGGGTTTATGGAAATTATTGTATGGACGCCCGTGGCGGCCAGCTGATCACCTATACACTGGCCGGCGCTTCCCGGTGCGGCACCGGAGACTTGTTTGCCTCTATCATTGCGGCGGATGCGGTCAATGGCGTTTCTCTGGATGTGTCAGTGAAAAAGGCGGCGGATTTTGTGGCCAAGGCCATCCGTCTGTCGGCACAAATGGAAATCCCCTCAACAGACGGGGTAAGCTTTGAGCCTTTGCTGTGGGAGCTGGCTGTAAAGGATGGTGGAGAAGGTGCAGAATAAAAAGCTTCCGATTGGAATTGACGGATTTGAAAAAATCCGGTCAAATGATTTTTATTATGTGGATAAAACCATGTTTATTGCGGAGCTTTTGCAGAACTGGGGGGAGGTCAACCTGTTTACCCGTCCCAGACGGTTTGGAAAGTCTTTGAATATGAGCATGCTAAAGTGCTTTTTTGAAATCGGCAGTGATAAAGCACTGTTTGACGGCTTAAAAATCACACAGGAGAAAAAATTGTGCCAGGAATATATGGGACGATTTCCGGTAATCTCTATCAGCCTGAAAAACGTGGATGGCCCGGATTTTCAGACGGCTTCAATGGCACTGAGACGGGTGATAGGAAATGAAGCCCGCAGGTTTAGCTTCCTTTTGGAGAGTGAGCGCCTTAGTCCGGATGATAAAGCTTTGTATCAGGGAATTAGTGTGATCAGGGACGGTATGTTTACCATGAAGGACAGTATCCTTATTGACAGTCTGAGAACATTATCTGAGCTTTTGCATAAACACTATGGTGAAAAAGTAATCCTGCTGATTGACGAGTACGATGTTCCTTTGGATAAGGCATTTCAGATGTTCGGTATGATGAATATTTCGGCTTTATTGATGAGAATGTGGACGGGCTGCTGTCATTTTATGACCTGACCGCGTATAAACCTGTGATCCGGGATTGGTATAATGGCTATCTTTTTGGTAAAGTTCATGTTTATTGTCCCTGGGATGTGATCAATTATTGTGACGTTTTGATGTGGGATAGAGATGCTGAGCCGGAAAATTATTGGGCAAATACAAGCGGTAATGGTATTATCCGGCGTTTGCTTAAGCGGGCGGATCAGACAACCCGGGATGAGATTGAGCAGCTGATCAATGGCGGGACGATTGTCAAAACCATCCGGCAGGAACTGACTTACCGGGATATTGAGGATTCTATTGATAATATTTGGAGCGTACTGTATTCTACCGGCTATTTGACCCGGCGGGAACGGCTTCCCGGAAAACAGATGCGTCTGGCCCTTCCCAACCGGGAGGTCAAAGAACTGTTTATTGACCTGGTAAAGGATTGGTTTCAGGAAACCACCTATGGCGATATGACCAGGATTAACCGGTTTTGCGAGGCATTCCCGCAGGGAAAATCCTGAAATACGGGATAGCCTTTTATGAAAAAGAATGTATGGTTGTTATGGGAGAAAATTAAGTAACAATCCGGCAAACTGAACAAATATAATGATGCCATGTGGAATGACCGGATCTGGAATCTCCACATGGCATATATTTTTTGCATGGTTTCGGCCGAACCTTTTGCCGCTTATTTCATTATATAGAATGTGGTCAAAAAACGACAGAATACAGTCAAAAAGGGCGCGGACCATAAATTTATGTATAATAAAAAAGGGATGGTTATGACAGACAAGCCGATAGGGCGATCGTATGTTTAAGGAAGGAGGAGAAGGTGGAAACGTTTAGAGATGAAGCTGCTAAAAGAGCTGAAAGGGGCGACCTGGAACCGGAGCTGCCCTTAAAAATCCGGATTGCGGTGGCAGATGATGAACCACAGTTTACTCAACAGGTAGCTCGTATCGCCGAAGAATTTTTTAAAGACCGGGAAGAAGATTTTGAAGTTTATCAATACCAATATCCCCGGGAGCTGGTTATGGATGTGGATAATGGAATGTATTTTGACATTTATCTTTTGGATATTCAGATGCCTTCCATGGACGGCATGGCCTTGGCCCAGCATATCCGGGAAACGTATCTGGATCCCTATATTATTTTTGTGACTGCCCATATGCAGTATTCCATTCAATGTTATGAATACAACACATGGCGGTACATTGTGAAAGAGTCTTTAACACGGGATTTGCCTAAGGCTCTTGAAGGACTTCTTCAAAATATGAAAAAACGGGAATACCGGTTTTATGTCATTGAATCTCCCAAAAGTGTGATAAAGCTCAATCACGATCATATTTATTATCTTCATGTTGACGGAAAGTATACTTACTTCCATACGGCTCACGGGATTTACAGGGATCGAAGACCCATGAAGCTGGCTTTAAAGCTTTTGGATTCCCCGGTGTTTATGGCGGTGAACAAAGGTTATGCTGTAAACTTAAGGCATATTATGGAGATCGAAGGCCCATGGGCGGTGATGCGGGACGATGAGAAGATCGAACTGAGCAGGCCCCAGCAGACGAAAGTAAAAAAAGCGCTGATTGACTTGTGGAGGAAGGAAAATGAGTCCAGGACTGATTATTAGCGTGATTATGACATTTATTACTACCGGATGCGGCGTCATCCTGGCATCCCGGCCTTACCCTCTGCGGTGGAACGGCCTTCTGGCAAAGGTCATCCTGGGCGTCATCGTTGCCGGAGCGGCTGCCTTTGCCTCCAGCAATCTGTACTGGGCGAAATATAGTACTGAGGAATATTACTTACGGGCAGTTTACCTAACTATCATTATTGTGATCTTTTTTAAAGGGAATTTCTGGAAAATGTTCTGCCAGAATCTTTTATATTGGTGGATGCTGACGATAATTTTCCAAACAGTGATTATAGTAATTGGCTTTATTCAAAGAATCAGCCCGCGAACCTATGGAGAGGCTATAAACGGTATGCCATGGTATAAGTTACATATTGGGGCAATGGTTGGGGTGAGTATACTGGTCCTTGTGTTAGCCCGATTCAAAAAAGAAACAGCATTTTTAGAGTTTAACCATAGAGTCAGTTATATTTTGCTGATCATTCCCATACTTTTAAACCTTTTTATCGATCCGGTGTTTTACTCTCAGGCAGTTGCATACCGTATCGTGACACAGGAAACCTTAATATCCATGCTGCTTTTTGCCAATGTGGCCGGTTGTGTGATTGTGATCTTGACAATTACACACTCTGTTTATACCTTGCGGCAAAAGGAACTTCAGTCAGAGCAGGCCATGACCTTGCTGGAGAATCAGTATGAAGCGATTCTTCAGCAGGCGGAGCAAAGGAGCCGATGGCTTCACGACAGTATTCAGCAGGACATTCTTCTTTTAGGGTATCTGAATGCCGGGGAGACGGAGCAGGCCCAGGTCTATCTAAGGGATCGGCTGGAGGAAAAGCAGCGGGGAACAAGACTAAGGTATACTGGGATTTCAGCTATGGATTATTTGCTGGAATATAAGTCAAAGATGTTTCAGGAATACCATCTCCGCTTCCAATGTGATGCAGACGCTATGTTTTGCCCTTTCCCTGACGAGCAGATCTGTATTATCCTTGGAAACCTTTTAGATAATGGGATGGAAGCGGCGCGGGAAGTTGAAAGCAGCAACCGCTGGATCCATCTGACGATCCGGACGGAAAATAAGATGTTTTATATGGAGATGCAAAATCCGTATACGGGACAGCGAAAGATTATTAATGGAACCTGTGAAACAACGAAAGCAGACGGGAAAAATCATGGAATTGGGCTGAAAAGCGTTCGTGAACTGGTGGAAGGAAATGGCGGAACAATAGATATTTCAGCGGCGAACGGGATTTTTTCTGTAAGGATCAGTGTTATAAAAAAATAACCAATGAAGTGGGGAGGAAAGAAGAATATGGATAAAAACAAAGAAATGACATCTATTTTAGAAGAACTTTTAGAAATTCAAAAATTTGAAAATACGCAAGAAGAAGTTGCTGAATCGAAGTTTACAAATAACCCAACGTATTCTGTGTTGTGTTGCTGACAAAGGTGTGAAGGACAGGATTTTCCCTGTCCTTTTTCAATTTGAGGGTAAATACAATTTAGGGCCAGAATACGACAGAATACAGTCAAAATGGTTTTGACGAGTAGAAAAATGCTATAATAAATTCATAGTCAACAGTGTTTTCCATTTATGATGTTGCCAGGTACAAAGCGGGATGATTGTTGCCTTCGCGTCCGGATTTTGAAAATGGCAGCATTGAGCAAGGGGTGAGTCCGATGGATGGTTATCGTTTTTGATTTTACTGCAGAAATGCAGAAATTATAAAACGAGGAGGAAGAAAGTGATGAAAAAAATGAAAAGAATGTTAAAAGGTATTATATCTTTGGCTATCGTGCTGAGTATTTGTGTGCTGCCGGTAAATGCGGCAGAGGGGCCCTATACCGTAAGAAATACAAATTGGGGTAGTGGTGATGGCATGATTTTAAACTGCTACACATCTGGAGCAGTTGTTAGCGGGACACAAGTATCTACATGGACAAATACAGGAAACGTTTCTCAAAGATGGTACATATTTAGAGAAAGTACAGGAAAAAGTTCTTTAAGGCCTGCTGCTAATACTACACTTGCCTTAAATGCGAACAGATCAGCTATTGGAACAACTGCAAATGTATTGACTGCAGCTACTAATAATCCTCAAGATTATCAATTTGCATCAAGGTTGCATGTGGGATCTTTTAAACTTTCGTTGTATGCAAGATATGCACATACAAACACGGTATACCTTACTTCTCATGGTGCTAAGACAATGTGTACATGGCAATATTATAATGCAAATACAGATTGGCAAGCATATTAATTTCCAAGGATAGTAGTAGAGTTAAAAAAATATTTATTTTAAATAATGATTAAATACATAATGGGGCTGTTTCACAAATCGTGATAGCCCCATTTGTACTATTCTAATTAAAGCATATGGAGGAAGTTATGAAAGTATCCATTTTTTTTAAGGTATTATGTGTGGTGTCTTTAATCTTTCTGGCAGGATGTACGCAAGGTTCAGCCGGAACCACTGTGGAAGATTCGGTGAGCTTATCTATGGAGAGCGAAACAAAGGTAGATGAAACAGAAAAATTTAATAATGATGTAGATAATAACAGTGAAGAGAATGGTGATAATGCATTAAAGATGCTCGTCAACTGGAAAGGTCTTTTCTATAATCCGATGGTATGCAGCCCCTATGGCTGTTATGAAATTATGAATCGGACTGATTACACAGGCAATATCCTTTATACCGATGTGGTGACACGACAGCGAATCTTTCTTTCGCCGGATCTTTCAGCGGATCATAACAACTCATCAGATCCAAGCTGGATCGACAACACTCTTGGAGGTTGTTTTTTATTTACCATGGACGATACATTATTTATGAGCCGTTACAATTATGAAGATACCCCTGGTGAACTGTACTGTATGGATCTGGATGGAAGAAATCGCCAGTCCCTTGTGACTTTTACAGACTATAATGCTCCAGAGGGTGGTATCGCCAGTGACGGTCAGAATTTGTATATGGTTCTATATAAACAGGATAAACAGTGGCTTGTACGTGTTCATATAGATTCCGGGAAAATCGAGCCATTAAAAGAAATGGGTGGAGATGCAGCCTTTTTGACAAGTGCGTATGGGGATACTCTTGTGTTGAAAGAGATTCGCGCGGAGAACACAGATAGCGAGGATCAGATGGAATCTTATCTGTCTCAGATCCATACGGTTTATCATTATAACATTACAGACGGAATCGAAACAGAGATTCTGTCATGGCAACAGGACAAGTTATTGGAAGAATACAGCGGAGAATACCTTTATTTACTGGATGTGGACAAAGAGAGTCTAAAAGAAGTGTCTCTGTCCACCGGAGAGGAAAGGATGGTCATAGATGCTCTGTCAGCAGAATCTATTAATGCTGAAGAAATCAGATCGCTTTATCCTATTTACGATAATCATCTAATCTTTGATATGGGAAATGACGAAGGGGAATTAAAGAAAATGAGCGTTAACCTTGACAATGGCAGGATTTTTTCTATAGATCCTTATACAGAGTCTTTGGATGCTTATGGCAGTCAGTATTTAGGAATTGTGGGTGAATTTGGCGATGAGTTCCTTGTGACCAGCGGCACTTTGGAAGTCCCCATGGATGGCATTGATCCCGATGGCAATCCCATGGTGGTGGACATGGTCATGTCAAAACTGTCAGTCATTAAAAAAGAAGATTTCTGGAACAATCGTTTTGATGCCATGGAACCGGTGGAGGATGTGTTCTTAGAGTCTATGGACTAAAAGAACAAAATATGCAGCAGTTCAGTGAAGAAGCCCCCGCAAGGGGATACCCTTATGTCGTGGAAGGCACGGAAATAACAGTGAAAGGAGCCCTATGGAACTTAGCGTAGAAAAGATCAGCAAAACCTATGTCCGGCTGGAAAGGTCCGGGAAGCTTTTTAAGCGTCCGGATAAGATGGAGAAGAAGGCTCTTGAGGATGTTTCTTTTACCCTTAAAGCCGGGTACTATGGCCTTTTAGGCCCTAATGGCGCCGGAAAGTCCACGCTGATGAAGATCATCACCGGGGTATTGAAGCCGGATTCGGGGCAGGTACTTTGGGATGGCCGGGATGCTTTAAAGATGGGAAAGGCCTTCCGGAGGCTTCTGGGATTTATGCCCCAGCAGCAGGGGCTTTACGATAGCTTTACCGGGGAACGATTCCTGGATTATATGTGCGCCCTAAAGGAGATT
>DVIT01000021.1 GCA_018711005.1 Candidatus Scybalocola faecigallinarum | reverse complement strand
GTCATACTCATCCTTATCTTTTTCCAGGCCATATTCCTCAGTAATACCAAGCTCATCACAAATATCTGCCCGCATACACAGGCCGCCAAGCTCCACATACTCTTTGTTGGCCGGGAAGCCATATAAAATACCGTTCATGCTTCCGGCATATGCCAGTTCTTCGCCCAGGGCGTCTACAATAGCCTGGCCTTCCTCTGTGTCCATAAACTCAGTCATATCATAGATCCCGCCCATATTGATCCAGCTTGTAGCAAGGGTGGCCTGGATAGGCAGCACATCCACCGCATCCCCGCCGGACATCATCAGCTGGGCCTTTCTCTGGTATTCTGCCGATTCCATCGGCAGAAGCTCCACTTCAATATGATAGTTGGGGATCATATAATCATTGATAGCATCCTGCACAGCGGTGCGTGCCGCATCATCCTGCTGATAAAACTCAATATAAGCAAATGTTAAATGATACGGGTTCTCCTCACTGTACTTGTCATCCGATTGGGCTGCCCCGGTGGAAACCTCTGTACCTGCAGACGCTGTATCCGTACCGGAACCTGCTGTATCTGTGCCATTACCGTCTGAGGACGCCGAACCACATCCTGCTGCCAAAGAAGCTGCCATTGTCACTGCTAATAAACTTGAAATAAACCTTTTCCCCATAAATTATGAATCCTCCTTTTTTTGCTCGTGCAAATGTTTTGTTCCATTCACCCTACGTAGGACGTAGGATGTTTCTTTAGGTAGAATATAACATCTCCCCAAAGCCTTGTCAATTCTTTTTATTTTTTTCAGCGCTTTAGACAAAAATCAGGGGACAGATTTAGGAAGAAATACAGAAGGGCCGTCACGTGAACCGTCCCTGTCTGCTATTTTCACAGAAAACTAAGCGGACTTCACCGCCTCTGTTTCCGGTCCATGATCCTGCAAAAAATAACTGCCACCCCGGTGCTCACCGCTGTAGCCAAAATGGCCGGCCCTACAATGGCCGCCGGGTTTGCGCTGCCATACTGGCTTCTGTAGGCAATAATACTCACCGGGATCAGCTGTAAAGATGAAATATTTAAGATTAAAAACGTACACATTTCATTGCTGGCAATCCCTTTTTCCCGGACACAGCCGGACAGTTTCTTTCCCCGGCCTTTTTCCTGCTGATTTTTCCGCCGTTCATCCTCCAGGTTTTCCAGTTCTTCCATGGCTTTAAGTCCGGCCGGTGTCGCCGCCCATCCCAGACCTAAAATATTAGCCACACAATTTGTGGAAATATACCCGGCCGCCGGATGGTCCTTTGGCAGGTTTGGAAATAAAAACCGGATCACCGGCTCCAGGATCCGGGAAAGCTTTTGCAGCAGCCCGGACGTTTGGGCGATCTTCATCACTCCGGTCCACACCGCCATAATTCCCAGCATGGTAATGCAAAGATCCACCGCGTCCTGGGCAGAGGTAACTACAGCATTGGATATTTCCTGCATATGTCCGGTGACTGCCCCGACCATCACTCCTAAAATCAGCATAGCTATCCACAAATAATTCAGCATAAATCTCTTATTCCCTCCATTTGTACGGTCTGCACAGTAAAATGCCCAGACCTGGCTGAATAGCCCCATAGCCTCTGTATATCTATAATAAAATTCGGCAAAAATTATTCCAATGAAATTCATAATCTGATACAATGAAAGTAAGCGGCAAAACTATAAAATTTCATGCCTGCATGAAATTTTATAGTTTTGCGGCACTTATCTTATCGTACTATACTGAATATACTTTTCAGGGGGGTGTTACTGTGAAACATAAAAATATTACCGCAGCCATACTGGTCCTTTCAGCCTTTGCAGGACTTTGCGCCTGCACTCCGGCCATTGATAACGGTCTGACCCGTTCCCCGCAGGAACATATTTCTGTTCCCGAAGCATCTGTTTCTGCCTCAGAGACTGATGCCGGCATTCCCGATGAAAGCAGTCAGCCGGATACGCCGGCCCAGGCGGCCCCGGTGACCGGCTTTGACGAAAGTATTTTAAATCAGGCGAATACTATGCTGGCCTCCATGTCCCTGGAAGAAAAGGTTGGCCAGATGTTCCTTGCCCGATGTCCGGAAGCCGATGCCGCCAGCGAAGCGGCTGCTTACCATTTGGGAGGCTATGTGCTTTTTTCACGGGATTTTGAAAATAAAACTCAGGAGCAGGTCATCGCTGATATACAAAGCTGCCAGGATGCCGCATCCGTTCCCATGTTTATTGCCGTCGATGAAGAAGGCGGGACGGTAAATCGTGTCAGCCTGAACCCCCAGCTGCGGCCCTATCCTTTCTGGTCACCCCAGGAGCTGTACGCCGAAGGCGGGCTGGAACTTGTACAGTCGGATGCTTTAGATAAGTCCATCTTACTGAAAAATCTGGGCATTAATCTGAATCTGGCGCCGGTATGCGACGTATCCACAGATCCCCAGGATTTTATTTATGCCCGCAGCTTCGGACAGCCGGCCGCTGAAACCGCCCAATATGTGACAACGGTTGTCGAGGCCATGAATACCCAACAAATGGGCAGCGTACTGAAGCATTTCCCCGGCTACGGAAACAATACAGACACCCACGAAGGGATTGCCCGCGATACACGCAGCTATGAGACGTTCACTGAAAGTGATTTTATCCCCTTCCAGGCCGGTATTGCAGCCAATGCCTCGGCAGTCCTTGTTTCCCACAATATTGTCGAATGTATGGATGCCCAGTCCCCTGCCTCTTTATCTTCAGCAGTCCACTCGATTTTAAGAAATGATCTTGGTTTTAACGGAATTATTATGACCGACGATCTGTCCATGGAAGCCATCACCCAGTATACCGACGGCCAAAGTGCCGCCGTTCAGGCAGTTTTAGCCGGAAACGATATGATCTGCTGTACAGATTACGCCACACAGATCCCTGCAGTCATTGATGCAGTCAACGCCGGAACCATCAGCCAGGACATGATCGATCAGGCCGTGCTGCGTATCCTGGCCCAAAAGATCCAGCTTGGAATCATTATAAGTGAATAAAACACAAAAAATCCCCCCGAAGAAACGATCATGATCATATCAACCGATCCTCGGGGGAATTTTTAATCTTTAAAATCCGGAAGGGCGGCCACAGCGTCTTCCAGACATCGGGCAAAGTCCTGGATCACCGGATCCGTCCATTTTGTCTTCCATATAAGCATCACTACATGGGAGGAATTAAGCGTCACATGACAATATTCCGGATGAACTAATTCCCGGCTCCATACATCCACAATAGCCACACCCATCTGACACTGGATCCCTGCCATCATAGAGTCTGTACTATTGACACTCATAACCTTTGGCACAAAACCATAAGGCTTACAAAAACCCTTTACCAGGTCCTGACCATAAAAATTATGTTCGCCTTCACTGACTACCAGAAATGTTTCCTCGGAAAAATCTGTAGGCTGAATCTTATCTTTTTCTGTATTAAATGGATGCTTTGCCGAATACAGCAAAATACGGGGGATCTTCCCAAGCTGTAAGCTGGTCAGCCCTTTCCCCTCCGCAGTCATAGGATCAATGGTCATGATCATATCTACAGCATCACTGTTCAGCGCAGATTCCATTTCATCCACATCATAGCTGTAGATCTGTACGCCAACCTGGTCATGAAGCTTTTCAAAAGCTTTCCTGGCCGGTATAAAAAATGAGGATATATCCCAATGATCAATAATCCCAAGTCTCAGAACTCGCTGGCGGCTTTCACTGATCAGCTGGGCATGAACCTTAATATTATTCAGCTCATTTTTATAATCCGTAAAAAAATGGAAAAACATTTCCCCGGTTTCCGTCAGCTTTACAGACTTATTTGTTCTTTCAAACAACGTGTATCCCAGCTCCTCCTCCATAGCAGAAATCTGACGGCTGATCGCCGGCTGGGACACAAACAGCTCTCTGGCGGCTTTTGTAAAGCTTAAGTGCTTTGCTACAGACAAAAAATATTCGATTTGAAGGTCATTCACTTTTTTCACCTCATGTCAGAATAATCCGCAAGGTTTCACGCACGACAATGCAATGCCTCGTGCCATGCGGCATGAGCGTTGACGATGCAAAAAAAGCACCGTCCCCACAGCTCCTACCGTCTGCAAAAACAGTGCTTCTGAGTGCGCCTCCAGGGGCTCGAACCCTGGACACCCTGATTAAGAGTCAGGTGCTCTACCAACTGAGCTAGAAGCGCATCTTGAATTTTTCTGAACTCACTTCCCGAGTACGAAAGCTATTATATAACATATTTTTTAAAATTGCAAGCAATTTTTTTAATTTTTTAAAAAATTTTATTCAGCAGGTTACTATTCCCACAGGTCTGCACATATCCTGCGCAGACCTGTGAAAAATGCCAGATCACTGCTTTCCGGTGGAACCAAAGCCGCCTCTGTCGCCATGGCCCAAAACATCTACGGCCTCAAACTCCAGCACCGGCTGATGCTTCATAATGCGGAACTGGCAGATACGGTCATTTTTGCAGATCTTTGTATCCCGCATAGCCAGCGCAGGCATAAACCACTGGTCATTATCCCCGCAGTAAGACTCGTCGATGAGCCCCATACTGTTTGTCTGGATAATGCCGAAATTTTTAAATGTACTGGAACGGGGGATCACATGGGCTTCATAGCCTTTTGGAAGCTCCATGGCGATCCCAAGAGGGATCAGGCGAAATTCTCCGGCCTTCATTTCCACATCCTCGGCCGCCCGCAGATCGATCCAGTCGGACTTTCCGTCAATGTACTGAAGCTTCTCAATATCATTATAAAAATATTTAATGCGTATTTTTTCCATGACAGTGTATCTCTCCTTAATGACTTATTTTATGCGTTGCCCGACAAATGGGCATGCCTTCTTATAATAACACATGTCAGGAAGGCTTGTCACGCATGACATATATTTGTAAACTCGCTGATCTCCCTGCTGGTGGTACACAGATCGTCCACACTTAAATCATGGAGCTTTTCATGGCCGGTGATCCGGGCAAACATCCGAAGCTCCTCCAAAGACACGTTCAGATAGTTCGCCACGCGCTGTGCTGCCGCATCTTCCTTTAGCCGCACGCGAAGGTCCGGATCCTGTGTGGCCACACCTACGGGACACATGCCTGTGCCGCAGATCCGGTACTGCTGGCAGGCCATAGCCATCAGCGGGGCAGAAGCAACGGCAATGGCATCCGCGCCCATGGCAATCGCTTTGGCAAAGTCTGACGATACCCGAAGGCCTCCGGTGATCACCAGGCTAATGTCTGATCCGATACTGTCCAGATACTTTCTGGCCCGGTACAGAGCATAAATGGTGGGAAGGCTGGACGCATCCCGAAGGAATAAGGGGGACGAACCTGTGGCCCCGCCCCGGCCGTCAATAGTAATAAAATCCGGTTCTGCGTATGCGCAAAATGCCAGATCTCTTTCCACATGTCCTGCTGCGATCTTAATGCCGATGGGACGCCCCTGGGAGGCCATGCGCAGCTGGTATACCAGGGCTTTTAAGTCATCTTTTGTATCGATCCCCGGGAACCGGGACGGCGCTATAATATCCTTTCCCATAGGCTTATTGCGGATCCTGCTGATCTCCGGCGTTACCTTTTCTGCCGGAAGATGTCCCCCCATCCCCGGCTTTGTCCCCTGTCCGATCTTAATCTCGATTGCATCGGCGGCCTGGAGATTTTCCGGATTGACACTGTACAGATTGCCTACATACTCAAAAATATACTTGTCCGCTGCTGCCATTTCCTCCGGCAAAATGCCGCCCTCACCGGAGCACATGGCGCTGCCTGCCATAGCGCTGCCTTTGGCCAGGGAGATCTTTGCCTCCCGGGACAAAGCGCCGAAAGACATATGGGATATGTACACCGGATTTTCCAGGACTAACGGCTTCCCGGCATGTTTTCCGATCACCGTTGTCGTATCTACCGGCGCATGCTCATCTAAAGGCATGGGATCCAGCTGGGCCCCCAGGATCAGAATATCATCCCAGCCAGGCATGGGCAGGCGGGTTCCCATCGCTGCATGGATACTTTTCCCCGTCACTGCCATTTCATGGATTTCTTCCATGTAGCGGCACTGGGCATCATGGCGCACATATTCCGACGCATACTCTAAAGACGCATCTTTGTGAGGCATGGCTCCGGTTTCCCCAACAGGTTCGTAAAGGGAAAATGCCGATGCCGGCTGATGGCACACCGGACACTCCTTTAATTGGGAAAATGGCTTTCCTTCCTTTTCCTCATCATAAATAAACCCGCATACATTACATTTGTACATTGCCATAAAAAACACCTCCGTTTTGGCTGCTGTGAAAACGAAACGCATCCGGCCCTTTAACAGATCACAGACCGCTGCAAATTGCTTCTATAGCACTATCATATCCAAAACGGAGGTATAAGTCAAAGCATATATTCAAATGTCATCCGGGGCATCCTGAAAGTCTCAGGCATTTTCCTGATAGCCTTCCATAAGGACCGTTTCCCCGGCCTTAAGGGATGCCTGCACATCGATCGTCCTCTGGTTGGAGGAGCCTTTAAATCTTAACGCAACGCTTTTAAGTTCTTCAATAAACGGCCCGTCCACCAAAACATCAATATAGGAAAGAAATTCCCGGGTTTCCGGCCATGTTAAAAGCATACGTCCTTTTACATCCTTATCAAAATCGTAACCGGTAAAGCACCACACATCTTTATCCGGATACACTTCACGGATCCTGCGCAGCAGGGGAAGGAGCCCCTGCTGGTTGGTATGTTCCATAGGCTCGCCGCCAAGAAGGGTGAGTCCTTTTACATAATCCGGTTTAAGATATTCAAGGATTTTCTCAATCTCCTTTTCCGTAAAGGGACTGCCGTAATTAAAATCCCAGGTCACCTGGTTAAAACAATTTTTACAGTGATGGGTACAGCCGCTGACGAACAAAGATACACGAACGCCGGGGCCGTTGGCCACATCATACTGCTTTATGTCTGCATAATTCATTTAAAAACCTCAATCCCGGGATCAAAGATGGAGCACACGGCTCTTGATCTCCTTGGTCTTGCCCACATTCCAGAAGTTTTCGCCAAGATAGCCGCATGTTCTGCGGGTCACATTCATCTTGGAATGATCCTTATTTCCGCACTGAGGGCACTCCCACTCCAGATCATCATTGATCATGATCTCGCCGTCATAGCCGCACACATGGCAGTAATCGGACTTGGTATTAAACTCTGCATACTGGATATTATCATAAATAAACTTCACCAGTTCTTCCAGGGCTTCCAGGTTATGGCGCATATTGGGGATCTCCACGTAAGAGATGGCGCCGCCGGAGGAAATCTTCTGGAACTGGCTTTCAAAGGTAAACTTGCTGAATGCGTCGATCTTTTCACGCACATCCACATGATAGGAGTTGGTATAATAGCCTTTGTCTGTGATATCCTTGATCACGCCAAAGCGCTCCAGATCGATCCGTGCAAAACGGTAGCACAGAGATTCTGCCGGGGTTCCGTAAAGACCGAAATGGATCCCTGTCTCAGCCTTCCACTTATCTGTAGCCGCTCTCATGTGGTTCATCACCTTCAGGGCAAATTCCATGCCTTCCGGATCGGTATGGCTGACGCCTTTCATCAGCTTAGTCACTTCATAAAGTCCGATATACCCCAGGGAAATGGTGGAATATCCGTTATGAAGCAGCTTATCAATCGGCTCGCCCTTTTTCAGCCGTGCAATAGCGCCGTACTGCCAGTGAATAGGACTCACATCGGATAAGGTACCTTCCAGCGCCTCGTGCCGGCACATAAGCGCCTCATAGCACAGCTCTAACCGTTCGTCCATCAGCTTCCAGAACTTTTCTTCATCACCCTTAGCTAAAATACCGATCTGAGGCAGGTTCAGGCTGACAACGCCCTGGTTAAAACGTCCTTCAAACTTATAATTGCCGTTTTCATCCTTCCACGGTGTGAGAAAGCTGCGGCAGCCCATGCAGCTGAATACATTGCCTTCATAATTTTCCCGCATCTTTTTGGCAGAAATATAATCCGGATACAGGCGCTTTGCAGAGCAGCGCACGGCAAGCTTTGTAATGTAATCGTACTTTCCGCCTTTTAAGCAGTTATGCTCATCAAGCACATAGATCAGCTTTGGAAATGCCGGTGTTACATAAACGCCCTTTTCATTTTTAATGCCTTCCAGACGCTGTCTTAAGATCTCCTCGATGATCATGGCGTTTTCCTTAACATATTCATCATTAGGATCCAGATTTAAAAACAATGTTACAAACGGAGACTGTCCATTGGTTGTCATCAGCGTATTAATCTGATACTGGATCGTCTGGACGCCGGACTTTAACTCGTCCTTAAGGCGCATCTGGATCATGCGTTCTTCCACTTCATGGCTTAAAGTATCGCCAAACTCGTCTTTAATAGACTTTTTATATTTATTATAGCTTTTTCTCAAATATTTGCCTAAATGGCGCACATCCACAGACTGTCCGCCATACTGGCTGCTGGCCACAGCGGCGATGATCTGGGTCATCACTGTACATGCCACCTGAAAGCTTTTAGGGCTTTCGATCAGCTTTCCGTTCATCACCGTTCCATTGTCCAGCATATCCCCAATATTGATCAGGCAGCAGTTAAAGATGGGCTGAAGGAAATAATCCGCATCGTGAAAATGAAGAACCCCTTCCTCATGTGCCTTGGAAATTTTCTCCGGGAGAAGGATACGCTTGGTCAGGTCCTTAGATACCTCGCCGGCGATAAGATCTCTCTGAGTGGAAGCCACAATGGCATTTTTATTGGAATTTTCCTCCATAACGTCTTTGTTGCTGTTTTTGATCAGGCTTAAAATAGATTCATCCGTAGTGTTGGCCTTACGTACAAGCTCCCGCTCATAGCGGTAGATAATATACGCCTTTGCCAAAGAGAACTTCCCTTCCGCCATAAGCTTCTGCTCGATAATATCCTGAATATCTTCCACAAGCATGCGCTTCCGGTTGCGGCTTTCAATGTAATCCGCGATTTCTTCAATTCCGGAATCACTGATCATCTCATCCTCTGTCACATCCCTGTTAGCCTTACTGATTGCTGTTACGATCTTGCTGCGGTCATAATCCACTTCCCGCCCGTCTCTTTTGATAATTTTCATCCCACAAACGCTCCTTCAAAATCTATATTTATACTTTCGTTTTTGTCCGCGTTCAATTATATCACCAGAGTATCTAAAAATCCACAAGAAAAATATACAAAATATAGTTTTTTCTCAAAATGCAACACTAGATATAGTATAGTCCATTTTCCCACGATTTATGCCAGTTTCGACAGATACAAACAGAGAACATTTTCAACATCCCAAATCTGTCAACATGGCAAATGTCACAAAAACATGGCGACGGCAATTTTAAGTCTGATCATCGATTCTATCTGTTGATTTCTCCCATCTGCGCATTGCACTTTAATTTTAAAAGTGCTAACATAGGTAAAGGTCAGCAGGACCATTACAAAAGACGAATACAAAAGGAGCTTTAAATTATGGAAAAGTCCACATCCAAGGCCAGCTTTTTTACAAAAGACCGGGGCTTTTATAAAACCCTGTTCAGCATGATGATCGTTGTAGCGCTTCAAAATCTCGTGGCCTACAGCGTAAATATGGCTGACAATATTATGCTGGGCGGATACGACCAAAACGCCCTTTCCGGCGCAGCCACAGTAAACCAGATCTTTTTCATGGTCCAGCAGGTTGCTCTGGCCATCGGCAATTCCCTTGTCGTCCTTGCCTCCCAATACTGGGGCGAGCAGAGGATCGAACCCATACGCACCCTGACCGGCATCGCCCTGAAGCTTGGACTTATATGCAGCGTCATTATCATCGCCTTATGCCTGTTCATTCCCCGTCCGCTCCTTATGCTTTTTACAACAGATGAGCAGATCATTGAAGAAGGTCTGAGCTATCTTTCTCTGATCCAGTGGACGTTTATTTTATTTATTATCACCAATATCCTTATGGCAGCCCTGCGCAGCGTAGGTACTGTAAAGATTTCCTTTTATACCTCTGTTGTATCCCTCGTTGTTAATGTAGCCATTAACTACACCCTGATCTTCGGCCGGTTTGGATTTCCGGAAATGGGCGTGCGGGGGGCAGCTGTGGGAACACTGGTTGCCCGTATCCTGGAATTTGCCATTGTTGTCATATATATGATCAAAGCAGATAAAAAGCTTCGGCTGTTTTCCGGCGGTCTGTTTAAGATCAGCCCCCGGCTGCGCAAAGACTATACCAAAGTCACCGTGCCGGTCATGCTGTCACAGGTCTTATGGGGCGTATCCGTTCCCATGCAGACCGCTATCCTGGGGCACCTGTCTGCTGACGCTATTGCCGCCAACTCTGTAGCCACAACCTTTTATCAGTATTTAAAGGTGATCGTTATTGCCATGTCCTCCACAAGCAGCGTTATGATCGGCAACGCCATCGGCCGGGGCGACATGGAGCGGATCAAATCCGACGGCCGGACCTTGTCAGTCATTAATGTGCTCATCGGCCTTGTCCTTGGCATTATCCTGTTTTTGCTGCGCTATCCGCTGCTGTCCATATACAATCTGTCCGACGAGGCTACCCGTCTTGCCATTAACCTGATCTCCATTATGAGTGTGGTCATGGTGGGCATGTCCTATCAGATGCCGGTCAGCTACGGTATTATCCAGGGCGGCGGCGACGCCAAGTTCAACATGGCCATGAATATGATTAGTACATGGGCCATTGTTATGCCTCTGTCCTTTATGGCCGCCTTCTGGTGGAAGCTCCCTGTAGAGCTGGTTGTTTTATGTATCCAGTCCGACCAGATCTTTAAAGGTCTGCCAACCTTTATCCGCTTCACAAGCTATAAATGGATCAAAAAACTCACCACTGCTGATACAGGTCTCCCATCCTGATCTTAATGGGATCTGCCCGGCAAATCTCCGCTCACGCGATCATGGCGGGGAAAAGAATAAAGAAACCCGCTGTAACGCAAAATCGCCTGCGTCACAGCGGGTTTTATTACTCTTTTTATATGATGCCAGGGTCAATGAGTCCGGGTTTATTTATTAATCCAGTGAAAACAGATCAATATACCAGTCTCCGTCAACCTGAACCAGAGTCAGTAAAACAGACTCTACATCGCTGCCGTCTTCAGAATCCACGATGAGGTCAAAATCAATCCGCATGGCATCATCAATAAAATCATCCGGTGTTGCAAACTGAGCAGTATACTGACTGTTGAGATCTGAAATTTCAGATGCTGTCATCTCCTCTGTTCCGTAAACTTTGTAGCTGAGAGAAAAATCATCTCCTAATTCTCCGGAAAAGGTTGCTTCCAACTGAGATTGCATCAATTCCTCATACATAGACATAATGGAATCATAATCCATTCCCAGAACGCTCATCGCATCACTGCTGTCTACAGCTTCTTCCAGCGGCACGGTATCTAAGATAGCCATAACATCCCTGTTATTGATTGCACTGATCAGATCCTTCACCGGCTTTTCATATCCCGGAGTCCGTGTCAGCAGCAAAATAACTACAACTGCAATAATCGCCACAACTGCCACACCGCCGCCTACAGAAAGTCCGATGACCATTCCTTTACTCATTTTCTTCTTTTCCCGGACCTTTTTCTCCTTAGGCTGTTTTGTCTTTACTGTATAAGTATTATTTTGGCCATAGCCTGCCTGTTGGCTGTAACCGCCTTGCTGGCCATAACCTGCCTGCTGACCATAGCCACCTTGCTGACCGTAGCCGCCTTGCTGGCCATAACCTGCCTGCTGGCCGTAGCCGGTCTGCTGACCATAACCTGCCTGCTGACCATAACCGCCTTGCTGACCATAGCCTGCCTGCTGACCGTAACTGTTTCGCTGATCATAGGCGTTCGGCTGACTGTAGCTGTTTGGCTGACCATAACCGTTTGACTGACCGCCGGACGGACTGTTATCTGTCTGCTGGCCAAATCTGACCTGGGACTCAGTCTCCGGCGTCTGGCTGGCGCTGCTGCCTCCGTCAAAATTATTTTGAGGATTGGTATTATAGTGCGGACCGCCATGCTCCCTTGGATTTTCAATCTTATGAAACTTAGGCTTATTGCTCTCGCTTAAAACAACTGTTGCCTCTGCGGCATCGTAATCTTCAATGGCATCATAAGTATCCTTTTCTTCATGATCTTCTTCCGGTTTCACCGCTGGCTGCGACGCAGCGGCTGATTTTACCATTGTCCCACAATACGGACAAAACTGGCTGCTGTCATCAATGGATTTTCCACAATTTCTGCAAAACATATTCTCCCCTGTCTCCCTTTCTTAAATTTGCTTTTTTTCTGTGGCCCGATCCGGAATCCGGGCAGCGGCCACAGAGAACTTATATACAAATTATAAATTCGCAGCAAGATTTTGTAAAGCATTTCAGGAGAACAAACTTATCTTTTGGCAGCTATTCAAAACAATTCAGCCAGGCCTGTGCATTGACTGCCCGGGCCTGGCTGAATCGTTATATTATAGCAGGTTAGTGCTGTACATCCTGTCCAAACAGATCGGCCATAGAAAACGGCGGTAAAACCTCGTCCATGTATTGGAGCAGATCATCGTCATAATTATGACGTACCTGGCATGTACGGTCAAAAATCATGGTAGGCTCGTCCGTTTCCGTAACCGGTGTCCACTGGGGCAGGCCTTCATGATTAGGATCACCCTTTTCAGCAAATGCAGCTACAGCGCCAAAAATCTGTTTTTCCAGCTTCTGTGAAACGCCGGGAATATTGCAGATTTCCACTTTATCCGTATTATTAAAAACAAATGGAATATCCGCGCAGTGCCATGCGATCTTTCCATGCTGATATGGAAATTCCAACGTGAAATTATAAAGCCAGACCGGAGCCTTATGTCCTTTGGCATGAAGCGCCGTCAACGCCTTTGATGCCCCCCGCATTACCCGGTCAATATTCATGGCATCCACACTGTATTTATCCGGATAAGCAGCCGCGAATTTCTCCATGATCTCCTTGCCATGGCCTTTATAGGCCTGCTCTACCAATGCCAGTGCTTCTTCGTCAGTCAGGCTGGCTTTATCAAAATTCTGGGGACGGAATGAAAACTCGCCGAATACGGAACCTACTAAAAGAGGGATCTCATAGGCATGATCTCTGAATCCGATTTCCAATGGATTTCCCATATAATAATCATTGATCTTTGGTCCTCCGCCTACATAAATTCCCTGCATTGCCAGTGCGGGGCTGATTTTGTTATACGCCTGGGCCAGTTCATAATACGGAACATTTTCCAGCAGCCGGGCATTTCCGGCTTCCAGGCCAAGTTCCTGTAACAAAGCTTCCACGATCGTATGTCCATCACCTTTTTGGGGCGGCATAAATCCCGGTTTTGTTACACCGCTCATCACAAAACCTTTTTGGAACAGGCCATCCGCTGCCGGGATCTGCATCAGGTCCGTTACCTTCATGCCGCCGCCGGACTGGCCAAAAATTGTCACATTATCCGGGTCACCGCCAAAGGCCTCAATATTATCATGAACCCACTGAAGGGCTGCCACCAGGTCTGCATGTCCGGCATTGGCTGAATTGGCATATTCTTCCCCGTAAGCAGACAGATCCAGATAGCCTAAAATATTCAGACGGTGATTGACAGATACAACTACAAGATCAGCCTCGTCGCACATATTATAGCCATCATAAGCCACCTGCTCGATGGATGAGCCTGCCGTATATCCGCCGCCATGAAGCCAGATGATCACCGGCCGTTTAACGCCTTTTTCAAGAGATTTTGTCCATATGTTCAGGTTCTGACAATGCTCGCTCTGAGGCCAGTATCTGTGAGGAACTAAAAGCTCTCCGTTAGGCGTCTCCTGATTCAGCAGGTGGCAGACAAATCCATAGGAGGTTGCATCTCTGACGCCTTCCCATGGAGTCACCGGCTCCGGCATATGGAAGCGCTTCGCCTGAGCATAGGGGATTCCTTTAAAAATATACACATGATCCATGCTGTAGCCTTTGAGAAGTCCGGATTGTGTTTCTACAACAGGTACATCATCGTAATTAAAATTTCTTTCCATAAATACTTCCTCCAATTTTACATTATATTTGTTAAAACCTTCTGTCATTTTCCTTCTTTTTCCCGTTTTTCCAGATCTGCCATAACCTGAGGATAAATCTTGTCCAGCTTATAGAACATATAAAAGATCGGGATCAGGATAAGGAACGGGATGGGCGCCAGCAAATACAGATTTTTGATGGCGGACAAAGCACTGGCAGATTGTACGGCAGCCAGTCCGTCATAACCTGCTGCACCTAAAATTCCAAGAGCCAATGCACCGGCAATACCGGCGCCGATCTTTTCGCCTTACTTTACCTTTCCCAGTTCCACATTTTTATCATATCCGGCTTTAACCGCCTGGATGGCTGCAGACCGGAAGCCCTTTTCTTCCAGCTTTGCCACACCTGCAATGGTGGAACCGGCGGGAGAGCATACGGCGTCCTTTAATTCGCCCGGATGTCTACCGGTCTCAAGGACCATGGCAGCGGCTCCAAGCACGGTCTGTGCCGCATACGTCAAGGCCTGGCTTCTTGGCAGCCCGGTCATTACACCGCCATCGGCTAAAGCTTCAATAAACATATAGACAAATGCCGGAGAGCAACCGCTGACAACGGTAAACTGATCCATGAGATTTTCAGAAAGACGTTCTACCCGTCCTGCATCTGCCAGGATCTCCATGACTGCCTGGATATTTTCCTCATCCACTTCCGGACCGGCAGCAACAGCAAGCATCCCTTTGCCAATGGCCGCCGGTGTATTTGGCATAACGCGGATCACCTGCAGACGGCTGCCGCAGGATGCCAGCTTTTCCTTAAGATATGCCGTCTGAAGTCCCGCTGCAATAGACACGATGACTTTTCTTTCTCCCTGTTCAAGGCAGCTTTTTAATACCGGTGCGATTTCTTCCAATACACTGCCCATGACCTGGGGTTTGACACATAGAAATATATAATTTCCCTGTAAAACAGCATCGATATTGGATGTTTCACAGCAGCACCCCAAAGCCTCTGCCTGCTCCCGGGCTTTTTGAAGCTGATGATCCGTAATGTGGATCCTTTTAGGATCAATCGTACGGCATGCCGCATGGAGCAGCGCGCCGCCCATATTTCCGGTTCCGATAAATGATACTTTAAATTCCATAAATAATTCCTCCAAAGATGTTTTCTAAAATTTCTGGCATGTTCCCCTGAACATCATATGGAAATTATAGCACGAAAAAGGGAATCCTGCAAAAAAGGATTCCCTGAGTATATGGCTGCCTGTAGCTATTGAGCCACACGGCTGTAGCAAGATTCAATATAAAATTGTCCGGCCGGATTTTGTCCGTCAATATCCCCGGCACAATCCAGATCATTAAAATGCCACCATTCTGACGCTAGTGGTGTCAATCCTGCATCTGTACAATACTGGCGGAGCAGCAGCGCTTCTGTATTCATCGTTTCCGCAGGTTCAACGGATTTCCATGCCTCAGCATCTTTAGAGGACACCGGCTGACTCATGCTTACAGCAGCATTGCTCAGCTCATGCATGGCTGTGGGCATCGTATGCAAGGTATACTCTGTCACATCTTCGTAGCCGTAGATTCCGGACATTTTTACCTCCCGTGCATCAACCTTTGCCAGAGATACGTCCATGGCATAGCCTTTCTGATGATTAGAGACATTAGTATTAATAAACCATTCCATGGACCATGGCTCTGTATTGATCCCCGCATTGACCTGCTCGTCTGTCTTTGTCAGGGCCGTCAGCTGAGTAACAACCTGCTTCTGGACCTCATAGGGCCGGTACGTTTCGTAAATAACCAGTGTATTGCCTTCGGACAATGCCTTCTGCTGGGCGGCACATATTTTTTTTGCCATCCCGTATAAAACAGGCATAATATATTCGTCATAACCAAGACGTTCATTATAAGTATAAACATTATACAGCTGTTGTCCCGTAATCTCCGGAATATCTTTGCCCGAAGAACGAAATATGGACGCATAGGAATTTGTATCGTCATACACAATAGATGGAACAACATCCGGAAGATTGATCATACAATATTTATGATATACCCATCCGGTTGTGCCATCTGCCTCCACATTCCACCAGTCACCTTCTTCGCTGAGAATGGTAAAACCGGTTCCCGGTGCCAGCTCCTTAATAAGGGCTGAGTTTGTATCCGGTTTTTCTCTAAGGTTCAGCTTTATGGCAGCATAGCCGCTTGCTCCGGAAACCGGAAGCTCCAAAACACCACTTTCCTCCAAATAGTTTACATATTGAAGCGTCTCTGTTTCAGTTTCTGCTTCCGTGGATGCCTGCGTTTCGCTTTCTGATGCTGTGCTTTCACTTTCCGGAAGGGCAGTGTCCACCGTCTCGGACTCTGTATCTTCGATTTCCGGTATGTCTCCTGTGGACTGCTCTGTGTCTTCATCCCATAAAGATTCCGGCTGGAATATATTTCCCAGACTTCCCCTAAATAGCAAAACAGCTGCAATGACGCCCAAAAATATCACAAAAATCAGCGTGATAATAAATATGTATATACCTTTCTTTTTTCTTTTCATTAAAATCTATCCTATCAAACTGTCTGCGCACAGTCTTAACACATATATAAACAACAGGTGAAGCGGATAGAAGACATAGAAAAATCGTGTCATAAACTTAGACTTCTTTCCGCGCCTACCATTATATAAAATCAGGAAGGGAATTGCAAGGAAAATTCCAAGCTGATACCAATTCCAGCCGGGAGAGGAATAGTCTATGAAACCTAAATTTGTCACCGATGGAAGGATTAAAAGAAATATGCCGATCACACTAAAGCTTATCATCTGCCCGCGGAAGTTGCCATAAAACACACCAAAAGCAACGATCCACAAAACCGCAATATAATTCCAATTTGCTGTAATTGATAATACACAGCATATCCCCAGGCCCAAAATGCGAAGAAGAATATTCCAATCTTCCATCTTAACAATAGCCAGGGCGGTTAACCCCATAGCTAACCCCCAAATAACGCTTGTGGCCTGAAAAAAAGAATAATCAAAACACAAATTGTAAGGAATATGAGAAACAACAGCACATATAAGCAGCCGGATAATGTAACGTTTCAGATTTGATGTGTGGTGATAGCCCTCTGCAATCATGTAACACATGATCGGTGCTGAAATCCGTCCCGGAATGCGCAGCAAAACTCCCCACAAAGTATCATGCGGAAAAAACACAGCTGCAAAATGATCAAAAAACATGGCCAGGGCAGCGATCAGTTTTAATGTGTTCGCATTCAGCGCGTACTTTGTATGCGTATCCAATGCATATTTATTTACTTCCATGATATTCTCTCCTGTATATTTTTGCTTTATTTCCTGATTTTCTTGTATTTTCAAAATAAATAACCTGAATAATCATAAACGAATAATGAATATTATATCATAGAAATGTAAAAAAATTGTAAACATCGGGTCATAATTTAAGTTTTTTTTAAGTTTTTTCTGGTTTAAGCTTTGCCCTGTTTTCCGGATACACGACAAAAAAACCGTTAAGCATTTGCTTAACGGCTGACGATGAGACATCGGGGGTTCGAACCCCGGACACCCAGATTAAAAGTCTGGTGCTCTACCAACTGAGCTAATATCCCACAATATTAAATTTTTCAATTTAATATTAGTGCCCAGAGCCGGAATCGAACCAGCGACACAGGGATTTTCAGTCCCTTGCTCTACCGACTGAGCTATCTGGGCATTGATCAGATAAAATCTGATGAGTTGCGGGGGCAGGATTTGAACCTACGACCTTCGGGTTATGAGCCCGACGAGCTACCGAACTGCTCCACCCCGCGATATTCAATTTACAAAAGACAGCTTTGCTATCTTAGTGGGCGGAGAAGGATTCGAACCTTCGAAGTCGTCGACAACAGATTTACAGTCTGCCCCCATTGGCCGCTCGGGAATCCGCCCAAATGAAATTTTGATAATATGTCAAATTGATTGACCAAGCCGATGATCGGACTCGAACCGATAACCTGCTGATTACAAATCAGCTGCTCTGCCAATTGAGCCACATCGGCATTATATGGGGCCTATAGGGCTCGAACCTATGACCCTCTGCTTGTAAGGCAGATGCTCTCCCAGCTGAGCTAAGACCCCATAGTATATATCTCACACCGAAGTGTTTGACAACGACCCAGAAGGGACTCGAACCCTCGACCTCCGCCGTGACAGGGCGGCGCTCTAACCAACTGAGCCACTAGGCCACAATGTACCTTCAAAACTGCATATCCAGATACTCTTACATCTTACCACACATCTCTAAAGAAATCAAGGTCAAGCCCTCGACCGATTAGTAACAGTCAGCTCCACATATTACTATGCTTCCACCTCTGCCCTATCTACCTCGTCGTCTTCAAGGGGTCTTACTTCT
>DVIT01000002.1 GCA_018711005.1 Candidatus Scybalocola faecigallinarum | reverse complement strand
GGCAGATGATTTTTCGTCCATAATATCCTCCATATAACAGTGTAATATAACAATGTTATTATATGCTGCAGAATAAAATTTGTCAATAGGAGAGTGCGTATAAAAAACTCGCAGTTCAGAGTCATTTAACTCTATCCTGCGAGTCTTATTGTAATGCAGAGAAAATAAAATCACCTGCTATACAGGTGTGTCATAGATTTTCTGATATTTGGTATATTTGGAGCTTATCGGAACCATCCGGAAAATTGGGGGGACACCAAGTGTTCTGTATCACAATAACGCACTGAATATGACGCAATATAAAAGCTGCTGACATAATCCATCAGTGAGACGAAAAAAATGCGCATCTGCAGGCACAGCAAGAAGCCTGTAAAAATCTAAAGAAGCTGTCCTTCCTGTTTGGCGTAGAGCTCCTGCAATGTTTTTACAAAGTCCATGACTTCCGTTCTTTCATCGCCGCTGTGGGTACAGAGGACACAAGGAAAGTTTTCTTCACAATCGAAGGGAATCCATGCAAACTGACCGGAATGGTCATTTAAAAAGCCAGGGGACAGGCAGACTCCTTTATGCGCGGCTACGTTGGTCAGAGTATTGTCATGATCCGGACTGTTAAAATAGTTTACATGGACATTTTGAATGACACGCTGCTGGACAGCTCTGAGAGCATTAGGCGATCCACCGCCGACCATCAGAGTTCTCCCTTCTAAATCTTATTGCAGAAAAATACGGGAAAGATGCAGGACAGATCATTCTTCGCTGGCACATCCAGGAAGGAGTTGTGGCGCTTCCCAAAGCCACGACACAAGAACATATTAATGGGAATATAGATGTGTTTGATTTCAGCCTGACGGATGCGGAGATGTCTGTGATACGCAGCCTGGATACAGGGAAAGGAACCCATGATCCGGAAGATAAAGCGGTAGAAGAAGGGCTGAAAAGATTTCGGATCCACGATTAGTAAAGACATCTATCATATCAATGGTCAGCAGACTCTTACTTCTTATACTGGAGAGGAAGCGGAAGGTATTGCATATTGCGAGGCAACTCTGGTGGATGAGAAAGATGTGGTCACTACAAACTATGTACGCTACACAGACCACTATGTAAAAGCAGATGGAAAATGGTACTTGAAGAAACGCCGGACAACTTTTATTTTTGCAGAGAGTCGGCAGGCATAATAGGGAGGAACATAGCTATGGCAAGAGGCGGGATCGAGATAAAAGCTGACAGATTTCAGAAAGCTGATAGATTTCAGGAAGGAGAAGATGGATTATGAAAAAACTTGGTTTTGGACTGATGCGGCTGCCGCAGCTGGATCCGGATGATTACAGTAGCGTAGATGTTGAAGCGGTAAAGAGGATGGCAGATACTTTTCTGAAAAAAGGATTCACATATTTTGACACGGCAGCTCCCTATCATGGAGGAAATAGCGAAGTGGCGTTTCGGGAAGCAGTGGCAAAGCGCTATCCCCGGTCCGCCTATACGATTACAGATAAACTGTCACTGTTTATGATTAAAAAGCCGGGGGACATGTCAGGTTTCTTCCAGGCACAGCTGGAACGTCTGGGAGTAGAGTATATAGATTATTATTTGCTCCATGGACTTGGCGAACCATCCTATCGCCAGGCGGAGGAGTTTCATGCATTTGAATTTGTCAGAAAATTGAAAGACAAAGGAAAGGTAAAGCATATCGGTCTCTCCTTCCATGATAAGGCGGAACTTCTGGATGAGATCCTCACCAGACATCCGGAGATGGAGTATGTTCAGCTGCAGTTAAACTATCTGGACTGGGAAGACGCTGCGGTTCAGTCCCGTTTGTGTTATGAGACAGCGGTCAAGCATGGGAAACCGGTCATTGTTATGGAACCCATTAAGGGAGGAAGCTTGGTGAATATTCCGGAGGAAGCGAAGAAATTGTTTGAAGACTGTCATCCGGAGCTGTCAGTCGTTTCCTGGGCAATCCGATTTGCTGCAAGCCCGAAAAATGTGATGATGGTGCTTTCCGGCATGAACAGCGAGGAACAGTTGGCGGACAATACAAGTTATATGGAACAGTTCCGGCCTTTGGATGAAAGGGAAAAGGAAGTTGTAGAAAAAGCCACAGGAATTATTAAAAAATCGATTGCCATTCCATGTACAGCCTGTCGCTATTGTATTGACGACTGTCCAAAGAAGATTGCTATTCCGGATTATTTTGCGATTTACAATAATGTGAAGCGTTTCGGAAAAGAGCACAGTATGGCAGACATGACATACTTTGGGAATCTTACGCAGACCCACGGAAAGCCCTCGGACTGTATCAAATGCGGAAAATGTGAAAAACGCTGTCCGCAGCATCTGCCAATCCGCAGGTATCTGGAAATGGCCGTGCAAACTTTGGAGTAGTGAAAAAGAGCGGGATATGGTTTCAATAAAATTTATAAGTAGGAGGAGAAAAGAAATCAAATATGTTCCGATTGTGGGTATCAGAATCGGGAAATAAAAGATTTGTCAGTGAGAAGGTGGATATGTCCGGAATGTGGAGCAGAACATGAGAGGGATATAAATGCAGCAAAAAATATACTGGCAGAAGGATTAGGACAAATAGCATAAAGAAATATATAGGGCAGGGACTGCCCGAATTAACGCCTGTGGAGATCGTAGGGCGCACGATGTCCAGTGGACATCGGCTTTGCGCGGACCGGAGCGGAAGCGTAGAAGCGAGGTCGATGAAGCAGGAAGCCCATTGGCTTTAGACAATGGGTAGTTCACAGGACGGTATTGCATGGCAACGATAGATTTAATTGTGTTAGGGATGCTGAAAAAAGAACCTATGAGTGCTTATGATATTCAAAAGCTGGTAGAATACAGGAACATTTCAAAATGGGTTAAAATCAGCACTCCTGGCCTATTTGGAAGAAAATATTGCCCAGAAGGAAAATAAACCGGATATTCCTGCCACTGGTATGGCGGTGCTGCGGCAGCAGTTCGTATTGGTGGAGGCGATAGAAGCCTGGATCGGTTCTTTAAGTGTTGATTAGATAAATACCCCCATAAGACAACGCCGAATGTGGCCGCCTGGCGGCTTTGCATCCGGCGTTGTCTAATTTCTGTTAGTGGCCTGACAGAAATTGACTTGGGCTGCACTTGTTCGTCTTTTGAAACAGATCGCTCCAGCCATACCGGCGGCAGCACTGGCTGCCACATGACTGACCAGGATTGCAGCCCAAATTCCATTCAGGCCGAATCCCAGATAGGAAAGGAAACAGGCCAGGGGCATGCGAACTACAATATAATAAAAGATCATCAGGAACATACTCTTGGCGGGATTTCCCATACCGTTAAGTGTACCCAGACAGCAGTTTGTAATTGTATTCAGAATATACCCGATACTGACGATCAAAAAATAAGTTCCGACAATAGCCGCCACATCATCGCTTTTAACAAATAGGCCAGAAAGCTGCTTTGAAAACCCGATCACTTAAACAGAAAGGATCGCAAGCAGGCCGCAGCCATATTTCAATGCATATTTCAGATAGTCCTTAGCCCTGTCGTATCGACTTCCGCCAACGCACTGTCCGATAATTGTGGTCAAGACCATGTTTAGCGCCATTGCCATAAGACAACACTTTGTATTTCCGCCTATAAAATCAATTTTAGCTGGCATAATAAACGCAGAGGAAAGAATATGAATAAACCAGAGATGATTGACAAAGAAAAATTTTTTAAGTATACTAACAGTAAGTAAATATATTGATTACTTATCGAAAGGAAAAATTATGTTATATAAATATTTGAAAGAGAATTACATTCCGGGAGAGCCTATTTTTACCGGAGATATTCATATTACAGGGATGACAGAAGAAAATCTTCGATACCACTTAAAAAAACTTACTGATAGCGGGATTATATGCCGATTTGAGCCTGGAGTATACTATTTTCCAAAAACGGACATTTTTGGCGAATTGATGCCTTTGACCCCAGATACAGTAGCCGCTCACAAATATATAATGCGGAGAGGGAAGCGAGTTGGGTATTATTCCGGCTATACGTTAGCAAATCGCATGGGACTATCCACGCAGGTTCCATTTATACAGGAGATTAACAGTAATTTTGCCCCGGCATCCGTAAGAAAAATGACAATTAAAAACAGGCAGTATATTATTAGGAGACCAGTGGTGGAAATAACCGAAGAAAATGCGCCGGTGCTTCAGTTTCTTGACTGCTTAAAAGATTTCGAAAAATGTACAGAGATAGAACCGGAGAAATGCGGCAAGATTTTGACGGAATACGCCAGAAAAAATGGTATTACAAAGAGAATGATTGACAGGTTTATCACAAATTATCCAATTAAAATATATAAAGCAATATATGAAACAGAGGTAGAATATGTATCTTCATAAGAATAGAGAAATGTTTAGAGATATAATAGAACAAACTGCTGAGCAAAGCGGAAGAATACCTATTGTAGTGGAAAAAGACTACTATGTTACACTAATTTTGAAATTATTAGCAGAACAACTTGAACTGTGTGTATTCAAAGGAGGAACTTCTTTATCAAAAGGATTTCATGCAATCAATCGTTTTTCTGAGGATATTGATATTACTTTCAAAGAACATATAGGGGAGAGCAGAAGAAAAAAACTTAAGAATGTTATTTTAAAAGGAATAAGCGAAGAACTGGAAATGCCAATTGCAAACTGGAATGAAACCCAGAGCGACAGAGATTATAATGCGTATTTCTTTTCCTATACCTCTGTATTCAAACTGGAAGATGAACGATTGCCACAGCATATAAAGCTGGAAACAGCACTGGGATCGTATGCATTTCCAACACAGTTAGTGGAGATACATAATTTTATCGGAGATTATCTGGAAAGTCGAAATAGAAAAGATATTGCAGAACAATTTTCCCTTAACACATTTTCAATGAATCTGCAGTCACTGGAACGGACTTATATTGATAAGATTTACAGGCTATTATACCCAGTGCTGGAATTACTGGTAACCGGGAATCTGCCCGAAATATGAAAAGAAGAATATAAAATGTGCCGATTGTGCGAAACAGCAGTATAAGGAACTTACAGGTAAAGTGATCATGCAGCATTTAACAGGTGATAGAGAGGACTGTTCAGATGTGATTGGTATTTATCCAATGCTACCTGATGAAACATGTAATTTTTTGGTGTTTGATTTTGATAATCATGACGATAATACAAACGGGGATGACTTTGCCAATACAGATGAACTTTGGAAGGAAGAAGTAAATGCTTTGCGTGAAATTTGCAGGATTTATGGCGTAGATATTCTGACAGAACGCTCACGCTCCGGAAGGGGAGCGCATATCTGGATCTTTTTCCAGGAACCTGTCCCGGCGAGGCTGGCAAGGCTTTTTGGTACTGCACTTTTAACAAAGGGAGCAGAGTCTGTAAATCAGAAGAATTTTCGAACCTATGACAGGATGCTTCCGGCGCAGGATCATATGCCCGCGGGTGGACTTGGCAATCTGATTGCACTGCCTCTGCAGGGACAGGCATTAAAAAAGGGAAACAGTGCGTTTATAGACGAGGATTGGAAGGTATATCCGAATCAGTGGCAGCAATTACAGAAAGTAAAGAAACTGCCGAAAGAATTTATCGAAAAGAAGATAAATGAATGGTCAGAAGATGGAGTCTTAGGCGTACTTGCAGAAAATATGGACGAAGCAGAAACGGAAGATGCATCAGGGTATAGTGGGGAAAGTTTGCCAGCAGAAAAAGCAGAGCAAAATGGTCAGACTCAGCAGGCCAAAAGCCGAAAATTCGATAAGAAGCTAAAACCATGGAAGAAGAAAAAGCTTCAGCTTTATTCAGAAGATGTGTCCGGACCGGTTCATTTGGTTTTGGCAAATGGAATTTATATTGAAAAAGAAAATCTTCAGCCGAGGATGCAGAACACATTACGGCGTATGGCCGCGTACAGTAATCCGCAGTATTATAAAAATCTTGCAATGGGTTTTTCCACCAGAGATAATCCAAGGATTGTTGCATGCTCTGAAGATTTTGACGATTATATCAGTATCCCAAGAGGTTTGCATGAAAAGCTGAAAGAAAAATTGGAAGAAGGAAAAATACCCTATTTGGTAAATGATGAGAGACAAAAAGGAAGTAAAATCCATGTGGAGTTTTCTGGCGAACTTTATCCGGAACAAAGAAAAGCGGCAGAGGAAATGTTGCGGCATGAAAACGGGATCCTGCATGCAGCGACAGCTTTTGGAAAAACAGCTGTGGAAGCATATCTGATTGCAGAAAGAAAAACGAATACGCTTGTTTTGGTGCATAATAAGGAAATTATGAACAACTGGCTGGAGGATCTTCAGAAATTTCTGGATATTGATGAACAGCCGCCGGAGTATGTGACACCAAAAGGGCGTGTAAAAAGAAGAAAAAGTGTGATCGGGGCCCGTTATGCCGGCCATAATTCTATGACGGGAATTGTCGATGTGGTGATGCTATCATCCCTTGGGAAACCTGGAAATATTGATACAGTTGTGAAGGATTATGGTTTGGTGCTTATAGATGAGTACGACATAATAGGTCTAAGTCGAGAGGCCGCCTGAACAAAGGCTTCCAGACTTAAGGCTCAGAGTGAAAACCTGAGACTGGCCAAGAAACTTGAAAAGCTTCAGAAAGATAAAGAGAAGTGTGAAACGGAACGGTTTGCTAATGTTGACAGGTTTATGGCCGGAGAATTGGAAAAGGATGATTACCTGAGAGTTCGGCAGGAACTGTCCCGGAAGGCGGAATGTCTGGATCAGCAGATAACTGAGGTTACCGCAAAGCTTCATGAGAGTGAAGCGACTGCCGATGATGGAGTGCGTGAAGCAGTTGCCACGATGAAGAAGTATTCCGGGGAACAGAAACTGACCAAGGAGATAGCGGATGTGTTCATTGATAGGATTCTGATATATGATCCGAAGCATATCGAGATTCAGTGGAAACTTCCGGATGAAGTAATAAAGTTCATAGAAGGGTAGGGAGCGGAGCCGGTTGGAGAAATCTGACCGGTTCTTTTTCTGCTTGAAAAAATGGCTGTTTCTGTTATACTATAAATTATACAAATAGGATAACGATTGATCAGAACTTGGGAAGTGAATTATGGTCAAGAACAATATAGAAGTAGATGTAAAAGTAAAGTGCATAGAGCAGGGAAAGACGCAGGCCAAGCTGGCGGAAGAGATTGATACCACCAAGGCCTATGTGAACCGTGTGATCAAGAAGAATGATAGTGTGGTAAATAACACCTTCGTTAAGATGATGGAGGCGTTGGGTTATGATATTGAACTGCACTATGTTAAGAGGGAAGAATCTGAATGAAGCAACTGAAGGAAAAAGAATACGAAGAGTTCCAGCAATACCTTTACAATAAGTCGCATGGATATATCTGGACTCCTGACACTCTGGAAATAATCTGTTCCGGTAATGAATATGATCCTGAGAAGATCGGAAAGCAGATGTTGGAAATGAAGGTTAAGCTTCAGAATGAGCATATTTCTCATATGCTGAGCGATAAACGGAACAAATATGTTATCAGAAGCTTGAGAAAGAGCGAAACAGAACTGCTAAAAGACTTCCTGTATGAAGCGATCTTTATTCCGGAAGGGGTAGAACCGCCTCCGAAGGATATTGTGGAAAAGCCTGAACTGAGGGTTTATACGGATGACTTTGGAAGTCACAAGGGTGATAACTGTCTGGTGGCAGACTTTGGCGGGAAGGTTGTCGGTGCAGTCTGGACACGTATCATGAACGATTATGGTCATGTAGATGATGAGACTCCGTCCTTTGCGATTTCTCTGTATAAGGAATATCGGGGCCAGGGTATTGGTTCACAGCTTATGGTGAAGATGCTGGAACTGCTAAAGTGGCAGGGGTTTGAGAAGGCTTCCCTGGCAGTACAGACAGCCAATTACGCTGTGAAGATGTATGAGAATGTTGGGTTTAAGACGGTAGATGAAAATGCCGAAGAATATATTATGGTGTGCGAATTATGAGAAATACTATTCAAGATGAACTGGATCTGGCAAAAACAAAGATGATTGAGGAAGTTGATTTCCAGGGGAAAATGCTGGCAAAACTTACACGTGATAATGTTGCTATTGTCGAAGCTATGATCCGAAATGACTCAGCATATATTCACTCGACAGATGTCAGTGCTGCTCCGGTTTATAACCGAAAAGGTGAAGTTAAATATGGAGGCTCGTCTGCATATTGGATGACACAACTGAAGGACGTTCTGCTAGAGAAGAAAGTAGATTCTGCATATTCATACGAAGATATTATAAAGGGAGCAGTGGAGTCAGTTGACCGTGAAAATAGCACACATTTGAATGCAGATAATTGTGGAAGGCAGGAAATAACGGAAAGGTTATGCAAGTTCAACCGATCTGAATTTGTGAAATGCTTAAAGGATCCAGACTATGATGATATGAAACTGATCCGGGAGATTTCCAGAATAACATCTGCGGAACAACGCGCAAGAACTAATCCTTCTTTTGCGAGTAAGTTCTGCCACTATGCCTGTTTCTATATTTTTGAGGGAACCGAATATCAAGATAACTATTCAATTTTTGATGGAATCTTGAAAACGGTTTTGCCGCTGTATTTGGGTTATTTCCAGATAGATAGGGATCTTAACCTGAACGATTATAGAGACTATAGACTGGCTGTGGATAGTATCAGGGAGGCATCTGGTATTGAGATAAGCCGGAATGGATTTGACCATCTGCTTTGGTATTATCATAAGGGTAGACTGTGATTGGTGTCAAACTCCGCCATCCGGAAAAATGTCCGAAAAAACTTTTAGACCTATGTTGACATACTCTGATGAATGCCATCACTGTGCATCGGATACAGCAGAAGCAGTCGTAAAAGAGGTTTCCGCCAGATATGTTTACAGGCTGACCGCAACACCTAAACGGGATGATGGACAGGAGCAGAAATTATTTATGCAGATCGGTCCGGTCAGATACCGTTTCAGCGCAAAAGATCAAGTAAAGCTTCAGGGAATCGATCACTATGTATATCCCAGATTTACACGACTGCTTAATACAACCGGGCAGGACTGGAAGATCAATGAAGCATATGCGGCAGTGCGAAGCAGCGAAGTACGGAACAGACAGATCATATCGGATGTGGAAGACTGTCTGAGTCAGGAAAGGACTCCGCTTGTTTTGACAAAATTCAGGGATCATGCCGATACCCTGCTTGAAATGCTTCAGGATAAGGCTGATCACGTATTTTTGCTGAAAGGCGGTAAAAGCAGAAAAGAAAATGAACAAATCCGGGAGAAAATGAGAAATGTTCCGGCCAATGAATCTATGGTTCTTGTGGCAATCGGACAATATATCGGCGAAGGCTTTAATTATCCGAGACTGGATACAATGATGCTGACAACACCCATTGCATGGCAGGGAAATGTAGAGCAGTATTCCGGAAGGCTTCACAGGGATTATGAAGGAAAAAAGAATGTGATCATATATGATTATGTGGATACGCATATCCGTGTTCTGGACAAAATGTACTATAAAAGACTGAGAACATATAAGAAGATCGGTTATGAGATCGTTATGAATGGGACGGAGAAAAAGCAGGAAACAAATGCCATATTTGACAGCGATTCTTATACTTCTGTATTTGAAAGAGATATGGCAGAAGCGAATACAGAGATTGTCATTTCCAGTCCTGGAATCAGTGCAAAAGGTGTTGGCAGGATTTCAGATATTTTGGAAGAACGCCATGATGCCGGTGTGAAGATTACGCTTTTGACTTTGAATGCGGATGGTTATCCAAAAGAGCGTATTGAAAAGTCGAAAGAATTGTTGAATGAGCTTAGGTGCTTAGGCGTAACTGTTCTGGAAAAAACGATGATGCATGAACATTTTGCTGTTATTGACAAAGAAATCGTCTGGTATGGCAGTGTAAATCTGCTCTGTATCATTGGCGGTTAAAAAAAGCACCGGAGTTTCAGATGTTTCCCGGATCTTTTTGCAAAATTCCATTCCGCTGCCATCCGGCAGATGAATGTCAAGGAGAAACAGATCCGCCGGCTGGCTTTGATATTTTTGTAAGGCTTCCATATAGCCATAAGCTGCTGTAACTGTATGGCCATCTTTTTTCAGGGCAATGGAAATCCCTTTGCTTAAAATCGTATCATCTTCCAGTAAAAAGATATTTGCCACAAAGCGCACCTCCTTCTTTAAGATGCAGGAACCCGGGAGCAGACCCGGCAGTACCGGGCCCGCATGTCAATTTTACTTAGCTTTCAAAATCATGCAGCCGTTCTGTTACAGTCTCTTTGGAGATAAAACCATAAACTAAAGACGGAACGTAGAGGCATATGGTAAAAATAGCAATGATCAGACCAATAACCAGTGTTACAGGATACTCAAATTTTGCATAATCCGCAATACCCGGGACTGCGTCTGCCGCCAGCAAAAGGAAAGCATTGCCTAAGGTCATGATCAGCAGTGTGGAAATCAGGGCATAAAAGCCGCCTTCAAATGTTAAAATCTTTCGGATCTGTTTTTTCGTTGTGCCGATACTTTCCATAATGGCAAACTCATTTTTTCTGGCAATGACGCCGGTAAGCATAACATTTACAAAGTTAAGCAAACCGATAACGATGAGCAAAATGGCCGCACCGTTACCAAACAGACCGATGGAAAAGTACATTTGATCAAATGCTTCTAGCATGGCTGCCGAGCTTTGGAAATTCCATTCACCGGAAGGCAAGGTATTGTTGATGGCTATAAGCTCCTGATGGACTTTCTGTAATTGATCCGGGCTTTCAATGTCTACGCCAATATCGTATAGGATTGGGGTGTCTGTCAGCCGTTTCATTCCTGCGTCACTGACATAAATAACATCAGTAACAGCGCCTATCCACTTGCGATGGCCGATATTGAAGCTGTCATTAAGATCTTTATAGTTAAATGCACCTGCCACCTGAAAATCTGCCGATTGCCCATGGGCATTATCCGAAGTCAGATGCAGAGTTTTACCAATAAGCGCCGCGTTGGGTGCAAAGGTATCGGTATCCATACCCACGATAACCGTATCACCATTTCGGAAATCATCTATATCAATGGGTGTGCTATGGGTATTATTATATTGTTCCACAAGCCCATCGTCAATGGTTACAACATAGCAGCCGTAATCTCCGGCATTGGCATCATCTTGCAGTTCAGAGATCATCTGCTCATAGGTCTTGCCGTCATGATATAACTCCTCATGCTGCATTTTCAAAAAGCTTTCAAATTCCAAGGCATTAAAGTCAATCTGTGCCCAGGTGATTTTGCTTATGGAGATATGGGCAACCCCGTCAACTTGTGAAAGCTGTTGGATGAAATGCTCGTCGAATTGAGGGATTTCTTTTTCAAGGTTTTCAAATTGGCAAAATTGAAGATCCGTATATCGAAAATCATATTTTGCATATGCATCAACATAGTTTTCTCCCTGAATACTTCCTAAAATACCATTGACGCCTAAAATCGTGACAGTTCCCATAAAAAGAGACAAAAATACAAGGATGGCCCGTTTTTTATCCCGAAAACATTGTGAAATGCCATGACATACAGCTTGCCGCCATTGGTGGAGTTTCTGTTTTTAGTCTTTTTGGGCGCAAAGTTTTGGAAACGGAGAGCCTCAACCGGAGATATACTGGCGGCTGCTTTTGCAGGAGTATTGCAGGCGATCCAAACGGTCAGTGCAGAGAAAATAATGGACAAGATAAAGATGGCAGGATGGAAAAATACAACAGCGTCCATACTTGATCTGCCCTGGTCATAGCCTTGCTGTAAAAACAATGGAACGAGAACAAAGGATACAGCCCAGGCGAGCAGTATGCCAACAGGGATCCCAATGCAGGCAAACCGAAAGGCCTGCATTTTAACAAGGGATCGGATCTGCCTTTGGGTTGTGCCGATAGTCTTGATCAATCCGTAAAACCGGGTATCTTTGGAAATGGAAATGTACAGGACATTATAGATCAGAAGATAACCGCTGCCTACAATAAACAGCACCAGGAGCAGGATCATCACCATCATAGAGCCATTGGAAGAACTCATGGAAACCGATCCTTCAAAATACTGATCGTCGTTGAGAGTTATATCTTTTTGGATCTGATAAAAGTCTCCCGGCATTTCTTCTAAAGTCAGGGACAATGTTCCATTTTCTGACAAGGTATATCCGGCATTGGTACAATAGCTTTCTGAAACAAAAGCCATTCCCGTTCCTGTATAGGAATGAAACCAGCCGCTTAATAAAAATGTCCGCTGCTGCTGGCCGTTTTTATCAGAATAGGCCAGGGGGATTTCCATTTGGAGCGTCGGATCTGTAATACCAAGCTGTGCCAGGGCGTCCTCAGACAGCATAATTTCATTTTCCCGGACAGGGTAGGCGCCGTTTATATTGCTGATCGCTTCCTTAAAGTGCTGTTCCCATTCTGTTTCGTCGTAGTATTGGATCACTATGGACGATTCCCTGCCTTCTGAATTTGTCCGGACTGCAGAGCCGATAATATATCGGGTACCAATGGTTTTCACATAATCCAAAGAACGGATCTGCTGTTCCTGACGGCTTGTAGGGGAATCTAATGTAACATCAGCGCTGGAACCGGCAGTACGTACACCGGTTAATTCCATTGCAATTCAGCTCGCCGAATTGCTGACGAACACCTCCAAACTTAATTGATGATCTTAGTATAGCAGCGACTTCTTACAATCTTCTTACAAGCTGTATAAAAATTTATGTTCCTTTGGAAGGCGACGGATTTCTAAAAGGAATAGTGATCGTGACCTGTGCGCCTCCGGTCTTTTGGAAGTTTAAAAAGCCCTTGCTCGTGACGCCGCGTCATGACTTATAATATGTGTCAGGAGGTAATGAATATGGCAAAATACAAAGCAATACCTGAAGGCTATATGACGGTTGGCCAGATGGCAAAGAAAATGGGCGTTACGGTCCGGACGCTGCAATACTATGATAAAGAGGGACTGCTTTGTCCTTCGGCAGAAAGTGAAGGCGGGCGCAGGCTTTATACAGATAAGGATCTGGTCACCCTTCATCAGATCTTGTCTCTAAAGTCCCTGGGGTTTTCCCTGGATGATATAAAGCAGCGGCTGATCCCTTTGGAGACACCGGAGGCTGTGGCCAGGGTCCTGACAGAGCAGGCAGAGTCTATACGTGAGAAAATAAAGCAGCTGAATGATTCTTTGACAGCTATTGAACAGCTAAAAACAGAAGTTCTGCAAATGCAGTCGGTCAGTTTTAAAAAGTATGCGGATATTATCGTGAACCTGCAAATGAAAAATGATTCCTACTATCTGATCAAGCGTTTTGATGAAGATACCCTTGACCATATCCGCAGCCGGTTTGACAAAGAAAGCGGGTTGGATTTTATAGACCGCTTTAACCGGCTGAGTGATGCCCTTGTGCAGCTTCAAAAGGACCATATACCGCCGGAAAGTGAGAAATGCCAGGAGATTGTAAAAGCATACTGGGAATTGATCACGGAATTTACAAAGGGGGATATGAGTATGCTTCCCAAGCTTATGGAGGCAGGCAAGATTCATACTGTCACAAACGCCTGGGAAGAAAGACAAAAAATCGTCAACGAATATTTAGAGCCTGCGCTGCAGATTTATTTTTCAAAGCTAGGGGCAGACCCCTTTGAGGGGGTGAAAGGATGAACAGCGCCATAGAAGTTTGCGGATTGGAGAAAAGCTACGGCAGCCATAAGGTTCTTAAGGGACTGGATCTTCAGATCCGGGCAGGGGAGATCTTTGCCTTGCTTGGCGTCAATGGGGCAGGAAAGACGACGGCTCTGGAGTGTATGGAAGGTTTAAGAAAATATGACTGCGGTCAGATCATGGTCAGGGGGAAGCTGGGAATCCAGCTTCAGTCATCAGCTTTGCCTGCTTACATTAAACCTGTGGAGGCGGTGAAGCTTTTTGCAAAGTGGAACCGGACTGAGATGGATCTTACTATGCTCCATGCCCTTGGGATTTATGACATGAGAAAGAAAACGTATCGCCAGCTGTCCACAGGACAAAAAAGACGGCTGCATCTTGCGCTGGCCCTGACCTGTGATCCGGATATTATTTTTTTAGATGAACCGACGGCAGGACTTGATGTTGAAGGCCGGCTGTCGCTCCACCAGCAGATCCGACAGCTGAAATCCCGGGGAAAAACTATTGTCCTGGCAAGCCATGATATGGCGGAGGTGGAAACTTTATGTGATCGGATTGCCATTTTGAATCATGGAAAAATCGCCTTTTGCGGTACGGCCGCACAGCTGAGTGCAGCGGTTGGCAAAAGATATGTTATCCATGTTAAAACACAGCAGGGAGACAGCACTTATGAAACAGATTCTATTGAAGATACGCTGATGGCTTTTCTCAGTGAAATAAAGGGCAGTAAAAATAAGATATTAGATATTCAAGTAAACAGAGGCTCCCTGGAGCAGCATTTTATGGAAATGGCAAGGAGGGAAGAAGCATGAGCGGTTTTTTATACGGGGTGGCCCTGCAGTGTAAATTGGATATACGCAGCAAAACTTTATTTATTACCTGCTATATTGTTCCCCTGATTTTCTTCCTTCTGATGGGCGGTATTTTTACGTCGGTTATGCCTGAAATGAAAAGCACTCTTATACAATCCATGATCGTTATGAGCGTTTCCATGGGAGCGTTTATCGGCCTGCCGCCGTCGCTGGCGGAAACCTATGGAACGGATGTAAAAAAGGTTTATAAAGCCAACGGCGTGCCTTTATATGTAGGCTTTGGGGCAATGTTTCTGTCATCGTTTATTCATCTGATGCTTATGAGTACAATCATATTGCTGCTCGCGCCTGTATTATTTGACGCAGCTTTGCCGGATCACCTGCCGGTCTTTTACCTTGCCCTTGCAATCTATATGATCGCGTCCCTGAGTATTGGGAGTCTGTTAGGATTAATGGTAAAAAATCAGGGGAAACTGACCATGATGGAGCAGCTTGTATTTTTGCCGTCCATTATGCTGTCGGGGATCATGTTCCCTTCCAGCCTGCTGCCGGACTTCCTGGAAGGCATAGGACGTATATTTCCGGCCTTCTGGGGGTACCGGTTAATGCTGGATCATGGTTTTTCCTCTGAAAATCTCTGGTATTTGATCGCTGTATTTTTGGCGGCGGTTATTGTATGGGTTATTTATTTCAGGAGAGCTTCCCTGAATTAAAGTATTGTTACCGGTCAGCTCTCTGAACCGCTTCAGAGGATTTCCTGTTTTTTTTGCCGGATACCGGCGCCCAGGCATAGTCCGAGGCCAAGGATCAGGACGATGAACAGAGGGGCAGGCGAGATCTATATGAATCTCGTCTGCCCCGTGTGCGTTTTTATAAATTAGTTTTCAGGAACATGCCATTCCCAGTTACGGATTTCTTCCATATCCTGGCCATATTCAGCAATGTACTGCTTGTGCTCGATGAGCTTATCGTTCATCATCTGGATGAGGTGGGAACCTCTGTTGCCCAGTTCAGGAAGATGAAGGATCGCATCTTTTACAAGGTTGAACCGGTCGATCTGGTTCTGTACACGCATATCAAATGGTGTTGTGATGGTACCTTCTTCCTGATAGCCATGAACGGAGATGTTATGGTTTGTACGCTCATAAGTTAGCTCATGGATCAGTGTCGGATAGCCATGGAATGCGAAGATGATCGGTCTGTCTTTTGTGAAGATCATATCATATTCAGCATCGCTGAGACCGTGAGGATGTTTGTGGTCAGACTGCATCTTGAACAGATCGACAACATTAACAACACGGATCTTAAGTTCAGGCATTTCATCACGAAGGATTGTAACAGCAGCCATAGTTTCAAGTGTCGGTGTATCACCGCAGCATGCCATAACAATATCCGGTTCTTCGCCGCAGTCGTTGCTTGCCCAATCCCAGATACCAATACCCTGGGTGCAGTGCTTAACAGCCTGCTCCATGGACAGCCACTGGCAGCTTGGGTGCTTGGAAGCTACGATAGCGTTTACATAGTTCTTGCTCTTGATGCAGTGATCAAAGCAGGAGAGGAGACAGTTCGTATCCGGTGGAAGATACATGCGGACAACGTCTGCCTTCTTATTGGCAATGTGATCCAGGAAACCGGGATCCTGATGTGTAAATCCGTTGTGGTCCTGCTGCCATACGTTGGAAGTCAGGATGAAGTTTAAGGATGCGATGGGCTGTCTCCAGGAAAGCTGATTGCAAACTTTTAACCATTTTGCATGCTGTGCAGCCATGGAGTCAACGATACGGATAAATGCTTCATAGCTTGCGAAGAATCCGTGACGTCCGGTGAGAAGATAACCTTCTAACCAGCCTTCGCACATATGCTCGCTGAGCATACCGTCCATGATACGGCCGTCTCTTGCAAGGCAGTCATCAGTATCTAAAAGTCCGGCGTTCCAGTCGCGGTTCTGAGCCTCGAAAACCTTGTACAGACGGTTGGACATACTTTCGTCCGGCCCGAAAATACGGAAGTTGCGGTTTTCTTCGTTAAGCTTGAAAATGTCGCGGATGTATCCGCCAAGTTCGATCATATCCTGAGCCTTTGTCTTTCCGGGTTCTACTTCAATGCCGTAATCACGGAAATCCGGGAGACGAAGGTCTTTTAAGAGGAGACCGCCGTTGGCATGAGGATTAGCGCCAAGACGGGCATTTCCCTTAGGCGCTAATTCCTGAAGTTCAGGGATCAGACGGCCTTTTTCATCGAAAAGTTCCTCTGCGTGATAGCTTTCAAGCCATTCTTTTAACAGATCCAGATGTTCCGGAGATTCCATTGTAAGAGGCACCTGATGTGCGCGGAAAGAACCTTCGATCTGCTTTCCGTCAACTACCTTTGGACCTGTCCAGCCCTTTGGTGTGCGCAGAACGATCATTGGCCAGAGCGGACGTTCAGGATCGTTGTTTTCACGGGCATTTTTCTGAATAGATTTAATTTCTTCGATCACTGCGTCCATTGTTTCTGCCATGAGCTTATGCATGGTCATAGGATCGTCGCCTTCAACAAAGTACGGTTTCCAGCCGCAGCCTCTGAAGAAGCTTTCAAGTTCTTCATGGGAGATACGGGAGAAGATTGTCGGATTGCTGATCTTATAACCGTTTAAGTGGAGGATCGGCAGTACGGCACCGTCAGTAATAGGATTCAGGAACTTGTTGGAGTGCCAGGAAGTTGCCAATGGGCCTGTTTCAGCTTCGCCGTCGCCCACAACAACAGTTGCAATCAGATCCGGGTTGTCAAGTACAGCGCCGAAAGCATGTGCGATAGAGTAGCCCAGCTCGCCGCCTTCGTTAATGGAGCCAGGAGTTTCCGGTGCGCAGTGGCTGGGTACGCCGCATGGAAATGAAAACTGCTTGAACATTTTTTTCATGCCTTCTTCATCCTGGCTGATGTTTGGATATACTTCACTGTAGCTTCCGTCAAGATAAGTGTTGGCGATCAGGAAGTTTCCGCCGTGTCCGGGGCCGGACAGCAGAATCATATCCAGATCGTAGCGCTTGATGGCGCGGTTGCAGTGAACGTAAATAAAGTTCTGTCCAGGTACAGTTCCCCAGTGACCAACGATCTTTTTCTTAATGTGATCCATGGTCAGAGGCTCTTTCAGCAGCGGATTGTCCAGCAGATAGAGCTGTCCGGCGGACAGGTAATTGGTGGCACGCCAGTAAGCGTCCATTTTCTCCAGCATTTCCTGAGACAATGGCTGTTTTTCCAGGCATGTGTTTTCTTGCATGTTCATCCTTCTTTCTTTAAAATTTTTTCACAGCACTGCGGATAACAGATACTGATGATCTCCATTGTTAATTGGTAACGTGTATTCGTTAAATAATTAACTATGTGTATTATATCATGAAAGAACTATGCCGTAAAATAAAGTTTCTGTATTACATCCATATCAAAAACTTATGGATAATCCTGCTGAAAAAGAATATTTCTCCGGTTTTTCAACTTTGTTCCTGCAAATAGGCTCCGGAAAGAAGAAAATTTTGAAACGTTTTGGAAGCAATACTCTGAGGATATTCTGTGTCATAAATTAAAAGAATATGCCGGTCAGGAAGCTTTTCGTTGACGGTGATCTGGAAAACAGATTCCCGGCGGATGTCTTCTGCGGCAAATTCCTCGGGGATAAACCCGATGCCCAGGTTGTGACGCACGGCCAGGAGGATCATATCGGTTGTTGCCAGTTCAATGTCCGGGTTAAAGGACAGTCCCAGTTCGTTAAAATATTGTTCAACTAATTTTCTGGTAATAGACCCGGAAGTCAGGCTGATCCACGGATAGTCTTTAAGGTCTTTCAGTGTGGTCGGCTTATCTTTTAAATGGCGGAACTTGCTTCCTCCAATGAGTATGTCCCGGTATTTTCTCAGTTTTTTTACTTTCAGGGGACTTTCCATCTGGTGGGGCAGAGAGGAGACCATGGCCATATCAATGCGACCTTCCTTTAAAGCCTGGATGGAATGGATGGTGCTGTTGTTCAGCAGATTAAACTGTACATTAGGGTATTGTTCATTAAATTTCTCTACGGCCTGGAACAGACAGCAGTGAAGGGCTGTTTCTGTAGCGCTGATGCAGACCGTGCCGTTATCCAGGCTGATCATGCCGGACAGGGCATTTTCCCCTTTAAAGATCTGGGAGCAGGCTGCGGAAATATATTTATTAAAGATCCGGCCTTCCGGCGTCAGTTCTACGCCGTTTTTGCTGCGTATAAACAGGCGGCAGCCGATTTCGTTTTCCAGGTTGTGGATAGTACGGGTAATAGCCGGCTGGCTTGTCATTAAAACGCTGGCGGCCCTGGTCAGACTGCCGTATTTGGAAACATAATAAAATACTTTATAATATTCAAAATTAAGATTCATCTAAAGCTCCTTTATTAGATTGTCCTATGTATTTAGTTTAATGCAAAACAGAATTTTATGCAAGGAATATATAGATGCGTTCCGTTTGGGCATTTGTCCGGATCTGGTCTGGCGGCATCAGGAATATGGAAACTGAAAAATATGTTCTGGCTTTTTAACTGGTAACGTAGTAAAATATAAAAGGGAGAGAATGACCTTTAAGCCGGGATGCTTTTAAAGCTTCTGGTGAGGAATGCTATAGAGGAGGACGATGATGTATAATCTGCAGCTTGAGACATTTATTGTAGTAGCGGATCTGGGAAGCTTTAATAAAGCGGCGGAGGCCCTTTACATTACGCCGCCTGCGGTTACAAAACAGATCAATCTCCTGGAGAAGGATCTTGGACTGAAATTGTTTATAAGGACGCACCGGGGGCTTGTACTTACAGAGGCGGGAAAGTCTTTATATAAAGATGCCAAATATATTATCCAGTATTGTAAAGAGTCTGTGGAACGGGCTAAAAAAGCCATGGAGGAAAAGGATAACGTGGTCAGGGTAGGTACTTCACCCATGACGCCGGCAGCGCCTTTGGGCGAAGATTCAGAAAAACTATCCGGATATACGCCTGCAGATCGTTCCTTATATGAACAGCCTGGAAAATGCCCGGGAAATCTTAAAAAATCTGGGACAAAATATTGATGTGGTGGCCGGTATTTTTGATGAGACCATGTTAAAGCTTCGTCAGTGTGCCGGATTGGAGCTGTCCAGGCAAAACATCTGCTGTGCTGTATCTTTAAACCACCGTCTGGCGGAAAAGGATATACTTACCTTCCAGGATCTCCATGGAGAAAATTTTCTAATGATGCACCGGGGCTGGAGCAACTATGTGGATGAACTGAGAGATGACATATGGCAAAACCATCCCCAGATCCATGTAGTTGACTTTGACATTTACAGTGTGGATATTTTTAACCGGTGCGGAAACAGCAATGACATTCTTATGGTGGTGGAAAACTGGAATGAGGTCCATCCCCTGCTGAAAGTGATCCCTGTAGAATGGAAGTATACGATTCCCTATGGGATCCTCCATTCCCCTCAGCCGTCACCTTTAGTGAAACGTTTTTTAAAGGCTGTAAAAACAGCCGTTTAAACTGAAAGGTAATAACTGAGAAACTAATCGAGACTTCTGCGGAAGTCTCTTTTTTTTTATAATGATAACAGAAAGAGGACCAGGAGGGACATAAAGTGAACAATTTTATTTATGAAAATAAGACCAAGGTCTTTTTTGGCCGGGGCTGTGTCCGGGAATTTCTGGCATGTCTTATAAAGGATTTCGATACGGTGCTTTTAGCCTATGGGCAGGGGTCGGTTAAGAAAAACGGGATTTATGATGAAGTTCTGAACATTCTTATGAAGGAAGGAAAGAATGTTGTAGAATTTCCGGGGATCATGCCCAATCCTACCTATCAAAAGGTTTTAGAGGGTGTGCGCCTTGTACGGTCAAAGAAGGTAAAAATGATCCTGGGGATCGGCGGCGGATCTGTAATGGACTGCTGCAAGGGCGTGGCTCTGGCTGCCGGATATGACGGGGATGCCTGGGGAAATTTTTGGGACCGGCGTGGGATCGTTGATTTTGACCCTGTTTCCGTAGGCGTGATCGTTACCGCAGGAGGCACGGGAAGCGAGTGCAACGGTGCTGCTGTGATTACCAATGAAGTCCAAAAAGTAAAGATCGGCTATGATTATCCCAAGTGCAATCCGGTATTCGCTTTAATGGATCCGGCATATACCTTCAGCCTTCCTAAATTGCAGATGGCCTCCGGCGCCTTTGACAGTTTGTCCCATATTATGGAGACCTATTTCAGCGAACCGGATGAGCAAAATGTTTCCGATGAGCTTGCAGAGGCGTTAATGCGAAGCATTATAAAAAATGCAAGGATCGCTGTGGAAAATCCCGGGGATTATACGGCAAGGAGCAATTTGCTGTGGGCGTCCACACTATCGGAGAACCGCCTGATCAAAATGGGGAAGAAGTGCGATTTTACATGCCATCTCATGGCCCATCAGCTGGGCGCTTATACAAATTGCAATCACAGCTGTGCTGTTGCTGTTTTGCAGCCGGTGTATTACCGTCATATTTATAAAGACAGTGTGGAAAAATTTGCCCGGTTTGCAGAAAATGTCTGGCATATCCCCAAGGATGGGCACAGCGAAGAACAAATGGCCAGAGCCGGTATTGACGCACTGGAAGGTTTTGCTGCAGAGCTTGGGCTGCCGGGAACGCTTAAAGCGCTTGGGGTGACGGATAAGGATGGGTTAAAGCAGATCGCCGCGTCCTGTCACTATTCTCCGGGTGGATACCGAAAGCTTGGCAGTGATGAGATGCTGGAGATCTTTCAGGAATGCTTTGACTGAACAAACTCCGCGCTAAATGCGGTGATAATAAAAGAGAGTATAAAGAAAGGAAGAAAGACTTATGGAATTTGTAACATTAAATAACGGAGTAAAAATGCCTCAGCTTGGATTTGGGGTTTATCAGATCAGAGATGCAGCTCAGTGCGAGCAGGCTGTGCTGGATGCCATTGCTTCCGGCTACCGTCTCATTGATACGGCGGCTTCCTATGGCAACGAGGAGGCTGTAGGCAATGCTATTAAAAAATGCGGTGTGCCAAGAGAGGAATTGTTTATTACAACAAAGCTGTGGATTTCAGACACAAATTATGAAGGCGCCAAGGCAGCATTTCAGAAATCTCTGGACCGTCTTGGACTGGATTATCTGGATCTTTACCTTATCCATCAGCCGTTAAATGATTATTATGGCGCATGGAGAGCCATGGAGGAGCTTTACAAAGAAGGAAAAGTACGGGCCATTGGTGTGTGCAGCTTTTATCCGGACCGTCTGGCCGATCTGATTGCATTTAACGAGATCGCCCCTGCTGTGAACCAGGTGGAAGCGATGAGTTTACAATGAACTCTTTAGGGATCCGTCATGAAATTGGAACCAAGGTAACACTTTTATGGACGGATACTGCAGGCCAGGAGCATACGTCGGATTTTACGTTGTGCGGCTGGTGGGACAGTCCTACAAATTTTTCAGAAGCCTGCGCCTGGATCTCGGCAGATACTGCCAGCGCTCTGGTGCCGGATTATAACAGTGAAAGCAGCGCCAATGTTACTTTAGGCGTGACGTTGTACCAGCCTGGAGACCTGGAAGCTCAGGCCCAGCAGATCCTTAATGAGCAGGGGATCCTGGAAGCGTCCTACACAACAAACCTGGCGTATAATGATGCCCGCAGGGAGCAGGCATCCGGCCAGGCCAGGCCTTTTTATGAACCGGCAGTCCTTGTGGTCATCTGCGGATTTTTTATGATCTATGGGATCGTTCATGTAACGGCGGAAGGGGATGAAGGCTTTTTTGCAGGCCTTAAGGCTCTGGGAATGACGCCGCGGCAGATCCGCAGCCTTTTGTCCTGGCCGCTGTATGTACGCTGGCTACTGTACTTTTAGCCTATTTGCTGCCCCTGCTGCGTATGTCCGGAAAGCTTCCGGTACAGCTGATGCGGGAAAGCGGACACCGGTTTGCAGGCAGGGCAAAACGGACCGATGGCCGTGTGTCTATTCTGCGCCTGGCCGGCCGGACGCTGCGCCGGGGCTGGCCAAGAACGGCGCTGACCGTATTTGTTATGCTGCTGTCCGTGCTTATGCTGTCCTCTGTATGGACCCAGTATGCCAGCCTGAAAGAAGATATTTACCTGTCAGTTATGAGTCCATGGGATTATTCCATTACGGACGGTTCTGCCTATTATTCTGTCCAGCAGTACAACCAGGAGAATAAGGGGATCACCGATGAGACGGTTCGTGAAATGGCGGCCCGGCCGGAAGTAACTTCGGTCAGCGCTTTAAAAAGCCGGGAGGTGGAGCTGACGGCGTCTCCGGAGCTTGTTCAGCGTTTGGCAGATTTTTATAATGGATCAGAGCTGGAGGACGGGACAAGCCGCCGGGAGGAAATGGAAGGATATCCGGATTGGCAGGAAGGACTGGCACGCCTGAAAGATAGCGGAGAATATATGGGGATCATTGTTTCCCTGGAAGGAGAATATCTGGAGCATTTTCTTTCTGTAAATTATATGACCAGCGGCGCATTTGATCAGGAAGCTTTTGAAAGCGGAAACTGTGTGCTGACCGCCGGTGCAAATGCCCAGGGCGTTTCATCCTTGGCTGCCGGAGAGCAGGTCGTTTTAGAAGGACAGGCGTTTACAGTGCTTGGGTCAACGACCATGGACACTTCCCTTCTCAGTGGTGGCAACAGCCGTCAGGCCGCATTCTGCCTGTATTATTTTGTGCCGCCTCAGGTGTTTGATGCAATGTTCCCGGATCAGGGAATCCGTCAGCTGGCAGTGAATATTGATCACAGTCAGCAGGATTCTTTTGAAGCGTATTTAGACGAATATGAACAGGGCCTTTATCAGGGCATTGGGATCACACGGCGCAGCGAGTACCAGGCGAATTTTGTCAGCGCCCGGCTGAACACTGTGCTGGCATCCCTCATTGTGGGTATAGTGTTTGCGGCCATAGCATTGCTGAACTTTATGAACCTTCTGGCAGCCAAAGCCTTAAGCCGGAAGCAGGAGTTTGCTGTCTACGAAAGCCTTGGCATGAGCCGGAGCCAGCTGAAACGCCTTGTGTTTTTAGAAGGCATCCTTTATGGGGCCCTTATGGCTGTGGTGATCATTCCGGTAACGGTGCTGTTTGAATATTTTGTTATGCCCGGAGTAATTGAAAATATCGGCTCCTGGGCCATGGTATATACTTTTACCCTTATGCCTATGGGCATCATCGTTCCTTTGATCGCAGTATTTTCCATTGCCGTACCCATGCTTTGCCTGCATCTAATTACCCGGGGAAGCATTATCCAGCGGATGCATGTTATCGAATAAGTGAAATAAAAAATCTCCACAGAAATCAGTCATTGCTTTTCAATGAATTTCTGTGGAGATATTTTTTGCATCAATTTGATGTGTTTAAAATATGGTTGACTATTTTTACATAATCCTCCCAATCCTGCTGGCATGTATCAAGAAAAAACCGACCGGCATGGGTCAGATGATAGTATTTTCGGATCTTGCCTGAAAAAGAAGTCTTATTATATGAAGTTATATATCCCCGGTTTTCCAGTTGGTGGAGCAGCGGGTAAAGTGTCCCTGTCTTTAATTCGATCGCTTTATTTGAACGTTTCGCAAGAACTTCAATAATCTGAAGTCCATACCTGTCTTGTTCGCTTAATAGTTTCAGCACGATCATAGAAATTGTCCCGGAAAATAAACTTTTTTCAACCATTATACTTTATATCCCAATCTTAATAAATTTTGATCATGGCTCTATGTTATTTTTACAACATATGTAGATCATCTACATAAAAGTATATGTAGATGGTCTACATATGTCAAGAAAAATACAATAAAGGTTTGAACCGGGATGGCATCCCCAAAGACGGGGAGGTTACTCAATCGTCATTTCCAGCGTGCCGGTAAAGTCCTTCCCTTCCAGGACAATGTAATTGTCTCCGTCGGACAGGGAAAGGGTATAGGTACCGTTATGGGTATCCCGGGCAATGGTATGGATTTCCTGCTTTTCATTCCAGGACAGCTGTGCCTCCCCGGAGGTTACGGTAAGCGTATAAGTTATGTCCAGGTGCCGGTCAGCGCCATGGTGGAGGGCTGTGCCGCCGAAAAGATACTCCGTTCCGGAAAATCTGTCGTAGCTGGCCTTGTAGGTGCCGGTGTAAGAATCTTCTCCAGGGGTTTTAGTACCCTGGAGGTCTTTGTCGTCAGTGAGGGCCTGTTGGCTGAAATATAAAAGCAGATGATCATAGCCGTGAAGGATCCTGTATTTTAAGCTTCCCTGTCCGGCGCAGCCGGAAAGACCCAAAACAAAACATGCGGACAGTACAATGGCAGCCCGGGTGAGTGTGGGGCGGCTGGGGCTTTTGAGAAAGGAGCGATGTGGTTTTTTACTTGTATTTTTTGATAATTTCATAACAGAAAAACACCTCCTGGGATGGGCAGTTAAAATAGTCCGACGATCATCATACCCATAAGGGCGATGGCGCCTACAGCGTAGACGCCGGTAATGACCAGGCAAATTTGCATCCATGGATTTTTCACTCCGGACCGGGTATAGGCAAGTAAAGTAAAAATAAAAGAAAAGACCATAAAAGCGCCATAAGCGCAGGCCATAATCTGGGCTACGGGGGTTTTTAAGGCCCAGTCAAACATGCGAAAGATCAGGATCGTCCAGGGAATAAAAAGCATAAGGGTAGAAATTGTCATATAAATTTTCTTTTTCATGAAAAACATTCCTTTCTGTAATTTATAAATCTGTCTGGGAAGGGGCAAAGCGGACACAGGTGATCGCCAGAGCGGCCGCAGTGATGGCCATGGCCACCGGGATCCAGGGCAGCCACTGAACGGATGTGGCAAACATACCTGAAACAGCCTTTCCGTATTCCACCATAAGCAGGTAAAAGGGATAACACATGGGGTAAACAAACCAGATCCGTGTATTTAAGATAAGCACTGCCGGGACAATGGAAGCCAGACCAACACCAACAGCAAAGATCGGAGTTTTGATCAGCACTGCGATCAACCAGAAAACGGCAGCCATGGGTATGGCGCTTATGAAAATCTCTATGCCCCATTTTAAAACAAATATAGGATCAAGGATCATGTTGTAGTTATGGATCCCGGACACAATGGCAGCGCTGATAAAATATCCGGCCAGGATCATGAGCATCTGAATCAGGGACAGAGCCAGCAGGACTGTAAATTTAGCCAGACACAGCTGTATGGGGCTGACCGGCAGAGCCAGCATTTTTAAAATCCCCCGGCCAAAACGTTCCGTCTGCGTAAGCAGCACAGTAATGATCACCAGCGTGGCCGGGATCATAAACCAGACCATGCCCATAAATCCCTGGATAAAGAAATTATTTTCCGGTGTAATGGACATGTCCTGGGGCTTAAAGTATGTGCCGGAATTTAATATACCGGGTACCCACATAAGAACAACCGGCGCAAGAAGGATCAAAAAGATTTTTGAGCGGCGTATTTTCATAAATTCGATCCCAACAAGGCCCGCGAAGCTTAATGATGAAGCTTCTTTAGAGAACCGGCTCTTGGAAAAAGGTTCCTGCCCTGTGGCTGGGGCTGTTTCTTTTGGCACAGATCTTTTGGAGAACACAGATTTACGTGCAGCCATCTTCTTGTTAAACCGGGGCGGATGGCAGCGGAGCCTTTGGATCACTGCTTCGGCCATGCCAAAGCCAACAGTCCATGCAATGCAGGAAAAGCAATAAATAAACAGCTGTTCATTTTTCAAAATTTCGTGGAGCATGGCATATGGGGTGGAAAAGGGCAGAAGATCCAGCACAAGATTTCCCCGGGGGAAAATAGTAAAGGTAAAAACAAGGATCACGCCGATCCCTAAGGAGACCCACATGTTTTTGCACTGGGAAGCAATGACCAGCATGATCATTACTGCGGGAATCGTACAAAGCCAGGCAAAGGCTATGTTTTGCACCAGCAGGGGAATGTTCGTGGTATAGCTGTCAAACCAGTAAAGGGCGCATCCCCATAAGGCCAGTATTTCAATAAGGATCATAAAGGCCAGGCTGGATAGGGCAATGACAAATTTCCCCAGAAACAAGGAAAATCCATGGATGGGCAGCACGGACATTTTTTGCTGGCCGTTGTTGGAATATTCCGTGTGATACATAATGCAGGTACCGCAAACGATTACAAGAAGGTTGAGCATGGCCATCATTTGCCAGTTGGCGTCAAGAAGGATCAAAAAGCCATTGCCCTGCTGTGCGGTAAAGGTTTCGGCCCGGGCCAGCATATTGATGGCGGGAAATGCGGCGGCAGCCAGGCTTCCGGCGAGGATTGTCCAAAAATATCCGGTGCGTTTAAGCTTGAGATGTTCCAAATATAAGATCATGGCTGCTTCACCCGCTTTCGGTTGTCCTGGTCGATCATGGCCAGAAACATATGCTCCAGGTTATCGGCAGGAAATCCATCAGACCGGGCGATGGCCTTTAATTCGTCAAAAGTGCCTTCAAACAGCAGGTGGCCGTGGTTTAGGATACCAATGTCATCGGCCATTAGCTCGATTTCCGAAAGAAGGTGGGACGATACAAGGACTGTGCAGTCATATTGTCGAGGCAGGGAGCGGATCAGGGAACGAATTTCATGGATGCCCACCGGGTCAAGACCGTTGGTCGGCTCGTCAAGAATCAGAATGGGCGGTCGGCCGATCAAAGCCTGAGCCAGACCAAGGCGCTGTTTCATACCAAGGGAATACTTTTTGGCCAGGCGGTTTTTATAAGGCGTCAGACCCACAAGTTCCAGTGTTTCCTCCACACAGCGCCTTGGAAGGCCAAGGATACGGCGGATCATTTCCAGATTTTCTTCGCCCGTCAGATTGCCGTAAAAGGCCGGGGCCTCAATAAATGAGCCGATCTCCTTTAAAATTTCAGTTCTCTGGGAAGGATAGTTTTTTCCGTCAATACTAAAGCTGCCGCCCGTAGGCCGGGTCAGCCCTAAAAACATTTTCATGGTGGTGGATTTTCCGGCACCGTTAGGGCCGAGAAAACCGTAGACCCGACCCTGGCGGATGTGAAGGTCAACATGGGAAACGGCGGTAAAGTCTCCATAAGACTTGGTCAGATCATGAGTTTCAATAATATTCATACAAAAAAGTCTCCTTTCTGTGCAGCCGTGCAAGTTTATTTGTATTTTTTCGCTTCCGGCTATGCTCTTATTGTAAATGTCCAACCTTGTGTCCACCTTCTGCCAACCTTACATTTACCTTACTTTTCCAAAGTCCCGGGCAAAATGCCGGAAGGTTGTGATATACTGAATATGTGATGCCACGGATTTCTCCGCACTTCGTGCTCCCTGGCATCAACATATGCTGCCGGGAGGAGATTGTATGGATCATTTAAAAGAGAAGAAAATACTGCTTGTGGATGATGAAAAAGATCTGAGGGATATGGTATGTTCCTTTTTAGGATCGGATGGTTATATTCATATAAAAACGGCTGCAAACAAGGCGCAGGCATTGGCCCTGGCAAAGGATTGGAAGCCGGAGCTGGCCATTTTAGATGTGATGCTGCCGGATGGCAGCGGTTTTGACCTGCTGCGGGAAATGCGCATGTTTACGGAAATCCCGGTGCTGTTCCTAACAGCCAGAGGTGAAGATGAGGACCGGGTCCTGGGACTGGGCCTTGGGGCAGATGATTACATTGTAAAACCATTTTTGCCAAGAGAGCTTTTGCTGCGGGTGGGGATCATTTTGCGGCGCTATTATAAGGAAGAACGGCCAAGAATCGTCCTGGCGGCATGCCAGATTGATTTTGATCGGGCCATGGTTATCCGAAAGGACAAAGAGATTCCCCTTACGGCCAAAGAATATGAAATTTTAAAGGCCCTTTACCGCAATGCCGGGCGCATTGTCACCATTGACCAGCTTTGCGAGGCCGCCTGGGGAGACAATCCTTATGGCTATGAAAACAGCCTTATGGCCCATATACGGAGGATCCGGGAAAAAATCGAAGAAAATCCATCCAGGCCGGCGTCACTGATCACCGTGAAGGGCCTGGGGTATAAGCTGATCACAGGAGGCTGACAGTATGCACAGTATAACAAAGCTCATACGGAGATTTGCGGCAATCTTATTTATAAGCACGCTGCTGATTCTTATATTAAATATTGTATTATTTTTTATCTTTGCTTCACGGCAGACCGGTGCCGGGGTGCCCTGGTCCTTGGCTCAGTCGGTGGCCCTGGGCCTTACAAAAGAGGCGGATGGCTATGTCCTTTCAGATGCAGCCCAAAAGTCGCTGGATCAGGAAAATGTGTGGGCCATTTACATTGATAATGAAACCATGTCTGTAGTGTGGCATACCAATGACCTTCCCGAAGAAATTCCAAAAACCTACACCATTGGAGAGATTTCTGCCCTGACGCGGGGCTATTTAAAGGATTATCCTACATTTACCGCAGGCACAGACGAGGGCCTGGTAGTAGTCGGTTATCCCAAAGACCGGTATTGGAAGCATTTATACCCGGTATGGGATCTGGACACAATAAAAAATGCCCCGATGATCTTCCTTTCTGTTCTTGGGATCAATGTGACTGCCATATTTCTTATTTATGTGGCTGCCAATTCAGGACTTTTGCGCCAGATCCGCCCGATTGCCGAGGGCATTGCGGCGCTGCCTACCCAGCAGCCGGTTTATGTGCGGGAACGGGGGCTTTTATCAGATCTGGCCCGGGATCTTAATGAGACGGCAGAAATCCTTCAGGCCCAGAAGGTGGATCTGCGCAAAAAGGAAATGGCGCGGGCCAACTGGATTTCCGGCGTTTCTCATGATATACGTACCCCGCTGTCCATGGTTCTTGGATATGCTGCCCAGATGGAGGAGGATCCCTGCCTGTCTGAAGAAATCCGGAAAAAGGCATCCATGATCCGGCGCCAAAGCCTTAAAATGAAAAATCTTATCCGGGATCTGAACCTGGCATCAAAGCTGGAATACCATATGCAGCCTATGTCTGTAGAACCGGTCAGTCTGCGGGGTCTTGCCCGTCAGTGTGCAGCGGACTTTATTAATAGCGATCTGGAAGAAAAATACCCTTTACAGTGGCAGGATCATAACCCGGAAGCCAGCGGCATGATCCATGGCGATAAGTCGCTTTTGCTCCGGGCAGTGAACAATGTGTTAAATAATGTGCTGACCCACAATCCGGATGGCTGCCATGTAACTATGGCCGTGGGCGCGGAAAAAGAAGGTTATTACATTATGGTGGAGGACGACGGCAAGGGCATCAGTGAGGAAATGCTGGAAAAGCTGCGAAAAACCCCCCACTATATGTTCAGCGACAGTGCCGTAGGAGAGGCCAGACACGGTCTGGGCCTATTGATTGTCCGCCAGATTATCCGTGTCCATGAAGGCCGTGTAACCTTTGACCACGGCAGCCAGGGCGGCTTTTGCGTGAAAATGTATTTTCCGGGAGGAAAAGGTTCGGGAGAAGCACTGTATGTTTAATTATAGCTCAGTTTTTCTATTAAACTCTTGTTTTTTCACTTTTATACTCAGGGCAGAAATAGTGACTTCGGCTGGATTTTTAAAAAATCTTTCTATGGCCGTAGAAAATCGGTCCTGTGGAACCTGTGTGGGATCAGATATTGCAGGCATGGTTGTCGGAAAAATATGAAGGGAAGCAATTTCGGGAAGGAGAACCGGTGATCCTGACGGACAGGGGGGAACGCGTAAGATCCAAATCTGAGAAGATCATTGCAGACTATTTGTTTAGAAAAGGAATCCCGTATAAATATGAAAAACCTTTGTATTTGAAAGGATTAGGGTCGGAAAATACAGGCATATGAAGATAACAATATATTTCCGGGAGAACGTCTCATCCTTACTTTTGAAACGCAAAATACAGTGTTAAATACAAAGTCTATAGAAAAATTAGCAGAAACCTGCACCTAAACCATTCAAAAACTGTAAAAAACAAATTATATCAAAATTGATAAAAAAAGCCACATTTGTTATAGATTAATTGTACAGATTGTTTTATTATAATAAAGGTAAGGGTTCAGCACTTTAGCTGTTCATACAAAAGAAACCGCAGGCGGCCCGGAGACGGGAGGTGTCTGCGAGTCAATGATACAGGGAGGTTTATTATGAGTTTTCAGATCTATGATTTAAAAACTGAGTATATGGAAAATCCATTGGGACTGGATTGCCAGTGCCCCAGATTTTCCTGGAAAATGAAGTCTGATGAAAAAGATGCCCGCCAGATCCGTTACCGGATCACTGTAGGGACTGCCAGCGGCGCAGGGGATATGTGGGACAGCGGCCAGGTAGACTCGGATGCGTCTAACGGCGTTTATTACGGCGGACAGCCATTGGAGCCTTGTACATGCTATTACTGGAATGTTTGTGTATGGGATGCATCCGGTGAGAGTGTTGTTTCCGTGGAGCAGACCTTTGAAACCGGACTTATGGACAGCTCTATACAGGCCTGGGAAGGGGCTCAGTGGATCGGAGCGCCTTACTGCACCTTAAGCCCGGATGTGCGGGGAATCTTTGGCGTGGAAACCGAGTTTCGTCTGGATCCGGGAAGCAGCCGGGCCGGCGTGGTCATTGGGGCCAATGACCGGAGGATTTCTGTGGAAAATTATTTCCGATTTGACATTGACGCTGCTCAGATCCCTGCCAAGCTTTCCATTTACCGGGTAGGCATTGATCCAAAGGATCGGGCAGATGTGCCTTTGGCTGTAGTGGATGTGGCAGACTTTGACAGTGAAAGCCATGCGCCGGTGATCACCCTGAAAAACCGTTATGAGGCCCACAAGCTATATTTGGAAGTGACCGGAAACTGTGTCTATACCTATGTGGACGGGATCCGTGTGGATGCCCAGTACAGAAAGCTTCCTTGGGGAGCAGAAGTCATAGCGCCCCGTCAGATCAATCCGTTGGGAAATAATGATGTGAATACATTTCCCCGGCTGAACCATATTGGCTTTTATGTGCCTGCCGGACAAAAGGCTTATTTCTCTTATATAAAAGTGAAAAACTTAAGAAAGCCCGGGGCTTATATTTTTGCAGAGGACGCACAAAACGGTATTGATACCTCCTGTACCGGAAGGACGGGAAGCATTTTTGCCCATGCCATAAACGAAGGTCAGATGTGCGTGGATGAGCAGGGCGGACAAAAGGTTTATGCCATCAGCGCCGGGGATAAAGATGTTATGATCTGCGGGGATCCGAAGCATACGTCCATCCCTATGCTGCGTACATGCTTTAATATTGCAGATAAGCCGGTAAAATCGGCCCGCTTATATGTAACGGCCAGAGGTATTTACGAGTGCCGGATCAATGGCCAGGCAGTGACTGATACATGGTTTAATCCGGGAGAAACCCAGTATGACCATCATATTATGTATCAGACATATGCTCTGGATCACCTGATCCGGCCCGGGGAAAATGCCCTTGGCGCCATCCTTGCTTCCGGTTGGTGGAGCGACGCCCAGACCTTTGTCCTTGGAAATTATAACTATTACGGCGACCGGGAGTCCCTTCTTGGAAAGGTTGTTATCACCTATGAGGACGGAACACGGGATACCTGTGTGACCGATACAAAGCACTGGAAATACAGCCCGGACGGCCCATTTGAATATGCAGGATTTTTCCATGGAGAGCATTATAATGCAGTAACTGCTGAGGCATATGAAGGATTTTCTAAAGCAGGCTTTGATGATTCGGCATGGATATGCCCGCAGGAGATCGCGCCGGTAGCCATTGGCCAGGGCGATGTCCAGGGACAGGGACCCATGTCCTGGCCAACGGTAAATATGCAGGAGCCCAAGATCATCGGACAGGTTGGCAGCGGCGTATATGCTGTTGGACAGATCCAGGCCCAAAGCGTTAAGGAAGTTGAGCCGGGCGTTTATATTTATGATATGGGCTATAATACGGCCGGCGTGCCTAAGCTGAAGCTTTTTGGCCAGCGGGGGACAAAGGCTGTGATCCGCTATGCGGAGATCCTGTACCCGGATCTTCCAGAGTATGCTGGACGTACAGGAACGATGATGGTTGAAAATTTAAGAGATGCCGACTGCACGGATATTTACACCTTTGCCGGAAATCCTGACGGGGAAATTTATATGCCCAGATTTACCTTCCGGGGCTACCGCTACATTGAAATCCGGGGCGTATCCAAAATGCCCCAGTTAGATGAAGTATGTACGGTCCAGCTTTCTTCTGTTAAAGAAATGACCGGCGAAGTCAAAACTTCAGAGGATATGATCAACCGGTTCATTGAAAATGTGCGCCGTTCCCAGTTGGCAAACTTTATCAGCGTGCCCACGGATTGTCCTCAGAGAAATGAGCGTATGGGCTGGGATGGAGATACAGAAGTCTTTTCAAGGACCGCATCCTTTAACTCGGATGTACGGCTGTTTTATTACCGGTATCTTCAGGCGATGCGCGACCTGCAGGTTCATGGAAAATATCCGGACATTGCGCCTGTAGGCGGCGGCTTCGGCGGCTATACCTATGAAAGCGCCGGGCTTATTGTAACCTGGGAAGTTTACCAGCAGTACGGCGATGTACAGGTCATTAAGGACAACTATGAAGCCATGAAAGCATTTATGGATTATTCTGCCCGCATCAATGTGGACGGAAATCTTACAGGCGGCGTGATGACCTTAGGTGACTGGCTGTCTCCGGATGAAACGGATCTGGACCTGATCTGCTATGCCTTTTACGGATATAATGCCCGGATTATGTCTAAGATGGCTGCCGCTATTGGTGAAAATGAAGATGCTGCGGCTTACAGCGATCTGTATAAAGAACTGAAGGCTTACTGGAACAACCGTTTTGTAGATCCCAAGACCGGAAAAACAGCAGATGACACTCAGTGTTCCTATGCCCTTCCTCTGGCTTACGGCATGGTGGATGAAAAATATATCCAGGCCTTTGGCGATCATCTGGCAGATAAAACACAGCGGGTAGACTATACAGTAACAACAGGATTTTTTGGAACAGCGCCTTTAAATCCAATGCTGACAGTGACCGGTCATAAGGAGGATGCCTACAAGCTTATGGCCCAGACCAAGTGTCCGTCATGGCTGTATCCCGTAACCCAGGGCGCTACCTCTATCTGGGAACGGTGGGATTCCTACACCCGGGAAAAAGGCTTTGGCGGAAATAACTCCATGAACTCCTTTAACCATTATTCCCTTGGCGCTGTATGCGAATGGCTGTATATGTATGTTTTAGGCATTATGCGGGATGAGGATCAGCCGGGCTATAAGCATTTTACAGCACAGCCCCAGATCGGGCCGTGGGAAAGCGCAGACGGTTATTTTGAAACGCCTTATGGTACGATCCGGGCCGGATGGAAAAAGGCCGACGGCGGCTGCACATATCACCTGACCGTGCCGGCAAACACAAGCGCCACAGTGCTTTTACCGGACGGACAGATCAGGGAGGTCGGCAGCGGAGATTACTGCTGGAATCTGTAAATGAAATAAAAGAAAACGGGACTGAGGCCCCTTGATCAACCTGATCAAGGGGCCTTGGCCCCGTTTTTTCTTTTTGTTATGATTTCTTAAATTTTACTGTCATATTTGTATATAATTCTGACAAAGTCTGAAGAATTGCGTTTTCCATTGAATCCCTCCGGTTTCATATGATATGATCAGTGTAACCTTGATAAATAATAAATCCATATAAAGTAATCTTAGTGTCAGGAGGTAAGTACGATGAGAAACGATAAAGATAAACGAAGAAATGCACAAAAGAAAAAACGCCGTATCAGAGGAACGATCTTAGTTTTGCTTGTAATCTTAGGATTCAGCGGTATTTTTTATATTTATTCCCATTTAAAACAAAGTCAAAAAGGGGAAGCAAGGGATCTTGCCGATGCATCTCATCATCAGGAAAGTGTAAAGGAAACTCTTGCCCGGCCTCAAAAAGCAGAAACAAAGCCGGTCATTGAACAGGCCCAGAAAAAAGAGCCGGCAGATGTGCAGGAAAAGAACAAACAGGAAAAAACAGCCGGCGTTGAGAAGCAGAAGGAAAGTGAAGATACCACTAATAAAAAGGTGGTCTATATAACTTTTGATGACGGGCCCTGTGCCACAACGCCAAAGCTTTTAGATGTGTTGGATCAATATAATGTTAAGGCGACTTTTTTTGTGACGGCTCAATTTATGAATGATGAAGATCTGGTAAAGCAGCTTAAGGAAATTCATGACCGGGGTCATGTAGTGGCTGTCCACAGTTATACCCATGACTATGGCCAGATTTATAGCTCAGTAGACGCTTTTATGGCAGATTATAAAAAAATGGACGATCTGATCTATGAAGCAACAGGTGAGCACAGCCGCATTTTCCGCTTCCCGGGAGGCAGCAATACCGGATACAATTCCTCCATCCGTAAAAATCTTCTGGAAGAAGTAAAAAAACAAGGGCTGATCTATCATGACTGGAATGCTTATGACGGTGACTGTGACGGCTATAAGGGCGAAGATCTTATTAAAAGAGCCGTGCAGGAGAGCAGCTATACAAACCGTTCCATCCTGCTCATGCACAATATCCCGGGAAAAGATACGGTGATCGAATCCCTTCCTGAAATCATTAAGCAGCTTCAGGCAGCCGGTTACACCTTTGATGTGATCGACGAAAATGTAAAGCCCATCCAATTTGCATAGCCTCACTTTTCCTGCAAATGCCTGTACAGTCGTTTGCAGGGAGTTTATAGAAAAAATCAGGTCCATCGGGCCTGATTTTTTCAATGCAGAACCATACCCCTGTTTTCAGGATTTTCTGTCCTCAACAGCCTGGATCCCGTTAATATCAGGGGAGACGATCATGGAATAATTGGTATGGTAAATAACAAAGCCCGGCTTTGCTCCGCTGACCTTTTTTACGTGCTTTTTCTGGATATAATCCACTTCTGTTTTATCCGAGCTGCGGCCCTGGGAATAGTAGGCTGCCAGGCGGGCGGCTTCCTCAAAGGTCTGATCCGGCAGTTCTTCATTGTTGCTTTTAACGATCACATGAGAGCCGGGAATGCCTTTGGCGTGGAACCACCAGTCATTGCCTGTGGCCAGCTTAAAGGTCAGTTCTTCATTTTGAAAATTGTTTTTTCCAACGTAAATATCATAGCCGTCAGAGGATATATAATGGAAGGGACGGCTTTTGCTCTGGCGCTTAGCGCCTTTTTGGGAACCATGGCGGCGGATATAGCCGTATTCTGTCAGCTCGTCTTTGATCTGTGCCAGATCTTCTTCATATAAAGCAATGTCCAGCGCCGTCTGGATGGATTCCAGATGGTCGATTTCTTCCTTTGTTTCCACGAGAAGCTGTTCCAGGGCATCACTTGTGCGTTTCAGCTTATTGTACCGGTCAAAATACCGCACCGCATTGTCCCTGGCAGAAAGCTGAGGATCCAGAGGGATAGTGATCTCCTTATCCGTATAATAATTCAGGCAGGTAAGGGACTTGGCCTCCGGTTCCAGCTCATATCCGTAGGTGTTGATCAGTTCACCGTAAACCTTGTACTTATCCTTCTTTTGCGTATCCGCCATCTGTTTTTGCTGAAGCTGATATTTCTTCCTGCTCCGGTCCAGGGCTGTGGTAACGATCCGCCGCAGATCCGAGGACTTTTGCCGGATACGGGTAATGGTATTTTTCATGGCGTAATAATTTTCCAGAAGCTTTGACATGCTGGAAAATTCCCGGGTCTGCAAAGAGCCGTAGCAGGTCAGGGGCACACAGGAAAACTCTACCGGCTCGTCATTTCGGTAAACAATGGTGGGCTGGAAGCGGCATGTGCGGATCAGTTCCATAAACCCTTCAAAGCCTGTATACAGAGCCTCCTTTTCATCCGGCGACAGGCTGTCTGTGCTTTTATCCCCGTCAATACGGCTGCGGAAGCAGATTTCCGTGGCGGCAATGGGGCTGATGCCGGTAAGGGATGTATAAATCGCCTTGCTCACCGGCGCCGGGCGGGTCAGGACAAAATCAAAAAATTCATCCCGGGTCACGGTCATGGGATTTTTCTTTTCCACGGTTTTTGGGATAAAGTATGTCCGTCCCGGAAGCACTTCCCGGACAGAGCTGACATTTAAGGAAATATGCTTAATACTGTCAATGATCGTGCCGTCAGGCTGGGTGAAGATAATGTTGCTGTGCTTTCCCATAAGCTCAACAATTAAATACTTGATGCAGGTGTCCCCCATTTCATCCAGATGTTCGATCTCAAAACGGAGGATACGCTCCATTTCCGGCTGGACAATATCCAGGATCTTTCCACCGGACAAATGCTTGCGCAGGAGCATGCAGAAATTTGGAGCAGTCAGTGGATTAGTCTTAGTTTCTTCGGTAAGGTAAACAAGGGGAAGGGAAGCGCTGGCTGAGATGAGAAGCCGGTAATTGGTCCGGTTATTTTTGATCGTCAGTATAAGCTCATCGCCTTCCGGTTGATAGATTTTATTAATACGGCCGCCGACAAGACCAGCCTTTAATTCATGGGCCAGGCTTGCGATGACCAGTCCGTCAAATGCCATTTTAAATAACTCCTTTTTCTATGATTTTTTGGCAACCCTTCAGCGGACTGAACGGGCGCCAATCATCGTTACTATTGGTTTTGTGCAAGCACAACGCATCTGCTGCCAAGTATGAAACGGCTGTGAATAGTAACGATCATCTACAGTCTATCAGAAAAAATCCCAAATGTCCATTGACTGGAAAACTAAATTCATTTATAATATTTTAGATAGCTATCCCTTGACGGCGAAGCCGCCGCCCGAAGGGAATAACATACGGTATACCCCGTGGGTATCCATTGACGGGAATAGCTGCTTAAAGAAAATGAGAGAAATGCAGGTGACTCCATGATAAAGAGTATGACCGGCTTCGGCCGGTGCGAGCAGGCCGACGAGAACAGAAAGATCGTCGTAGAGATGAAGGCAGTGAATCACAGATATTGTGATATTAATGTAAAGCTGCCGAAAAAGCTCAGCTTTTTTGAATCAGCCGTGCGCAGCCTGATGAAAAAGTACATTCAGCGGGGCAAGGTAGATGTTTATATTACCTATGAAGATTATACCGAGCATAATGTATGTTTAAAATATAACAAAGAACTGGCCCGGGAATATTTGGAACATTTAAAGGCGATGACTGCACAGTTCGGAATTGCTGACGATGTGACAGTCACCAGCTTAGCCCGCTATCCGGAAGTATTTACTCTGGAAGAACAGAGTCTGGACGAGGAAGAATTATGGAAGCTTCTTGAGGAAGCGGTTTCTTCAGCATGTGAACGATTTGTCCAGACGCGTATTGACGAGGGATGCCGGTTGAAAGAGGACCTGCTGTCAAAGCTGGACAGTATGCTGGAAAAGGTGGCGTTTATTGAAGAACGTTCCCCTCAGATTGTTGCAGAATATCAGCAGAAGCTTCACAGTAAAGTTGAGGAGCTTTTAGGTGACAGCACCATCGACGAGGCCCGGATCCTTACAGAAGTGACGATCTTTGCAGATAAGATCTGTGTAGATGAAGAGATCGTCCGGTTAAAGAGCCATATCGAGAACATGAAGGAGACTCTTGAAAGCGGCGGGAGCGTTGGCCGCAAGCTGGACTTTATAGCCCAGGAGATGAACCGGGAGGCAAACACCACATTGTCCAAGTCCAATGACCTGGTGCTTTCGAATTGTGCCATTGATCTGAAAACAGAGATTGAAAAGGTCCGTGAACAGGTACAGAATATTGAGTAATTTGGAGGAACCTTTATGGTTGGATTTGTAAATATCGGCTTTGGAAATATTGTCAGTGCCTCAAGGATCGTAGCTATGATCAGCCCCGATTCGGCGCCCATCAAGCGTTTGGTGCAAAACGCCAAGGATTCGGGCATGGCCATTGATGCCACTCAGGGCCGACGTACCCGGGCAGTGCTTGTGATGGATGATGGACATATTTTATTGTCCGCCCTGCTGCCGGAAACCATATCAAGCCGATGGGAATCCCACAATAGCGAGGTATAAGGCGGTCTGTTTTGTGTTTGGGCAAAACTCCAGAAAAAGATGAAAGTAGATGAAAATATGAAAAAACAGGGAATACTGACCATTATATCCGGATTTTCCGGCGTGGGCAAAGGAACTATTGTTTCCCGTTTGCTGGAAAAGCATCCGCAGGATTATTGTCTGTCCATATCCGCCACTACACGGGCCCCCAGAGAAGGGGAAGCTGATGGCGTGAATTATTTCTTTGTAAGTAAATCGGATTTTGAAACGATGATCCGGGAGGATCGTTTGCTGGAATATGCTCAGTATGTGAATAATTATTATGGAACGCCTAAGGATTTTGTGCTGGAGAAGCTTGGCCAGGGGATCCATGTGATCCTGGAGATCGAGATGCAGGGCGCTAAAAAGATCAAGGAACAGTATCCGGAGACACTGATGCTGTTTGTTGCGCCGCCTAAGGCACAGGATTTAAAGGAACGTCTCATTGGACGGGGAACTGAAAGCAGCGAGCAGATCAGCAGCCGCCTTGCCCGTGCCGCTGAGGAAGCCGTATATATGAAGGATTACGAGTATATCGTTGTCAATGATGAAGTAGAGCGGGCTGTGGATGAGATCCACCAGATCATCACCAATGAGCAGGACCGGGTGGTTCGCCGGGGCGATTTTATCCGCGAGCTTTCGCAGGAGCTTAAAGAACTGAATTAACCTGGATGCCGTAAAAATATGCGGCAGGAATAAAGAAAGGGGAAAATATTTATGTTACATCCATCCTATACAGACTTAATGGCAGTGGTAAACAGCGAGGTTGAAGAAGGCGAACAGCCGGTCGTTCAGAGCCGTTACTCCATTGTCATCGCATCTGCAAAGCGGGCACGGCAGATTATTGCCGGTTCCCAGCCGCTGGTTGACGGCAGAGGGAAAAAACCCCTGTCTATTGCTGTAGAAGAACTTTACAAAGGCAAAGTTAAGGTTCTTGGCGTTGATGAGACAGACGAGGATGATGAAAAGATCCTGGAGCTTTCCAATGAGGTTTTTGATGTATCTTTGGAAGACGATGAAGAAGATATTTTTGATGATGAAAAAGAGTCCTCAGAGGATGAAGAAGAAAACGCAGAAGGTTCTGATTTTGAAGAAGACGACGAATAAGGTTTTGGGTAAAAGCAGAGCTTTTACGTGGATATGCGCATAAGTTTAGGGCGGCCGGATGGCCGCCCTTTAAATTTTTGTGGACCACTGGCTGCAGTCCCATATGTCTGTGGCAATATCCTGATAAAATTCCGGTTCATGGCAGATGAGAAGGATAGAGCCGCCGTATTCCAGAAGGGCCTGTTTTAATTCTGCCTTGGCATCAGCATCCAAATGGTTTGTTGGCTCGTCCAGCAAAAGCACATTGGTTTCTGTATTAATGATCTTGCACAGACGCACCTTTGCCTGCTCGCCGCCGCTTAATACCCGAACAAGGCTTTCAATATGCTGTGTGGTAAGGCCGCATTTGGCAAGGGCGGAGCGCACTTCATACTGAGTCCATGAGGGAAATTCATTCCATATTTCATCAATACAGGTAGTCCGGTCATCGCCTTTGACTTCCTGTTCAAAATAGCCTTTATACAGATAATCTCCCAGAACAACCTTTCCCGACCAGGCCGGGATCAGGCCAAGGATACTTTTTAATAAGGTAGTTTTTCCAATACCGTTGGCTCCGGTAAGGACAATCTTTTCACCCCGCTCCATACGTACGTTAATAGGGTGGGAGAGAGGACTGTCATAGCCGATGACCAGATCTGTTGTTTCAAAGATCAGCTTGCCTGAGGCTCTGGCCTGTTTAAAATGAAATTCCGGCTTGGGTTTTTCCTTAGCCAGCTGGATCACATCCATTTTGTCCAGCTTTTTCTGCCGGGACATGGCCATGTTCCGTGTGGCTACACGGGCCTTGTTGCGGGCTACAAAATCTTTCAGCTCATTGATTTCCTGCTGCTGACGGTTGTAGGCTGCCTCAAGCTGGGCCTTTTTCACTTCATAAACCTGGAGGAAATGGTCATAATCCCCCACGTACCGGTTCAGCTCCTGATTTTCCATGTGATAAATAATATTCACCACACTGTTTAAAAATGGAATATCGTGGGAGATAAGGATAAAGGCATTTTCATACTCTGTTAAATACCGTGTCAGCCACTGGATATGCTGCTCATCCAAATAGTTCGTGGGTTCATCCAGCAAAAGAATATCCGGCTTTTCCAGCAAAAGCTTGGCCAGAAGGATTTTTGTACGCTGTCCGCCGCTTAAGTCCTCCACATCCTTATCAAGCCCCAGGGCGTCCAGTCCAAAGGCCCTGGAAATTTCATCCACCTTGGCGTCGATCATATAAAAGTCGTGCTGAGTAAGCATCTCCTGGATCGTGCCAAGTTCTTCCAGCATGGCGGTCATTTCTTCCTCATTGGCTGTGCCCATCTGCTCGCACAAAGCGTTCATCTTTTCTTCCAGTTCAAAAAGATAGCTGTAGGCGCTTCGTAAAACATCTCCGATGGTCATGCCCGGCTTCAGAGCCGTATGCTGGTCCAGGTATCCCACCCGAACGTTTTTGGCCCATTCCACAGTGCCTTCATCGGGCATAAGCTGTCCGGTAATAATATTCATAAACGTGGATTTACCTTCCCCATTGGCTCCGATCAGGCCAATATGCTCCCCCTTTAAAAGGCGGAAGGAGACGTTTGAAAAAATGGCTCTGTCGCCAAAACCATGGCTTAAGTTTTTTACATTTAAGATCATTGCATTTTGCTCCTTTAAGAGTGTTTCATACGTGGCCATTATACAGGAAAATATAAAGAAAAGCAATGAGAACAGGAGCAGTTCATGTAACAGTTCAGCTGACTGAACTGTTGCCCATGCAGATCCGGATTTGCGGTTACTTGTTGCACCATAAAGCGCCATATGGTAGAATTAAACTGTGCGTATCTGCTGACGAAGGCGCTGAAGCCGGGCAGGCAGATACAGCTAAGATTAAAGGAGGGCAATCTTGTGATTGATAAATTAGTTGAAAAGATCAAAAAGACAAACGCACCCATTGAGGTTGGCCTTGATCCCATGCTGTCCTACGTTCCGGAACATGTTAAGGAAAAAGTCTATAAGGAACTGGGTGAAACACTGGAAGGCGCCGCAGAGGCCATCTGGCAGTTTAACAAAGCTATTGTAGACGCTACTTATGACCTGATTCCGGCAGTAAAGCCGCAGATCGCCATGTATGAGCAGTTTGGCATCCCGGGGATCATGACCTTTAAAAAGACGGTAGACTACTGTCATGAAAAAGGTCTCCTTGTGATCGGAGATATTAAGAGAGGCGATATCGGCTCCACCTCCGGCGCTTACGCCACAGGCCATTTAGGCAAGGTGACTGTGGGAAGCAAGTCTTATTATGGCTTTGACGAGGATTTTGTAACGATTAATCCATATATGGGCACAGACAGTGTTCAGCCTTTTATTGATGTGGCAATCCCGGAAAAGAAGGGTATGTTCATCCTTACAAAAACATCCAATCCTTCCAGCGGCGAGTTCCAGGATCAGCTTGTGGACGGCCGTCCGTTATATGAGCTGGTTGCTGAAAAGGTTGTTGAGTGGGGCAGGCAGCATATGGGCAAATGCGGCTACAGCTATGTGGGCGCTGTTGTCGGTGCAACCTACCCTGAGATGGGCGCAGTGCTTCGCAAGCTGATGCCAAAGACCTATATCCTTGTGCCCGGTTACGGCGCTCAGGGTGCAAAAGGCTCAGACCTTGTTCATTATTTTAATGAGGACGGTCTTGGCGCTATTGTTAATTCCTCCAGAGGAATCATCGCTGCCTACAAGCAGGAAAAGTATGCCAAGTTTGGTCCTGAAAACTTTGCTGATGCGTCCAGACAGGCAGTGATCGATATGCAGCAGGATATTGCCGCTGCCATTGCCCGCTAAAAAAGAAGCCCGTCTGAGAAATAAAACATAAGTTATAAAAAAGCTCCGGCCATACAGCCATGGATCATGGTGTATTGCCGGAGTTTTTTTATACAGAATTTATGGAGGGCCTTCAGGCCGACATTGCGGCGCGGTTTACATCAGCCTGCGCTTAAGCATTTCCTGGTTTGTGGCATAAAGCAGGGCAGTAGCCTTATCGATGCGTCCGCTTTTGTACATTTTCAGAATGCTGTTATCCATGGACTGAAGGGACGGGGTGGCGGAGGAATAGATCAGTCCGTCGATCTGATGGACTTTATTGTCCCGGATCATGTTCCGGATGGCTGTATTAACGGTCATGATCTCAAAGGCCGGAGCCAGCGTCCCGTCTGTACATGGAAGGAGCTGCTGGGAAACTACCGCCTGAAGGACCATGGAAAGCTGGACAGCGATCTGGCTCTGCTGGTTGGGCGGGAACACATCAATAATACGGTCAATGGTATTGGCCGCCCCTACAGTATGAAGGGTGGAAATGACCAGGTGCCCGGTTTCAGCAGCCGTCATGGCCACATTAATGGTTTCATAATCCCGCATTTCCCCAAGCAATATAACATCCGGACTTTGACGCAGGGCGGATCTCAGGGCAGTTACATAAGAAACCGTGTCTGTGCTGATCTCTCTCTGGCTGACAATACTCTTTTTATGGCTGTGGAGAAATTCAAGGGGATCTTCCAGTGTAATAATATGGTCCTCTTTGGTGCGGTTGATCTCGTCGATCATACAGGCAAGTGTTGTGGACTTTCCGCTTCCGGCAGGGCCGGTGACAAGAACAAGCCCTTTGGTAAAGGACGAAAGCTCAATAACACTGCGGGGAATGCCAAGCATCTCCGGATCCGGCAGGTCAAAAGTAATAATACGCACCACAGCGGCCAGAGAGCCGCGCTGCTTGTATGTACTGACGCGGAAGCGGGAAACGCCTTTAATGGCAAAGGAAAAATCATCATCTCCGGATTTTAAAAATGCGTCAAAATCCTTTTCCGGCGCCAGCTGGTAGATGCCTTCCACCAGGGCCTTTGTATCCCCGGGCATCAGGCGGGTATCGTTCAGGTAATGGATCTTTCCGTTAAGCTTATAAGAAAAGGGAAGGCCGGCAACAATAAATACATCTGAAGCTCCGGCTTTCGCTGCATTTGTCAATAATTCCTCAATATTCACAAAGTTACCTCCTTTGGGCCGTCTTTTTAAGGCCATACAGGTATCCCCGAAGGGGGCTACCTCCTTTTGGCCATGTTCTTAAGGCCATGCTTTTGCGCTGCTGTCAGCTGCCATCGTAAAGATTCAGGGTGGATCCGTCCTCCCATGTCTGGGTCTGTACGACCTGCCATTGGGAAATGGTGTAGCGTGTATCCGACGAAAAAGGGTCTGTAAGATTTAAAGATACTTCCAGGGCCTGGGTATCATTAATAGGCGCCTGCCATGTGAGCGTGCCAAGGACGGTGCCGCCGGTATCCGCGCCTTCCGTATCCGTGCTTCCGGTATCTGTGCCGGAAGGCGTAAAGGCCGCGTTTGTATCCTCAAGAAGCTCTGGGATCCCTTTCATATAGGCGCTGGTGCCGGCGCTGTCTGCAGCCAGCTGTGCCAGCTGTTCATCTAAAAGTGCCAAAGCCTCCTCTGCGCTGTTTACAGCGTCGTAATAGGCGGATGTGCGGTCAGCCAGAGAACGGCTCAGCTTATAGTCGGCATTGGCGCTCACATAGGACAGAGCAGCAAAGGTGACCATACATAAAAGAACGAATACAAGCAATATGGAGGATGTTCCAATGTTGAGCCCCATACGTTTTTTCTTTCTCATGGCTGTGTTCCTTTCACGTATTTTTTTACTTCCAAAGAATAAATTTCATCCTTTTGAGCTTCCCCGGTTACCTGGATTTTGGCGGCGGCACATCCGTTTTCATCCGGAAAGCGGGTCAGCGTGAGACGATAAACAGATGGCTGGGATGACGGCTGCCAGGAATCATCATAATAAAGCTCCAGGACACTTTCATCCCGGCCCAAAGCGGCATCCGGATAAAGCTCCGTGATCCGGGACATGGCGCCGTCGCAGGCTTTAAATGCCTCAGCCATACTTTCTGCCTGGGCAACGGCATGGTTTAAGGCCGTTGTCCGCCGGTCCAGAAGATGGGCGCTGGCAAAAACGCGGACGCATACAGCGCCGGTAATGGCAAAAAAGCAAATGGCGATCATCAGCTCGATCAGAAACAGTGTGGATTTGGACTTTTGGTATTTCATGAACGGGCATCCTCCTCACTGCGGGTACTTACATAGATTTGCGCGACCTGGCCGCGGCTGTCAGTGATCTGTATCCGGTATAGGCCGGGCATTGCCAGGGAAACATTAAAATCCCGGATCTTTAAGATCTCCTGGCCGCTTTCCGGCATAAAGCCGGCGGCATCATTGGAAAACAGCTCCATCAAAGCACCATTATATGCATAAATATAGGTTGTATAGCTTTCCGTACCGTCTTTCTGAGAAAATGTGAGACATACAATATCATCCATGGTTTCAATGCTTACTGCACCGGCAGTATCGTGCTGGCGGATCTTTTCTGTAACATAAGCAATGGATGTACGGCTGTCATAGTTTATGGACATATTCTCTGTGATCCGCTCATAGACCCTTGCGCCGATCACTACCGCCAAAAGGGCGGAGATGGCAAAAAAGGCCAGGAGAGTAATGGTAAACAAAAAATCGATGGCATGGGTGGTCTGTCGCCTTTGTTTCATGAGCCTGCCCCCTCTAACGGAATAATGGTTACTGACGGCATAATGTTTGCTCCGGACGGCTGATAATCAATAAAATACCGGGACGGATCATAGGTCAGGCCATAATGCTCCTCCATATATTCAAGACTTGGCGGATACTGGCCTTCAATGGCGTAGCAGTGAATAATATTTCTGTGGACCGCCTGGGTCAGGCTTTCCAGCTCCTGCCGGCCGGAGCTTTGAGAGATCTGGCCGACGCCGGCGAAAAAAAGAAAAAGGATCAGTATAAAGCCGGCAACAGGCAGGATCAGCCCGGGAAAGTCCCGGCTGCGGCTTTTTGTGGCAAAACGGTTCATGTACGTCCCCCCCCTTATCCCATATTGGTCATAATACCAAGAAGCGGGAGCATGACAGAAAGCAGGATAAGGCCAACGATCACTGACAGGATCACTACAAGGGTAGGCTCAAGGCGGGAAATCAGGCGTGAGATCCTCTCGTCGATTTCGTTTTCACATGAATCTGACAGCTTGTCCATAAGCGTGTCTAAAGCTCCGGTTTTATATCCCACGGCGATCATACGGGACTGGATCCCTGTAAATATCCCTGTCTGGAACAGCGCCTGGGGAAATGTTAAATGTTCATTGATCACCAGATCCCTGCAATCCTTGATCTTTTGAGCAACCTCCGGATGGTCAATGAGCCGGCCGGTCATTTCCAGGCTCTGCTCCACATCCAGACCGCTGCCGATGGTCAGGGCCAGGCCGGAGGTGAACTTTGAAATGGCCATTTGCCGTGCCAGCTTTTTCGTGGCAAAAAAGCTCCGGGCAATCTTTGGCCGCATAGATGCCCCTTTTTTGGTGAAGGCCAGGAAGGCAGCTGCAGCAGCTAAAAGGATCAGAAGGATGATAAAAACAAAAGAGTAGCGGCTGATGGCCAGGCCTGCATTCATAACGGAACGGGAAAATCCGCTCAGCTCGCTGCCCAGCTGGATAAATACATTATTAAACATTGGCAGTACCTTGATAATGAGGACAAGAATAATGACAAACATCATTCCGATCATGATCAAAGGATAGGACACAGCGCTTTTAATACTTTTGCGCACATCTTCTTCCCGGGCATAGTAGTCTGCCAGGGAGGACAGGACTTTTTCCAAATGTCCGGTCTCCTCGCCGATGCGTACCAGCTCGCAGGCATAGGACGGGAAAATTTCAGATTCTTCCATGGCCATATATAAAAAGCCGTTTTGCTCCATGGATTGATATAGGATATTCAGGATCGTACCGCCTTCTTTGGATGTAAGATCTTCCCCCATGATAGCCAGTCCCTCAATGGCCGGGATCCCTGAGTGGAGAATCATGGCCATCTGTTCAAAAAACGTGGCCAGTTCTTTGTTTGTTAATTGCATAACTTCTCCTCCTGTTAATAAATATATATGGTTTGGTAATTGTCCGGATTCGTGATGAAATTTTCAATTTCCTTATCCCCTTTGCCGGAAGATGCAAATGTGGGATCCATCATTGTCCAGGTATTATTTGTAAACTGGATGATACCATCCACCCACCCTATGTCATCCACATATGCGGAGATCCATGCATGGTAGACCGTTCCTGCATAGCCGATCTCCAGCCGGGCAGGGATGCGCTGACTGCGCAGCATGGTGACCATAAGGGCGGCATAATCAAAACAGATGCCTTTTCCCGTTTCCAGTGTTTCATCCGGATCCGGCAGGTAAAGCTTAAGGCGCTGGCTGTCTCCGGCTTTTTCCGTATCATAGGAAACGTTGCCGGTCACATAGTTATAAACATTGGCAACCACATCCAGATCTGTCCGCGCGTCACTGGCCAGATCAGCACCTTTGGCAACAGCCTTGGAGCCGGAAGTAAAATTAATGTACTGATTGGGGTAGAGAAAAGGCGTCAGTTCATCTTTTATAGTAAATTCTTCTTCCAAAGAAAACGCTGTGGCATATTGATTTCCCTCCACATTTTCCATGACCTGCAGAGTATACGTGCCGCTGCCGCCGGTCAGAGGAAAGGTTTCATAGTCATTGCTGCGGAAGGTATACTGGTAGGGCTTTTCAAATCCCGGGGCAGTGATCAGCAGCTTTGCCATATCCTTACTGCCGGTGTATTTGGCCATAATATAGCCTTCCTCTGCATGGGATGCGTCAACAGAGGCCAGGTCATTGCCATAGGTGACGGTTCCGTCCGCACTGGGAACAAGGACCTGTGGGGTGTTCTCCCGAAGGCTTTCTCCCTGGTGCTGTTCATCCTTTTTGGCTTCTGTCTGCGCAGCCGTCAAAGACTGGGACGCTGCCGGGGGCTGGGATCCGGACCCGGAACAGGCCCCTGTAAAGAGAGCCAGGATCGTCAATAATGCCGTGAGCGTTGGGAATAAAGTTCCTTTGCTCATGTTTATTCTCCTTAATCGTTTGTTTTCATAGTACGCCTTAGACCGGGCTTTTGCCGGACTTCTATTGTTAGTATAATTCCCGGAAAAATATCTGTCAATGCTTACCGGCAGCAGAAAGAAAATACTTAAATACCGGTCTGCCGCTGACTGTGTCAGGCCTTTTCAGGTCAAATGCCATGCGTTCCGGATGCCATTGGAGGGACAGAACGGGAAGCGTTTTATGGACCATGGCCTCAATCGTGCCGTCATAGGATCTGGCGATGGGGATAAGACCGCTGCCAGGCCGGGAGACGGCCTGATGGTGACTGCTGTTGACCGTAAAAGTTGTTTTTTTGTACAGGCGGTGGAGGAGCGAGCCTGGGGAGACAGTGATCTCATGGACAGCGTCTCCGGCGTCCTGGCTGTGAAGGTGCCAGGTGTCCATGTGCTGGATCAGATTTCCGCCAAAATATACATTGATCACCTGATGGCCGCGGCATATGCCAAGAACCGGCTTTTTTGCCCGGACAAAGGCGTGGAGCAGGTCAAGCTGCTGGCGGTCAAGCTGTACATCAATGTTTTTAGAGCCAAGGTTTTCTTCACCGTAAAAGGCCGGATCCATGTCGCCCCCGCCAGGCAGGAGCAGTCCGGCATAAGACCGGATATGCGTGCATACGGGAGAAATCTCCCATGGTACGTGAAAGGCATTAAGGGCGGCTGTATAATTTTTATAATCATTGCCGCGGCCGCCAATAAGGATTTTATTCATAACAACACCTCAATTATTGATAAACCTGCCCTTGTCCATTAAGGGTAACCTATGCTATACTATATAGGTTAAAAACTCATAGGGTGTGATGTGATGCCTGTATTATATGCAGATATTATTGTCGATATATCCGCCGGAAATCTGGACCGGGTATTCCAGTATAGGATCCCCTCTCACCTGAACGGCATTGCCGATATCGGCAGTCAGGTTATGATCCCCTTTGGAAAGAGCAACCGGATGATCCGGGGATTTATTGTCAACATGACGTCCCGGCCGGACTATGATGAATCCAAGATCAAGGATATTGACCAGGTGATCAATAATGAGCTGGCTATGGAAAGCCAGCTGATCCGTCTGGCCTGGCAGATACGGAAGGTTTACGGGGGAACCATGAACCAGGCTCTTAAGACAGTGATCCCTGTAAAGCGCCAGGTCAAGGCCCAGGTGAACCGGTATTACAGCCTGACACAGGATGAGGGAATGCTGGATGCCTATGAAAAGCGTCTGGGCAGCGACCGGAGATATAAGACCCGCATGGAGCTGATCCGCCGTTTAAAGACAGAGGGGACATTTTCCAGAGAGGAACTGCTGAACGTGTGTCATGTATCCCCGTCTGTAGTGAAGGCACTGGTATCCGATGGTATTTTAGTGGAAAACGTGACCCGGCAGTACCGCCGTCCCATGGGTCAGCTTATGGACACAGGCCAGCCGGTGGTGCTCAGTCCGGCACAAAGCCAGGTGGTCCGGGAGATCTGTGAGGATGAGCAGCACCGGATCCATTTGATCCACGGGATTACCGGAAGCGGGAAAACCGAGATCTACATGGAACTGATCGCAGAGGTTGTGGCCCGGGGCCGGCAGGCCATTGTTCTGATCCCTGAAATATCACTGTCCCTTCAGACGGTTTCCAGGTTTTACCGCCGGTTTGGGGACCGGATATCGGTAATGAACTCCCGTTTGTCGGATGGGGAAAAGTATGATCAGTACCTTCGGGCAAAGCGCGGGGAGGTGGATATTGTTGTGGGGCCCAGGTCCGCACTGTTTATGCCATTTGAGCGTCTTGGCATGATCATTATTGATGAGGAGCATGACGGGGCGTATAAAAGTGAGAATACCCCCCGGTTTCATGCCCGGGATGTGGCTGCATGGCGGGCCCGGATGTCCGGGGCAAAGCTGATCCTGGGATCTGCAACCCCTTCACTGGAATCTTATGCCCGTGCATTGGCCGGTATGTATGCTTTGCATACGCTGAATGTCCGTGCCAGGGCAGGCAGTATCCTTCCCAATGTGTCTGTGGTGGATCTGAGAGAAGAATTCAGGCAAAATAATAAGAAGATCTTCAGCCGGAAGCTGCGGGCCCTTATGGAAGATGCATTAAAGCGGGGCGAACAGATCATTTTATTTTTAAACCGCCGGGGCTATGCAGGCTTTGTGTCCTGCCGCAGCTGCGGACATGTATTTAAGTGCCGCCACTGCGAGGTGTCTATGACCGCCCATCGGGGCGGCCGTCTCAAGTGCCACTACTGCGGCTATGAGGAGCCTTTGCCAAGGACATGTCCTGAGTGCGGTTCGCCTTATGTCGCCGCCTTTGGTATGGGAACCCAGAAGGTGGAAGGGATGATCGCCGATGAATTTCCCCAGGCCAGGGTGCTGCGCCTGGACCGGGATTCAACGTCCCGCAAGGACAGTATGGATGATATATTAAACCGTTTCCGCCGCCATGAGGCGGACATTCTTGTAGGGACCCAGATGATCGTCAAAGGCCATGATTTTCCGGATGTAACTGTCGTGGGGATACTGGCGGCAGATCTGTCCATGTTTTCCAACGACTATATGGCCGCGGAGCGGACGTTCCAGCTGCTGACCCAGGCGGCAGGACGCTGCGGACGGGACGAAAAGCCGGGCCAGGTGGTGATCCAGACCTATGCGCCGGAGCATTACAGTATCCGGTGCGCTGCATCCCAGGATTATGGGACATTTTACCGGCAGGAAATGAGCTACCGCAGGCTCCTTTCTTATCCTCCGGTGGTGCATATGCTGGCTGTTTTGGCTGTCGGGGCAGACGAAGGCCGGGTGCAGGCCTGTATTACAGCTCTGGCCGGGGCTGTCCGGGACTTTTGCCGGGAGCAGGGCTTTGAGGATATGGTCATTGTAGGGCCGGCAGATGCTTCGGTTTCCAAAGGCAAGGATGTATACCGGAAGGTGTTTTATGTTAAAAATAAAAAGTATCCGTGGCTCATTGCAGCAAGAGAATTTATGGAGCAGCATTTGCGGGCATCGTCCTTTTCCAGGGATGTGGGCCTGCAATTTGACATGGATCCCATGTCTATGTACTAATATATATAAAGGAGAGAAAGATTATGGCAATCCGTAATTTACGTTATCAGGGAGATTCTATCTTAAATAAGCGTGCGAAGGAAGTTAAGGACGTTACCCCAAGGATCCGCCAGCTTATTGATGATATGCTGGATACGATGTATGAAAATAACGGGGTGGGCCTGGCAGCGCCGCAGGTAGGCATTTTAAAGAGGATCGTTGTCATCGATGTGGGCGAAGGTCCCTATGTATTTATTAATCCTGAAGTGCTGGCCACTGACGGAGAGCAGACCGGCGATGAAGGCTGCTTAAGCGTTCCGGGCAAGTGCGGCACAGTAACACGGCCAAACTATGTAAAGGCAAAAGCATTTGATAAAGATATGAAGCCTTTTGAGGTGGAAGGAACCGAGCTGTTTGCCCGTGCCATGTGCCATGAGTTTGACCATCTGGACGGCCATCTGTATACAGAGCGTGTGGAAGGTCCCTTAAGAGATGTGACATACGAGGATGAGGAAGGAGAAGCAGAAGAATAATGAAGGTCGTATTTATGGGTACGCCGGATTTTGCGGTTCCCACCCTGCAGAGTATTATTGACCGGGGCCATGAAGTGGCTGCTGTAGTGACCCAGCCGGATAAGGCCAAGGGCCGGGGCAAGTCGGTGGTCTTTTCCCCGGTAAAGGAAAAAGCGCTGGCTTATCATATTCCTGTATATCAGCCGGTGAGGGCAAGAGATCCGGAGTTTGTGGAAACACTAAAGGCCATTGCGCCGGATGTGATCGTTGTGGTGGCATTCGGACAGATCCTGCCGAAGTCAATTTTGGATATTCCGCCCATGGGCTGTATTAATGTCCATGGCTCCCTCCTTCCCAAGTACCGGGGGGCGGCTCCGGTCCAGTGGGCTGTCATCAACGGCGAAAAGGTCAGCGGCGTGACCACCATGTATATGGCTGAGGGACTGGATACCGGGGATATGATCTTAAAAGAGGAAGTACCCCTGGAAAAGGACGAGACCGGCGGCAGCCTTTATGATAAGCTGTCCCAGGTGGGCGCCGGATTGCTTATAAAGACACTGGACGCCCTGGAAGATGGCACTGCCGTAAGGACGCCTCAGGATGACAGCCAGGCCGGCGAATATGCCCGGATGCTGGATAAGAAAATGGGAAAGATCGATTTTAACCAGCCGGCCCGGGTGATCGAGCGGCTGATCCGCGGATTAAATCCATGGCCCAGCGCCTATACAAGCCTTCACGGAAAAACATTAAAGCTGTGGAAGGCAGATGTTATTGATAAAGAATATGAGGGAACATGCGGTGAAATCACTGAAATCACAAAAGACTGTTTTGTTGTTAAAACCATGGAAGGCGCCCTTGCAGTCAGAGAACTGCAGCTGGAAGGCAAAAAGCGTATGGACGCCGGTGCATTTTTAAGAGGATACCCTTTAAAGAAAGGGGAAATCCTCGCCTAAAAGTTTGGAGTGATGTAAATGATGGCATATATTGGTTACGGCTATGGCTACGGTTATCCCAGGATCTATTTTGACTGGACATACCTGCTTGTCATTGCCGGCGTGATCTTGTCTTTGTGGGCCTCCGCCACAGTAAAGTCTGCTTTCAGGACATACTCGGGAGTGCGGACCCTTCGGGGGATGACCGGCGCTGCGGCAGCCCAGGAGATCCTGCGCCAGACCGGGATCTATGATGTGCGTGTGGTCCATATCCGGGGAAACTTAAACGATCATTATGATCCCAGGAACCGCACCTTGTCACTTTCCGATCCGGTTTATGGCTCCACATCGGTGGCAGCTGTCAGTGTTGCGGCCCATGAATGCGGACACGCCATCCAGCATGCGCGAAACTATGCGCCCCTGAAGATCCGGGGAAGTCTTGTGCCTGTTGCTAATTTCGGCTCTGTGATCTCATGGCCCATTATCCTTGTGGGGATCTTTATGGGATTTAATCAGACGCTGATCACCATTGGCATTATTTTATTTTTCGCCGTTGTTTTATTTCATCTGGTCACCCTTCCGGTGGAGTTTAACGCCTCAGCAAGAGCACTGCGCATTTTATCTGAAACCCAGATGCTTATGGGTGAAGAAAATGAAGGGGCAAAAAAGGTGCTGCGGGCAGCTGCTTTAACCTATGTTGCCAGCGCTGCCGGTATGATCCTGCAGCTTTTGCGGCTTTTGATCCTTACCCGGGGACGGCGCAGGGATGATTAATAAAAGCGCAGGGATAATTAGCAAAGAGAGGTACGAATATGACGGATTCGGTCAATACCCGTGAACTGGTTTTGGACATGCTCATGGAGGTGACCCGGGATGGGCGGCCTTCCCATGTGGTCCACAGCCAGATGCTGGAAAAATATGAATACTTGGAAAAGCAGGAGCGGAAGTTTATAAGCCGGCTTTTTAAAGGAACACTGGAGCGGATGATCACTCTGGATTATGTGATCGGCCTGTTTTCCTCTGTGAAGCCTGCAAAGATCCGCCCTGTGCTTAAAAATATACTGCGCATGGGCGTATATCAAATCCTGTATATGGAAAATATCCCTCACAGCGCGGCCTGCAACGAGGCCGTAAAGCTGTCTGCCCGCCGCGGCTTTAAAAATCTCAAAGGCTTTGTGAATGGCGTTTTAAGAAATGTGAGCCGCAAAGGCGGGGAAATTTCCTGGCCGGACCGGGAGACGGACCCTGAAACTTACTTATCCGTGGTTTATTCGGCGCCCCGGTGGCTTGTAAGCCTTTGGACCGACGCTTACGGATGGGATAAGGCGGAAGCCATGCTTAAAGACAGCCTGGAAGAAAAGCCTGTGACTATACGGTGCATTTCCGAGAAAGATACAGATCAGGTAAAGAAGCTACTGGAAGCAGAAGGGGTCCGGGTAAGGGACGGAAGTCTTTTGCCTTATGCACTGAAAATTTCCGGTTTCGATCACCTGGGCGCCCTGGACAGCTTTCGTCAGGGACTGTATGCTGTACAGGATGAAAGCTCCATGATGGTTGTGGAAATGGCACAGCTGTCCGGAGGGGAGACGGTGATGGATGTATGTGCGGCGCCAGGCGGAAAAAGCTGCCATGCGGCAGGCAGGCTTTTGGCTGCGGCGTCCTCAGGCGCTGCCCCCGGGCATGTGTTTGCCAGGGACTTAACTCCTGCAAAAGCGGCCCTGATCCAGGAAAATGTCCAAAGGCTGGGACTCCCTAATGTGACGGTCCAGGTAAAGGACGCCACGGTTTTTTATGAGGCGGATAAAAAAAGCGCCCAGGTAGTTTTGGCGGATCTTCCCTGCTCAGGCCTTGGTGTTTTGGGAAGAAAGGCCGATATTAAGTACCGGATGAGTCCGGAGCAGATGGATGCACTGGCTGCCCTTCAGCGGCAGATCCTGTCTGTGGTGCAGGATTATGTGGCAGACGGCGGAACGCTTGTCTACAGCACATGTACAGTCAATCCCGGGGAAAATACAGATAATGCCCGCTGGTTTGAGGATCATTTTGATTTTGTTATGGAATCCTCCCGGCAGTATTTTCCGGGAATTGACGGGTGCGACGGATTTTTTATTGCCCGGTTTAAAAAGAAAAGGGCAGAGGGTGAGAATAATGAATGAAAAAATCGATATACAATCTATGGATCTTAAGGAACTGACAGAATTTGTCAGCCAAACCCTGAAGGAAAAGCCTTTCCGCGCCCGGCAGATCTATAAGTGGATCCATGTTAAGCTGGCCTCCGGCTTTGATGAAATGACAGATCTTTCAAAGCCGCTGCGTGAGAAGCTGGAAGAACACTGTTTTCTTTCGCTTCCTCAGATTGCCAGGTGCTACATCTCAAAGATCGACGGGACGCGGAAATATTTATTCCGTCTGAGGGACGGAAATATCATTGAAAGTGTGCTTATGAAATATAAACACGGAAATTCCGTGTGCGTATCGTCCCAGGTGGGCTGCCGCATGGGCTGTAAGTTCTGCGCATCCACCCTGGACGGCCTGGCAAGGAACATGACCCCATCGGAAATACTTGGCGAGATTTATATGATCCAGAAGGATCTGGGTGAACGTATTTCCAATGTGGTCATTATGGGAAGCGGGGAGCCTTTGGATAATTATGATAATGTGATCCGGTTTATTAAAATGCTTTCAGACGAAAACGGTCTGAACATAAGCCAGAGAAACATTACCTTATCCACATGCGGCATTGTGCCCCGGATCTATGATCTGGCTAAGGAAGATCTTCAGATCACTCTGGCCATTTCCCTCCATGCAGTGAATGATCAGCGGCGCAGGGAGCTGATGCCGGTGGCCAACAAATGGTCCATTCAGGAAATCTTAGATGCCTGCCGGGAATATTACAGCCATAACAGCCGCAGGCTTACCTTTGAGTACAGTCTGGTCAGGGGTGTTAATGACAGCCCGGAGGATGCAAAGGCGCTGGCACAGCTCCTTAAGGGCCTGAATGCTCATGTAAATCTTATCCCGGTAAACCCCATAAAAGAACGGGATTTTCGCCAGTCAGACAACAGTGCAGTAATGAATTTTAAAAATAACCTTGAAAAATACGGCGAAAATGTTACTATAAGAAGGGAAATGGGTAGAGATATCCAGGCCGCATGCGGCCAATTACGAAAAAACTACATAGATGCACTGGAAAGTGAGGATTAGAATGAGGGTATTTGGCAGATCAGATATTGGCTCGGTGCGGAAAATGAACCAGGATTATATGTACTTTTCCAAAGCCCCTGTAGGCCAGCTTCCCAATCTGTTCATTGTAGCGGACGGAATGGGCGGGCATAAAGCAGGGGATTACGCATCACGTATGTCTGTAGAAAATTTTGTGGATTATATCCAGCAGGCACCTCCGGATGCGCCTATACGGATCGTCGATGATGGGATCCATTATGCAAATGAACTTGTCATGGAGAAAGCTCAGCAATATTCCGAGTTAAACGGTATGGGGACAACTTTTGTAGCGGCATTTATTGTGGACAAAACTTTATATGTAGCCAATGTGGGGGACAGCCGGCTGTATCTGATCGACAGTGAGATCAACCAGGTCACTGAAGATCACTCCTATGTGGGAGCCATGGTGCGGGCCGGGGAGATTACTGCAGAGGAAGCAAAGCATCATCCGGATAAAAATATTATTACCCGGGCCATTGGTGCGTCCTGGGATATACGGGTGGATTTTTTTGAAGTGGATCTGGAACCCGGGGACAAGATCCTTATGTGTTCTGACGGCCTTTCCAATATGGTGGATGATGAGAAGCTTCTGGATATTATTTCCAACACGGAGATCGAAGCTGCAGTAGAAGCACTGATCAATGAAGCAAAGGCAAATGGCGGGCTGGATAATATTACAGCCATAGTGATAGACCCGTTTGATGAGGAGGTAAATTGATGGTAGTTCCAGGTATGTATCTGGCAGACCGGTATGAGATACTTGAAAAGATCGGTTCCGGCGGCATGGCCGATGTATATAAGGCCAGGGATCACAAGCTGAACCGTCTGGTTGCTGTCAAGGTATTAAAACAGGAATTTAGTGTGGATGAGACATTTGTAAAGAAGTTCCGCGTAGAGGCTCAGGCTGCGGCAGGACTTTCCCATCCAAATATTGTTAATGTTTATGACGTAGGTGAGGAAAACGGCATCCATTATATTGTTATGGAGCTTGTTCAGGGCATCACCTTAAAAAAATATATTGAAATGAAAGGCAAGCTGGAAATCAAGGAAGCATTAAACATTTCTGTTCAGATCGCCTCCGGTCTCCAGGCTGCCCATGATAACCGGATCATCCACCGGGATATTAAGCCCCAGAACATTATTATGTCCAGGGACGGTAAGGTAAAGGTAACAGATTTTGGTATTGCAAAGATGGCCGATTCCACAACCGTAACGACCAATGCTGCGGGAAGCGTTCACTACATTTCTCCGGAGCAGGCCCGGGGCGGCTATTCGGATGCAAAAAGCGATATTTATTCCCTGGGTATTACCATGTATGAGATGCTTACCGGCCGGGTACCCTTTGAAGGGGAGACCAACGTGGCTGTGGCCCTGCTTCACATTCAGGGAGAAATGGTGCCGCCCAGAAAGCTGGAGCCATCTATACCAAGAAGCTTTGAAAAGATTATTTTAAAATGTACGCAGAAGAAACCGGAGCGCCGCTATGGTTCAGCCAGAGAACTGATCGCGGATCTGCGCAAGGTGCTGACCCATCCGGACGGTGAGTATGTTAATCTGACCGGCGTGCCTGTGGCCGCCAATGAGCAGACCGTTGTCTTAAACGGTCAGGGTGTCTCCGGCGTCCGTAATGTCCGTTCTTCGGGAAGTGCTTCACCTTATTCCAGGAACGGCGCCGCCCAGTCCAGGAGCGCCGGCACGCCTTCGCCTAACGGACGCACCAGCGCAGAAGGCAGCGGATCGGGTATGTCCTCCAGACCTTCTGAAACAGGAAGTTCAAATAACCGCCAGTATGCGGGAAAGAATGGCCAGCGCCGCGGCGAATTTGACGGTGATGAAGATGAGGACGGCGTAAATCCGGCACTGGAAAAAGTAATGATGGTGCTGGGGATCGTCGGTGCAGTGATCCTTGTTGTTGTGATCTTTTTCATTATCGGCCGGGCAGCAGGACTGTTTTCCGGAGGCGGCCAGACCGAGTCGGCCATCGAAAGCGTAAGCGACACCATGATCGAGTCTGAGTCCGGTTCTGACAGCGAAAGTTTTGAAGAAGTGGATGTTCCGGATCTGTATAATATGACACAGCAGGAGGCCCAGTCCGAGCTCCGTCCTTATGGTCTGTATTTAAGCATTGAAACCGGCCAAAGCGATGATGTGGACGAAGGCTGTATTTATCGTCAGAGTCCGTCTGAGGGAACGACAGTTTCCAGAGGCGATACGATCACTGTATGGATCAATGCCGGTGAAACAGAGTCTGAGACAGAGCAGGTGAAGGTTCCTGATATGACCGGGTACACGTATAATCAGGCAGCTACAGCGCTTAGCGCCCAGAATATCGGGATTGCGGAAGTAAGATACGAATATAGCGATGAAGTTGACGCCAATTATGTTATCCGCACAGACCCTGCCGCAGGCACCATGGTGGATCCCGGGTCAGAAGTGATCCTTTATATCAGCAATGGTCCGGAGCAAAAGACAACGACCATGCCTCAGGTTGTGGGAACAACCCTGGCAGATGCAAAAACTCTGCTCCAGGGGAGAAATCTTGAGGTGGGCCAGGTAACCTATGAATCCAGCGACTCTGTGGCTGAGGGCCGTGTTATCCGTGCCAGCGTGTCCCAGGGAACGACTGTTGATGAAGGAACAGCCATCGATCTGGTCATCAGTACCGGACCGGCAGAAACGGAATCTGAATCCCAGACACAAAGCAGCTATACAGGTACGATTGATTTTTCCAGCCTGGGCAATCCTATTGGCGGATTAAGTGAGGGTGAGACAGTTACCGTACTGATCAATGTTTATAATGTGTCCGGCGCTATTGTGTGGACGACCGGAAATATAACTATGGGCCCCGGAGACTGGGTAACCCAGTATACAGTAACCAGCACCAATGGGGAGCCTGTTACCTGGGAAGTCATGATTGACGGTTCGTCTATCGGTACAGGTCCTGTAAACATGAGCTGATCAGGAGAACATAATGCAGGGAAAGATCATTAAAGGAATCGCAGGTTTTTACTATGTCCATAACCCGGAAAAAGGCGTTTATGCCTGCAAAGCCAAAGGCATTTTCAGAAATGAAAATATCAAGCCTCTGGTGGGAGATATGGCGGAATTTCATGTGACTCATGAAGGCGATAAAGAGGGCAGTATTGACAAGATACTGCCCCGGAAAAACGCTCTTGTACGGCCGGCTGTGGCAAATGTGGATCAGGCCATGATCATTTTTGCTGTGGCCAGCCCGGCGCCAAACCTTAATATGCTGGATCGTTTTCTGATTACCATGCAGGTACAGCATGTGGATACGGTCATTTGCTTTAATAAGACGGATGTATCCTGTGAGAATGAGATCCAAAGGCTCGGAGATATTTATAAGGGCTGCGGATGCAGAGTTTTATTTACCAGTGTGGAAAACGGCGAGGGCCTTCTTCAGGTAAGGGAGCTTTTAACGGATAAGACGACAGTTATGGCAGGCCCTTCCGGTGTGGGGAAATCTTCCATGATGAATTACCTGAAGCCGGAGGCTGCCATGGAAACGGGAACGATCAGCAAAAAAATCCAGAGGGGCCGCCACACGACCCGTCATTCTGAGCTGTTTCATTTGGAAGGGGCTACATATGTAATGGACACCCCGGGATTTACATCACTGTATATTAACCATATGGAAGCTGACCAGTTAAAAGACTGCTTTGCGGAGTTTGATCCCTATGAAGGCCAGTGCCGGTTTAACGGATGCGTCCATATCCACGAGCCGGACTGTGCGGTCAAGGCGGCATTAGAAGCCGGAAAGATCAGCCGCAGCCGTTATGATAATTATGTGACTTTTTACGAAGAACTTAAAAGCCAGCGGCGCTATTAAAAAGTACCGCTGGCTTTTTTAGAAAATAACCTATGGGAGGTAACTAAATATGTTAAAGCTGGCGCCATCAATTTTATCGGCAGATTTTGCTAATCTTGGAGCAGATGTGGAGGCTGTGGATAGGGCAGGGGCCCATTACATCCATATTGATGTTATGGACGGAGCATTTGTACCTAATTTTTCTATCGGTCTGCCTGTGATCAAAGCTATTCGCAAGTATACAGATAAGGTTTTTGATGTACATCTTATGGTGGAGGATCCTGCCCACCATTTAGAAGCCTTTAAAGAGGCGGGAGCGGATATTCTTACAGTCCATGTGGAGGCATGCCGCCATCTTCACCGAACCATCCAGACGATCCACAGCCTTGGGATCAGGGCCGGGGTGGCTCTTAATCCGGCCACACCCTTATGTGTCCTGGATGATGTGCTGGAAGATGTGGATATGGTGCTGCTTATGGGGGTTAATCCGGGCTTTGGCGGCCAGAAATATATTTCCTCCACAACGGATAAGATACGCAGGCTTAGAAAAATCATCCGGGACAGAAGCCTGGATGTGGATATTGAAGTGGATGGCGGTATTAACCGGGATAACCTGAACATGGTCCTGGATGTCGGAGCCAATGTGATTGTTGCCGGTTCTCAGATCTTTAATGGAGATGTGGCCGAAAATATGAAAGATTTTTTAAATATTTTAAATAACCATGAAAACTAAAGAAGGAGTTGTCTGTCCAATGAAAGTTCTTTTAATTTCCGGAGGACATGTGGATCCTTCCTTTGCTGCCGGTTTCCTTCAGGAGCATACATTTCAAAAGGTGATCGCTGTAGACGGCGGGCTGGAAATCGCCCGCCGTCTTAAGGCATCTCCTCTGACAGATATAGTAGGGGATTTTGACACCGTACAGCCGGAGGTTCTGGCTGTATATACCCGGGAGGCACAAAACGGGCAGGGTCCGGTGATCCACAAGTATAATCCGGAGAAAGACTATACAGATACAGATATTGCCCTGAAGCTGGCGATGGAATACTGTGAAGGCCAGGCCGAAAGCCAGATCTGGATCCTTGGGGCAACAGGTACGCGGCTGGACCATGTGCTGGCTAATATAAGCATGCTCCTTTTGCCTCTGAGAAAAGGGATCCGTGCTGTGATCCAGGATGAAAATAACCGGATCAGCCTTTTATCCGGTCAGCTGACCATTGAAAAGCATAGCCATTTTGGCAAATATCTTTCTCTTATCCCATTAACCCCTGAAATTTCCGGACTAACTTTAAGAGGCGTTAAATATCCTTTGGAAGATCATCGGGTGCTTCAGGGGGAAAGCTTATGTGTCAGCAATGAAATCACACAGGCTCAGGCGTTTCTTAAGGTAGAAAAGGGCATTGCCATCCTGTTGGAAACCCGGGATTAACAAGACAAATTGCTGGCAAGATGGCCGGCAAGGCCCAAAATGGCTTAAAGGAGAGATATTTTGGCGAATACACAAAACGATAAAAGACGGCAGGCGCAAGGAGCAAAAAAGCCGGGGACTCAAAGAACGGCCCGGTCCGGAAATGTCCGTAAAAGCACGGGAGCAGCCGGCGGCCGGCTGACCCGTGCCCAGCGCATGGAGCTTATGCGCCGCCGCAGAAGATACGTGCTGTTTCTTTTAGCTGTTCTGGCAGCAACGGTGATCGGTATTATTGCATTGGTGATCAGCGCCGTTTTAAACAAGGATACCACCCGGGAGATTCAGGAGTCTGAGACCGTATCCCAGGATGTACAAAATTATAAGCCCATGATCGAAAAATATGCCGCCGACTATGAGGTCAGCGGCTATGTAGATCTGCTCATGGCGATTATGCAGGTCGAGTCCGGCGGACAGGGCAGGGATGTGATGCAGTCCAGCGAGTCTCTGGGACTGGCGGTAAATTCCCTGGATCCGGAGCCTTCTATAGAACAGGGCTGTAAAGTGTTTTCCCAGCTTTTGTCTTACAGCAGGCAGCTGGGCTGCGATATTAACAGCGTGATCCAGGCGTACAATTTCGGGATCACATATCTGACCTATGTTTCTGAACACGGGAAGGTACATACATCCCAGCTGGCCGAGGATTTTGCACGGGATATGTCCGGCGGGGAAACGGTCACGTACCGCAATGACCTGTCTGTGGAACGCAACGGGGGCTGGCGGTACAATTATGGAAATATGTTTTATGTAGAACTGGTGCGCCAGTATTGGAGCGGCAATGTGGAAGCCGAAAGTGCCGGTGAAAACGCGGACAGCGGTGAAACCTCAGACAAGGCCGGCGAGACACCGGACAGCAGCAGTGAAGCCCCGGCATCAGACAGCAGCCGGGGATAGGTGGAAAGTATGACAGAGAAAAAAGACTTAATACAGTTTTATATTGACGAGTACAGAAAAGAAGCTAAAAAAAGAAATACAGCCAGAGCTTCCGGGTATGAAAAACGGATCAATGCGCTGAACAGGACTATGAAGCGTCTGGGTGCCCATCAGGTGAGCAGATCCATTCTTGAAGATTATCACCGGCAGATCAAAAACCTTTTGCACATTGCCATGAAATACCGGAACAAAGGTGCAGTATCAGTAATCCAGTCCCAGATGATCCCGGAGCTTGTGCGGCTGGATCTGGCCATGATCCTGCCGGACGACCAGTCAGCCTTAGATGATGGCTTTTTTGATTATATGCGCGAGCAACTGCCGGGAGTCATCTGTACCAGGTCATTGTTTGAACTGTGCCAGCGCTACCGAAGATACTGCATTGAAAACCGCATTACCCAGCTGGTGCCCTCACGGCCGGAGCTGGAGTTCCCAAAAGCCCTGTCTATGAACCGGCATTTTATCCTGCACATCGGTCCTACCAACAGCGGAAAGACATTCCAGGCCCTGGAAGCATTAAAGCATGCAAAGCACGGTGTTTATCTGGGGCCGCTGCGTTTGCTGGCTCTGGAAGTCTATGAAAAGATGAACAGCTGCAATACGCCCTGTACCATGCTGACCGGGCAGGAGTGCCTTGAAACGCCTCACAGCCGGGTAACAGCATCCACCATTGAAATGGCAGATATTAATGATACTTATGATATTGCAGTGATTGATGAAGCACAAATGGTGTCCGATACAGAGCGGGGCCATTCCTGGACCCGGGCTATCCTGGGACTTTTGGCCCGGGAGATCCATATTTGCCTGAGCCCTGCGGCAGAGCCGGTGATAACCCATCTGATACGGCTGTGCCAGGATCATTATGACATTTGCCGCTATGAGCGAAAGATCCCCTTGTACTGTGAAAAAACAGCGTTTGAATTTCCCGATGACGTACAGCCGGGGGATGCCCTGATTGTATTTTCCAAAAAGTCTGTGCTGGATGTAGCCGGCCGTCTGGAAGAACGGGAGATTCCTGCCAGTGTGATCTACGGCAGCCTGCCTCCGGAAATCCGCAGACGCCAGGTGCAGATGTTTGCCGGCGGCGAAACAAAAGTGGTCGTAGCTACAGACGCCATTGGTATGGGGCTGAACCTTCCGGTGCGCCGTATTGTCTTTGTGCAGACGGAAAAGTTTGACGGAATATCCAGACGGCCCCTGAAGGTGCCTGAGATCAAGCAGATCGCCGGCCGCGCCGGAAGATACGGTCTTTATGATGCAGGATATGTGACGGCCATGGGAGAGGAAGCTTTAGAATATGTGCGGGAGCGGTTTGACGCTTTTGAAGAACCTATAGAAACAGTCAGCCTTGGATTTCCTCAGGTGCTTTTGGATATGAATGAACCTTTGGATGCGATCCTTCGGGTTTGGCACGATGTACAGACTCAGCCGCCATTTGTCAAGGTCAGCATTGAAGATACTTTGTTTTTATATGGCCAGGCCAGCCGCAACAGAGACTATATTGACGGCTTTGAAAATAAGCATACCCTTTACCGGATGATCAGCTGTCCCATTGATGTGAAAGACCGCTATGTTGTTGATCTGTGGCTCCATTATTGCGAGATTTATACCGCAGATGTGTCCCTGCCTTATCCGGATAAAAAAGCGATCCAGGGCCTTGCAGGCATACAAAAATATGAAACCTACTATAAGCAGCTGGATCTTTACTATCAGTTTTCTGTGCGCATGGGCAAGATCATTGATACAAAATGGCTGTCCAGGGAGCGGGCTTACACAGAAAGCACCATTATGCGCTACCTTCTTGGCAAAAAGACCAATTATATTGCCACATGCCGGTACTGCGGCAGAAAGCTTCCCGTAGGCTATAACTTTGGCGTTTGCGCCCGGTGCTTTGAGATGGAGCACAGCAGCAGGGCAATGTCATGGCCCCGCCGCAAGAGCCACCGTTTTTCAAAGCCGTCTTAAGGCAGCAAAGCCGACCTAACGGCTGCTGGCCCGGCTGCCGGCCCTTGAGTGGGCTGCTGAAGTTCGGGGGGCTACCGAAGCTCTTTTAGTGTTTCAAGAAGCTCCAGATCCTGGGCGCTTACCTTTAAATTGGAACAAATATTTTTTCCTTCCGGGCTTGTAATCTGGATCTCGATCACACTGCCCTCCCGAAGCCCTTCTTTAGAAGCGGCATCCAGGAATAATGTAAATTTCGGGTGCCGCTGGGCAAATTCATCTCTTAATCGTTTCAGTTCCATCAGCCGTTTTGGGTTGATCATCCGGGAAACCTCCTTTTAAACTCATCATCATGTTCTTTAAAAAAATCATAATAAGCCCGTACATTTTCCAGCTGGGTCCACGGCTTTACATCCACCGGATCTTCGTCCATATCATAAATTTTTGCGCCGCGGATGGACAGCAGAAATGGGGAATGGGTGGCAATGATCAGCTGGCACTTGAAAAAACGGGCGCTGTCCTCCAGGAAACGGGCAAGTTCCTGCTGCTTTTGTGCGCACAGGCTATTTTCCGGCTCATCCAGAAGATACAGAGCGTTTTCCCGGATGATCTCGGAAAAGTACAAAAAGGCGCTTTCTCCATTGGAATGCTCGCGGATATTACTCATCAAATTATTCCGTACATATTTGGACTGGGTGCGGCTTTTGGCCATATTGGCTTTTCTTAGCTGCTCATAGTCTGACAGAGACCGCATTTGAAACCGGGAATATTTATTATCCAAATACTCATCAAAAAGGGCCTCCCGTTTTAAGTCAATGCCGTTGTTAATGGAGCGCAGGTTCAGCATAAAATCAAAAACATCATCGCTGGTGATCATGCGGCTGTCCTTTGGAAGGCTTTCCCGGGGACGGAAGCTGCACATATCCAGATAGTCCTCAAAAAAGTTAGAACGGTTATATAAGCTGTCCCGTCCAAGGCCGATCTTTTGAGCCATAATATTTAAGGCCGTGCTTTTACCGCAGCCATTGCTGCCGTAAAGGATGGTCACCGGCTCAAAATCCAGCTGTGTCAGATGATGCCGGGACAATATGCCAAAGGGATAAAAAGAGTCGTAGCAGGTACGCTTAATCGACAGACGGAAGCTATATTCTTCTTCAATATCCGGAAATTCAAAATGGGTTAAATACATAGACCGCAGCCCTCCTTTGTGTATAGGCTCGTCTGCGGCACCGGTCAAATGGCCGCGGACGATACAATGATGCCAGGATTTCGAGAACACGGAGCGGGGGGAATCCGCAGCATCATCACTATTGTAGCACGTTGGGCTGCATGGAACAAGATTGGGTTTTAGAGGATGCCGCAGGTGAAAGATGCAGGGCTCAGTTTGGCTTGCCGGACTATTGCAGTTGTAGTAAAATAATAGCATGACTTTGAGACCCGTGGCATCATAAGTATTCGTTCAGTTTACGAATGATTGCAGATGACATAACTATGGATTTTAGGGGGAATAACTTATGGAAGAAAGCAAGAATTTTAATCCGGCAGATGCCAATGCCATTACACGCCGGTATCTGGACTCGATCCTCATTGAGGAACGTTTAATCGATGCAGTAAAAGCGTCTACAAAAACCACGCTGTTTGGGCATACTTATGACTCGCCTATTATGATGCCTGCGTTTTCTCATTTGGATGAGTGGGTGAAAAACGGCAAAAACAGTATGGTGGAATATTCTGCTGCAGCCAAAAATCTGAATATTCTTAACTTTGTGGGCATGCGGGAAAATGACAAAATGAATGAAATCTTTGATACCCAAGCCCTGACCGTGCGAATTATAAAGCCTTACAGAGAACGGAAAAAGATTTTTGACCAGATTGAATATGCCAAGACTCACAATGCCGTTGGGGTAGGCATGGATATTGACCATATTTTTGGCAGCCAGGGAGATTATGATATTGTCCAGGGAGAACCTATGGCCGCTCAGACAATGGATATGATCCGGGAATATGTACAGGCTGCGGCGCCGCTGCCTTTTATTGTGAAAGGCGTCCTCAGTGTCCGGGATGCAGTAAAGTGTGCAGACTGCCAGGTATCCGCTATCCTGGTCAGCCATCATTCCGGCCGTATGCCTTATGCTATACCGCCTTTAAAGGTCGTTCCATCCATCCGCAAGGCTGTGGGCAGCGAAATGAAGATTTTTGTGGACTGCGGGATCAGCAGGGGCGCAGATGTTTTTAAAGCTCTTGCTTTAGGCTGCGACGGAGCGGCTGTAGGCAGGGCAATCCTGCCGGCGCTGAAAGCCGAAGGCCGTGAGGGTGTGGAGAAATATATCCGGAAAATGAATGATGAATTAAGGATGATCATGGGATTTACCGGAACCCCTTCGGTGGATAAGGTAGATCCGTCGGTTTTATGGATGGACGGCTGTAATCTCGGGATCTGATCCCGGGGTTTTGTGCGAAAAAAGACTTGCATAATGACAGCAGCAGCATTATAATAAAAAAGAACTGAATAAAAGCAGTCTTCGGGGCAGGGTGAAATTCCCGATCGGCGGTAAAGTCCGCGAGCGCGTGGCGCAGGATTTGACAGTGTTCAAATCAGGATTTGGTGAGATTCCAAAACCGACAGTATAGTCTGGATGAGAGAAGATGAGTATATGTGCAAATGTTTTATTTTTGCGGTATAAAGCATGGATAAAGCAGAGTTTTGTGTATTCGCCCTGAAATGTTTCATCATTTCAGGGCTTTTTTTACACATGCTGCTTTGTACCTGTATTTGTCTGCGATCATATATGCCCTGTCCCCCGGAGTATTTTCCGGGGGATTTTTATTTTGTATGGCAGCGGGATAAAAACCGCTGCCGGAACAAGAGATATCCGGTTTTTAAAAGGGCCGGGATGTTGTGACGGACTAAAAAATATAAGGAGGCAGTAAAAATTGAAGGATGATGCTTATTTTATGGCAAGAGCCCTTACATTGGCCCAAAAGGGTGCAGGCCGCGTCAGCCCTAATCCCATGGTAGGGGCCGTGCTTGTTAAAGATGGGCGGATCATTAGTGAAGGCTATCACAAAAAGTATGGAGGGCCTCATGCAGAACGTGAGTGTCTTTTAAATTGTACGCAGGATATGGACGGAGCAGTGCTTTACGTCACATTGGAACCGTGCTGTCATTACGGAAAAACGCCGCCATGTACCCAGGTCATTATAGACAAGGGAATAAGGAAAGTTGTTGTGGGAGCAATGGATCCCAATCCTCTGGTGGCGGGAAAGGGAATAAAGGTTTTTAGAGACCATGGGATCCGGGTGGTGACCGGGGTGCTGGAAGACGAATGCCGTGAACAAAACCGTATTTTTTTTCATTACATAACAACCGGCAGGCCGTTTGTTGTTTTAAAGTATGCCATGACCATGGACGGCCGTATTGCCACGCGTACGGGAAAGTCCCGTTGGATCACCGGGGAAGCAGCCCGCCGCCAGGTTCATGCAGACCGGAACCTTTTTTCTGCCATTATGGCAGGACGGGGAACAGTAGCCGCAGATGATCCCATGCTCACATGCAGAATCCCCCAGGGGAGAAATCCAAGGCGGATTCTTTGTGATTCGGGATTAAATATTTCTCCGGAAGCAAAGGTCATAAAAACAGCAGATAAGATCCTGACGCTCATCGCCACATGCTGTAAGGATACTTCCCGGTACAGAGCCTATGAAGCCATGGGCTGCAAGATTCTTTTCATTCCTCCGTCGGACAATGGATGTGTGGATCTGAAAGCGCTGATGGATCAGCTGGGAACCATGGGGATTGACAGTATTTTACTGGAAGGCGGCCCCACGCTGGCCTGGGCTGCTTTAAATGCCGGGATTGTTTCCAGAGTTCAGGCATACATTGCCCCAAAGATCTTTGGCGGAACAGCAGCTCCCGGCGCTGTGGGCGGAACGGGCGTGGCGCTGCCGGATGGGGCGTTTTTGCTGAAGCCGGTGAAAATGTGCCGCCTGGGAGATGATTTTTTCATAGAAAGCGAGGTGTGCCCGTGTTTACCGGAATCATAGAAGAAACCGGACAGATCCGGGGAATACAAAGAGGCCCTGACTCCTGCCTTCTTCACATAGGGGCGTCCCGTGTTCTTGAGGGGACCAGGCCCGGGGACAGTATTGCCGTCAATGGCGTATGCCTGACAGTAACTGAGCTAAAGGCAGACGGTTTTTTTGCCCATGTGATGCACGAAACTCTGGACCGGTCATCCTTGAAATATATACGTCCTGGCCAAAGGGTGAACCTGGAGCGGGCCATGGCCTTAGGGGGACGATTTGGCGGCCATATTGTGTCCGGGCATATTGACGGCATGGGGACGATCCTTAAAATGCGTCAGGATGATATTGCCGTATGGCTGACCATTGGCGCGGCGCCAAAGCTGATGCGCTATATTGTAGAAAAAGGCTCGGTAGCCTTAGACGGGATAAGCCTGACTGTGGCAGATGTTAAAGAAGGGGAATTTCGTGTGTCTGTGATCCCCCACACATTCCAGGTGACCGCCCTTTCCCGCAAACGTCCCGGGGCCCTGGTCAATATTGAAAATGATGTGATTGGAAAATATGTGGAAAAGCTTTTGGAAAAGCCGGCGCAGCACAGCCCGGACAGTGACGGCGGCGGGCAGGGGCTGACGGCCGGGAAGCTGGCCATGTATGGATTTTTATAAAATGTCAGGAGGAAAAAGGAATGTTTCAATACGATAAAGTGGAGGATGCTTTGGAAGCCCTGAGAAGGGGCGAGGTGATCCTGGTAACCGATGATGAGGACCGGGAAAATGAAGGCGACTTTATTTGTTCAGCCCAGGCGGCTACAACGGAAAATGTTAATTTAATGGCCAAATATGCCAGGGGGCTGATCTGCATGCCCATGAGCCGGGAACTGGCTGAAAAATTGGAGTTTCATCCCATGGTAGAAAAAAACATGGATAATCATGAAACGGCATTTACTGTTTCTGTGGACTATGTGGGGACGACAACCGGCATATCTGCCCTGGAGCGGGGCATGACCGCACGCCGGTGTGTGGCAGAGGATGCAAAGCCGGAGGATTTTCGCAGGCCGGGACATATGTTTCCCCTGATTGCAAAAAAGAACGGTGTACTGGAGCGCAGCGGCCATACGGAAGCCACAGTGGATCTGATGCGTCTGGCAGGGCTTAAGGAATGCGGTCTTTGCTGTGAGGTCATGAGCGATGACGGAACGATGATGCGTACACCGGAGCTGATACGTTTAAGCCAGTCCATGGGACTTAAATTTATTACCATTAAGGCGCTGCAGGATTACCGGAGAAAGTATGAAAAGCTGGTGGACCAGGTGGCCTGCGCCCAAATGCCTACAAAATACGGGGATTTTATGGCATATGGCTATGTGAACCGGCTTAACGGGGAACACCATGTGGCCCTCGTTAAAGGGGATATTGGCAGCGGTGAAAATATTTTGTGCCGCGTCCATTCCGAGTGCCTTACCGGGGACGCTTTTGGCTCCCTAAGGTGTGACTGTGGCCAGCAATTTGCCGCTGCCATGACCCAGATTGCCAGAGAAGGCCGGGGCATCCTTTTATATATGCGCCAGGAAGGGCGGGGCATCGGCCTGATCAATAAGCTTAGGGCCTATGCTTTGCAGGATCAGGGAATGGATACACTGGAGGCCAATCTGGCCCTTGGTTTTCCGGGCGATCTTCGGGAATACTTCATTGGCGCCCAGATCCTTAAAGACCTGGGAGTAAAGACCATGCGTCTTTTGACCAATAATCCGGATAAAATTTATCAGCTGAAAGATTACGGCATGGAAATTTTACAGCGGGTACCCATCCAGATGGAAGCCACCAGCAAGGATCTGTTTTACTTAAAAACAAAGCAGACAAAAATGGGACACTTATTAAATTATTAAGAAAACCGGGCGGCGATCAGCTGCCGGAAAGATCAGGGAAAGGCGGAAGTAAAATGAAAACATTTGAAGGAAAATTAGTATCAGAAAAGATCAGGGTAGGGATCGTTGCTGCCCGTTTTAACGAGTTTATTACATCAAAGCTGTTAAGCGGCGCCATTGACGGCCTTGTGCGTCATAATGTGGCTCAGGATGACATTCAGGTGGCCTGGGTGCCGGGGGCCTTTGAGATCCCCCTTATTGCTTCCAAAATGGCAGAAAGCGGCAAATATGATGCTGTGATCTGCCTGGGGGCAGTGATCCGGGGAAGCACCAGCCACTATGATTATGTGTGCAGTGAAGTATCCAAAGGGATTGCTTCCGTATCCCTTAAATCAGGTGTTCCTGTCATGTTTGGGGTTTTGACAACCGACAATATTGAGCAGGCCATTGAACGTGCCGGGTCAAAAGCCGGAAATAAAGGCTATGAGTGTGCCCTTGGAGCTATTGAAATGGTTAATGTGATCCGGGAAATGGGAGCGTAAAACACGTATTCCATCTCCCGGCGGACAGTCCTTAATCCGGAGACCATATGCGGCAAAATTCTTTCTCAGCGTCTGTGATGGATAAAAAGGGGGGCATGAGCCTTAAAAGCCGCATGAGATACTCTTTTTGGGCACGAGTGAGGGGAAGCTCATCATACCAGGCGCTTTTGCCTTTTTTCGGGTAATTGGAATAAAGCAGGTACAAAAGGATATTTCCAAAGCAGGCATAGTCCAGATCAAATTTCAGCCCCTCCGTTCCTTCGTACCGTGAAAGCCCGAAATCAATAAGGGAAACAGAGTGTCCGTCATATAAAACGTTTGACAGCCGCAGATCCCCGTGGACGACACTTCTACTGTGGATATAAGCAAGGATCCCGGCAAGCTGGGATCCGATGCAAAAAAATTCCCGGGTACTGACTTTGTGATGCTGTTTAAAAAGCAGCTGCTCCAGGGTATACCCTTTTTTATATTCCAGAACAAAAAAATATCCTGCCCCTGGCTGTCTGCTGCAAGGTAACAGACACCGTACTTTCCGCGGCCAAGGCGCCTGGAAGGGGTATAGCCGCCGATCAGCTTCTTGGTGTGCCGCATTCCGGACAAAACTTAGCTCCCGCAGGCACAGGAATTGATTAATAATTTTTTTATTTTATTCTAAGTTTTGTTTAAGATTTATTTTCCTGTATTGACTAGAGAAAACAAAATGGTATGATGATGATGGACAAATTAACGAAAGAGGAATGAGAGGGATTATGGATACACGCAGGGAGATGAAGGGGCGGGCCTTGGCCAGCCTGAAAAAGCATTATTTCATTTTTGCGGCAGTCTGTCTGATCAGCGCTTATCTGGGAAGCGAATTTTCTACATCCATCAGCCGCCTTGGAATCAACAGAAATCCTTTTGATGATTATTATACAGTCAATGTTGGGGGCCTGGTCGTCCATCAGGGCCTGTCAGATGTGATTGAAAAAGCCCTTTCCGGAGAAGTGGGCGAAGGCCGGGAACTGTCTGAAAAGATACGTCAGCAGGCTATTGATCAGTCCCGGGATGACCATCCGGCATTTGGCAGATCCAGGGGTGTGCTGGCAGGGCTGATTAATGATGTGACTTCCGGATCTATTTTTGTGACAATGATCGCGGCAATTAATTCCATGCTGGGATCGGCAGATATAACGATGAATATTTTCATTGTCTTAAGTTTTCTTATGCCCCTGATGATGTGGTTTTTTCTGCAAAATATGTATATTGTCATTTCCAGGCGCATGTTTCTGGAGGGACGCTGCTATGAAAAGCTGCCCATACGGCGTTTTTTGTTTTTGCTTGGCGTGCGGCGGTGGCTGAAAACCTGCTGGACCATGTGTGTGGTCAGTGTATTTGAGATTTTATGGACACTGACCATTGCCGGTATTTTTGTGAAATTTTATTCTTATTACCTCGTACCCTATATCCTGGCTGAGAATCCCGATATAGGAACACTGGAAGCTATAACCCTATCCAGACAAATGATGAAAGGACATAAATGGCAGTGCTTCGTTTTTGAACTGTCATTTTTGGGATGGGATCTTCTTGGCCTGGTGACTGTAGGGCTTACAGATATTTTATTCACAAGTCCCTACAAGGTGGCCTCGTTTTGCGAGTATTATGTGCAGCTGCGGACACTGGCACAGGAGCAGGAAATTGAAAATGCATATAAGCTTAATGATGTGTATTTATATGTCCCGGCAGATAAAAAAACCCTTAATGCAGCCTATGGGGATGTTCTTAAGGTTCTTGAGACACCTGTGGAAAATCTGGAGGAGCTGACCGGGTTCCGGGGATTTCTTATGCGCTGGTTCGGAATCCTGCTGACATATACTAAGCGTGAACGGGACTATGAAGAAGGACAGGCCAGGCTTTTAGGCATTGCTTCACTGAAAGAGGCTGCTGGAGGAGAGGTTTATCCGTCCCGGCTTTCGCCCCTGACCGAGCGGCGGTTTATCCGTATCGAACCGCTGCGCTATATGCGCAATTATTCAGTATTATCTCTGGTCCTTATGTTTTTTATTTTCTCCGGTTTTGGATGGCTGTGGGAAGTGTGCCTTCATATGGTCAATCACGGAGAATTTGTAAACCGCGGGGTGCTTCATGGCCCATGGCTGCCTATATACGGCAGCGGAGGTCTTCTTATCCTGATCCTTTTAAAGCGGCTGCGCAGCCATCCGGTGCGTCAGTTCCTGGCTATCATGGTTTTATGCGGGGTTGTGGAATATATGACCTCATGGGTGCTGGAAGCAGTTACCGGAGGAAAACGGTGGTGGGACTATACAGGGTATTTTCTGAACCTTAACGGAAGGATCTGCGCGGAAGGACTGCTGATCTTCGGTATTGGTGGAATGATCATTGTTTATGTACTGGCGCCGCTGCTGGACAGCCTTTTGCGGCGCTTAAGCCGTAAGATTCTTGTGCCTGTATGCCTGCTCCTGCTTTGTCTGTTTCTGGGGGATTTGGCATTTTCCGCAGCGGTTCCCAATACGGGGAAAGGCGTAACCGCGCCGGCCCGTGAATCTCAATGAAAGGGTGATGAATCATGTTGGCGGTTTATTTAGCGCCTTTATATATTTTAGCATGTATTTACATAATACGCTGGCTGATCTTATGGCTTAGCGCCTGCCACGGTATCTTTAAAAAAAGGGGGTGCCGGGCAGTGGTCATTATTTTATATACGCTGTGCGCGCTGTCTATTCCTGCCGGATTTCTTTTAGGCTCCGGCCCGGCGGGACGGTGGGTGAATCAGGCAGCCAATCTTTGGTTTGGAGCATTGGCCTATATTTTGCTGGTTCTTATAACCGCAGACATTATCCGTCTGATCCTGGGTCATATGAAACGGGTGGATCCCCGGTGGGTTAAAAGCCGAAAAAGTTTTGTCCGGGCAGGCGCAGTATGTCTTTGTGTTATCGGGCTGATCTCCGTCTGGGGATATATAAACGCCAGGGTGATCCGGGTAACACAATATGATGTTGTGATCCATAAAGATGGGGGAAATCTGGATGAGTTAAATATTGTCCTGGCGGCAGACCTTCATCTGGGCTACAATATAGGCTGTTCACAGATGGAGCAGATGGTGGAAAAGATCAATGCCCAGGATCCGGATCTTGTTGTGATTGCAGGAGATATTTTTGACAACAATTTTGATGCCCTGGAAGATCCCCGGCGGCTGGCTGAAATATTACAAGGGATCCAAAGCACTTACGGCGTTTACGCATGCTATGGCAACCATGATGTGGATGAGCCTATCCTGGCCGGATTTACTTTCCCCAGTGATAAAAAGAAGGAAAGCGACCCAAGAATGGATGCTTTTTTGGAAACAGCAGGCATTACTTTGCTTCAGGATGAAGGCATCTTGATCCAGGACAGTGTTTATTTATTTGGCAGGGCCGATAAGGAACGCCCGGGCCGTGGGATTCAGGAGCGTATGACTCCGGAGCAGATCACAAAGTCTATGGATCCGACAAAACCCATAATTGTGATCGACCATGAGCCAAGGGAACTGGATGAGCTGGCTGCGGCAGGGGTGGATCTGGATCTGGCCGGACATACCCATGACGGCCAGATGTTCCCGGCAAATATTTTAATGAAATTTTTGTGGGAGAATCCCTGCGGTTATTTGAAGAAAGACCAGATGCATAGTATAGTCACTTCCGGCGTTGGGCTTTTTGGCCCTAATATGCGTGTAGGGACAAGGGCGGAAATCTGTAAGATCCATGTTTCCTTTGAACCGTAAAAATAGCAGCAATTTTACTGAAAACCAGGATCAATATGGAAGGATTTTTATGAATTTCTTGTCATTTTAGAAAAAATGTGATATAAATGGGATAGTAACATCAGGGGTGATGATCATGATACGTCAGATCAGGGATGTGTTTACAATCCCTTCGAATATAAGTGAGGAATATTGGGCCCATACAGTGCGCTCTAATCACAGGATTTTAGTCATACTTTCTACACTTTGTATGGCTGCACAGTTGTTTAATATTTACAGAGTTCTGTTTACATCAGATTCCGGCCTTGGTACAGTGAATAATCGGATCTATTTCAGTTTTTATTGTGTGATGCTGGCAGGCTGCGGGGCATATCTTGTACTTAGCCCCTGGTTAAAGCATCGGCCAAAGTTCCTGGGGGCGCTTCAAAGCGCGGCAATGACCTTTTGGATCTTATGGTGCGCCGGACTTAACTGTTATGATATTTACGGAAATCCGGAAGCTTCAAACGGGACTTTTATAACAGCTTTGCTGGGAGCTGCGGTCTGTATCCAGACAGTTCCATGGTTTGCTGTAATTAATTTTATCGGGAGTACGATTATCTTTCATTGGCTGACCAGCTTTGCGTTGGATTTTTCCTATATGTGGAACTGTGTTTTATCCATGGGCGTGGCCATTGTAGTCTGTTATGCCCGCTCCCGTTATACGGTTTCCAATATTTTAAACCAGCAGGAAATTATTAAGATTAACGGAAAGCTTACAGAGGAAAAGGAAAAACTGAATCTGACCCTGCAAAAGTACGGGTATATCCTTCGCCAGACCAATAATATTATTTTTGACTGGAATGTGGATACAGGTGCAGTGGAGTTCTCTGAAAGCTGGACCCAGAACTTTGATTATCCTGCATATATCCCGGACTTTTCTCAGTGGCTGAAGACCAGCACTATTATGTCCGAAAAAGAAAAAGATAAGCTTCTGGCCCGGATCCGGAAGGCCATGGAGGAAAGCGGCCAGCTGGAGACAGAAATTTCCCTTCACGATAAAAATGGCATATGTTCCTGGTATTTGCTTCATTTAGCTTTTCAGAAAGATTCCGACGGCCATATCAAGTCCGGCGTGGGATATCTGACAGATATTAATAAGCATAAAAATGAGGTCTGCCAGCTGAAATTCCGTGCGAAAACGGACGTTCTCACAGGTCTTATGAACCGGGGGGCCATAGAGGAATACATGTTGGCCCGCAGGAGCGCCCTTACGTCTCAGGATATGATGGTGATGGCGATCCTTGATGTGGACAATTTTAAATATGTGAATGATACTTACGGCCATCCCTGCGGCGACAAGGTTCTTGCAGAGGTCGGTCAGATGCTCCGTGACCGGTTTCGGGAAGGCGACGGTATCGGCCGAATTGGCGGGGACGAATTTATGGTGGTCTTTGTTCTAAAGAAAAATATGGGTGCAGTTAAGAAAAAACTTGAGAAAATTTCCGGAGCGGCGAAGCCTGTTATCTGGGAAAATACTCAGATCAATGTAAGTATCAGCGTAGGCGCTGCTGTATGGGACGGCGACAGCTTTGACAGTCTGTACAAAAGAGCAGATCACGCATTGTATGTGACCAAGCAGAAACATAAAGGCGGATATACGATTCTTTAGAGGGATTTTCCTTATAAAGAGTCAGCGGCAGAGAAAGCGCTTTCCCTGAAGATGAGGCGGATATGCAAATAAGGACGTTTTTTTTGGCGAATCATGTTCTTTCTTTTTGCAGCTGCATTAACTATAATATAAGCAGCAAGAAAAATTTAAAGCCTTTCAGGACGGCGGCGCTTTTGGCCGGTGTCTGAAGGACGCAAAATCCACGGATAAGGAGTTTTATTATGAAGGTATTAGAGGCAGGATTTGTAAAGGGATTTATTCGCATGGCCAATGACGGCTGGGAACAGGGATGGCACGAAAGAAACGGCGGTAATCTTACATACCGTATTAAAAAAGAGGAGATTGAGTCTGTACGTGAGGAATTAAAGACTGACGGCGAGTGGAAGCCTATCGGAACATCTGTTCCAAAGCTGGCCGGAGAGTATTTCCTTGTAACAGGAAGCGGCAAGTATTTCCGCAATGTGATCCTGGATCCGGAAGATACGACAGCGATTATCGAGCTGGATGACAAGGGTGAGAATTATCGGATCTGCTGGGGACTTGTAAACGGCGGGAGACCTACAAGTGAGCTGCCGTCCCATTTAATGAACCATGAAGTAAAGATGGTGGCTTCCGGCGGGAAACACAGAGTGATTTACCATGCGCATACGACCAATGTGATCGCCCTTACGTTTGTACTGCCTTTAACCGATGAAGTATTTACCCGCGAATTGTGGGAAATGGCTACAGAGTGTCCGGTCGTATTTCCGGACGGTATTGGCGTTGTAGGCTGGATGGTTCCCGGCGGCAGAGATATTGCTGTAGCTACCAGTGAGCTGATGAAAAAGTATGATGTAGCCATTTGGGCGCATCACGGCATGTTCTGCTCCGGAGAGGATTTTGACCTGACCTTCGGTCTGATGCATACAGTGGAAAAATCTGCAGAGATCCTTGTTAAGATGCTTTCCATGCGTCCGGACAAGCTCCAGACCATTACACCTCAGAACTTTAGAGATCTTGCCAAAGACTTTAATGTAACACTTCCGGAGCGTTTCTTATACGAGAAATAAGTAAAAAGATCATCCTGTGAAATCCGATTTTGAATTTCACAGGATGATCTTTTTTTATCCGGCGTTCAGCACCGGCAATTACTTTTCAACAGCTTTCTTAAGATTCTGAATGTAGGCTTTTTGCTGCCGTTTGATAATAAAGCCGGCAAATGGTTTCATGTACCATTTTGCGACAGCCTTTATGGTAAAGTCAAGGGCAGTGGACTTTCCTTCCTCTGAAAAAAGCATGATCCATTGGCCTTTCATCCATGTGTTTTCCATGCTCAGTTCATAGCGTCGGCCGGTTTCCCTTTTGGTGATGCGAAAGGTTGTGTCCTTACTCTTTTTTGTGTGTTCAATATATTTTTTCCCGCTTTTCACGATCTCGATCTGATCGATCTCCTGGCGCCAGGAATAATTTGTCAGTGAAACCACGGTCTGCCAGACTTTTTGAACCGGACATTGAAAAGATGCTTTAATATTGACTTCTGCCATAGCAGGTCAGACCTCCTTTGCTTTGATGAACATATTATAGCATGGTTTGACCAAAGATGAAAGGATTTCCTTGCAAATCCCGGCATGCCCATGTATACTGTTGTAGCAGGTCGGGGCGGGCCGGGATTTGTGCGGCCCCGGCAAAACGATGATGCTTGCAGCGGAGGTATCTATGGACTATTATTTTGCCCCTTTAGAGGGGATCACCAATCATATATTCAGACGGGTTCACCGGAAGTATTTCCCCGGAATCCGAAAGTATTTTGCCCCGTTTATTTCTCCGAATCAGAGCAAAAAGGTGATGACAAAGGAAATGCGTGACCTTTTGCCGGAAAATAATGAGGGTCTTTATCTGGTGCCCCAGATCCTGACTAATCAGGCGGGGGATTTTATAACTACAGCAAAAAAGCTGAAACAGCTGGGGTATAATGAGATTAACCTGAACCTGGGCTGCCCGTCAGGAACTGTGGCCTCGAAAAATAAAGGGGCGGGATTTCTTGCATTTCCGGAGCTTTTAGACAGTTTTCTTGATGAGATTTTTAGCGGACCGGATATGAAAATATCGGTTAAGACACGGCTGGGGCGAGATGACGGAGATGAATTTTACAGGCTGCTGGATATTTATAATAAATATCCTATGGAAGAGCTGATTATCCACCCCAGGATCCGGGAGGATTTTTATAAATTCCACCCAAGGATGGAATATTTTGATTATGCTGTAAACCACAGCAAAAATGTTTTATGTTATAACGGCGATCTGTTTACCGGCGGGGAATGCCGGGATTTTTCAAAGAAATATCCCCGGATCCAAAGGATCATGCTGGGCCGTGGCCTTTTAATGGATCCGGCACTGGTATGGGAGCTGAATGTATGTGAAGAAGGAAAAGAGGGCGTCGGCCTCTGCACAGGCGCACCGTCGCCGGATGTTCGGGCAAGGGTCATTGCCTTTCACAATGAACTGTATGACACCTATCGGCAGGCGATGAGCGGAGATCGAAATGTCCTGTTTAAAATGAAGGAGATATGGTCTTACCTGATCTGCTATTTCCCCGGCAATGAAAAACCGATGAAAAAGATTAAAAAAGCAATGCACCTGCCGGACTATGAAGCGGCAGTCCGGCAGATATTTAATGGCAGCTGACAGTTCCGTCTGCCCGGGAACTCATTTTACAGGTTACACCCGGCAGGGGAGCAGATAAGCTTTGGAGGGTTCAGATCCCTCCGTGCTTGGCTCTTGGAACAGAGTTTCTCTTAACTAAAGATGTGGAGATTTCTGTTTTTACCGGAGGCTGGCTTGGATCATGGATCAGGGAAATGAGCCGGGCTGCGGCAGTTTCTCCCATGTACTTTTTAGGAACATGGACGGTTGTCAGGTTGGGCTCGATCACGCTGCTGATAGGCTGGTTGTCAAAGCCTACGATGGCCACATCCTCCGGAATGCGCAGCCCGTGCTGCTTTAAGGCTTTGACAGCCCCTACGGCGATCAGGTCATTATCGGCAAAATAGCAGGAGGCCAGAGGCTCGCCGCTTTTAATAATCTCCAGCATATCAGCAAAGGCACCGTCCACAGATGGAGTCAGGTCATGGACAATGGACTGGGAGGCGGACATGCCGGCCGCACGGATAGCCTTATAAAATCCTGCGGAGCGCTGGGTAAAGTTATAAATCTCATATGCAGAGCGCAGATAGCCCGGCTGAGAGCTGCATTTTTGTATCAAATAGGAGGTTGCCATATAAGCGCCCTGGACATTGTTAATAAGCACACTGTCGCAGGCAGCGGATTCAAAATACGTATCTAAGAGCACTACAGGGGAAGGCAGCTTTAAAAACGGGCGCAGGTCCCTGTCTGTCATTTCCGTGCCAAGGAGGATCATACCGCAGCAGTCTGAGCTGCGCATATCTTCAAGCTGTCTTTGGATCACATCATCATCTTCATAAATATAGTTGACTTTCAGATTATATTCCTGCCTTTTGCATTCCAGGGAAATTCCTTCTGAAATCTGAGAAAAGAAAGGCGTATCTGTTACTACAGCGCCATGCTTTTTATATATGACCAAGTAAATGGAACCCGGAACCGGATGCTTTTCAGTAATGCGGGAAAAATCATAACCGTATTTTTCAGCAGCGTCAAAAACAAGGCGGCGGGTAGTCGTGCTGACGCCGGGCTTATGGTTTAAGGCCATGGATACGGCGGCCGGCGACAGGTTTAGTTTCTTTGCAAGTTCTTTTGCGGTAATACTCATGGCGGTCATCCTTTCTTTGCTGGTATTTTTTCCTTACGGCCGCTGGCGTCCTAAAGGGAGCTGTGGGCCGGCGGTTTTATCTTAAATACAGTATGCATGATTTAATAAAGAAAATCAATAATTAAGTGAATAATTAAGTTAATTTTACTTAATTATTTGATGAAATTAAGCCAAATAAGGGCTATACTTAACTCATACATTAGATAGAACGCACAAAGAAATAACAAAACGAAAAATTTATTCATGCATTTCGTTTATGTTTACAGGGAAATTAAATTTCCCGGAAAGGAGCTCTCATGAAAAAAATTAAGTTGGGCTATGCACCTACAAGAAGAAGCATTTTCAGCGCGCCGGACGCGATTAAGTTCCGAGGGCTGACAGCAGACCGGCTGAAAGAGCTGGGTGTGGATTTTGTGGACATTACAGACATTAACGAAGAAGGCCTGCTTTACGATGACAACGATGTAGATAAGATCGTAGCAAAATTTAAAGCAGAAGGTGTGGACGGCCTGCTTTTGGCTCACTGCAACTTCGGTACTGAGTTTGTCTGTGCCCGTCTTGCAAAGAAGCTGGATGTGCCTGTGCTTTTATGGGGACCATTGGATGAGCGTCCGGATGAAAACGGTGTCCGTCTCCGCGATACCCAGTGCGGTTTGTTTGCTACAGGAAAGGTGCTTCGCCGCTTCCGCGTGCCTTTTACATATCTGACCAACTGTCGATTAAATGATCCGGTTTTTGAACGGGGAGTAAAAGATTTCCTTGCTGTATGTAATGTTGTTAAGACATTTAAAAATATCCGTATCCTTCAGATTTCCACACGGCCTTTTGAATTTTGGACTACCATGTGCAACGAAGGCGAGCTTTTGGAGAAATTTAACATCCAGCTGTCTCCGGTGCCTATGACCGAGCTGACTGAGCAGATCAAGACCGTTAAGCAGGATTCCCGGCGTATGGCCCAGATGGTGGCATATATTGGGGAAAACATGGAGATCAAGATCAAAGAAAACGAAACAGAAATGGTGGCAGCCCTTGCCCTTGCCATGGAAGATCTTGTAGCTAAGTACGGATGCCAGGCCGCTGCCATCCAGTGCTGGAACGCACTTCAGACAGAGATCGGCATTATGCCATGTGCAGCCAATGCCATCTTAAATGAGCGCGGTATTCCTGTTGTATGTGAAACGGATATTCACGGCGCGATTACAGCTCTTATGGTGGAAGCAGCCGGCATGGACGAGATGCGCAGCTTCTTTGCAGACTGGACGATTCGTCATCCGGATATTGAAAACGGCGAGCTGCTCCAGCACTGCGGACCATGGCCAATGTCTGTTGCCAAAGAAAAACCGCAGCTTACCTATCCTCTGGCCTTTGACCATCCGGGCAGCCTGACTGCCGAGGCAAAGCACGGCGATGTAACCCTTTGCCGCTTTGACGGCGACAACGGCGAGTATTCCCTGCTTCTTGGAAATGCCAAAGGTGTTGACGGCCCGACATGTATGGGAACTTATCTTTGGGTAGAAGTGGAAAATATCAAACGTCTGGAAGCAAAGATCGTGGAAGGACCATATATCCATCACTGCGTAGGTATCCATAAAAACGTTGTTCCGGTGCTGTATGAGGCATGTAAATATATTGGTGTTAAACCGGATTTCTACGATCCTATTGAAGAAGATGTAAAGGCATATCTCCGCGGAGAATGATATAGAGAAGGGAAGTGCAGGATATGAATTTAAAAGCATTGGCATATGAGCTCAGACAGGATGTTGTAGATATTATCATGGCCGGAAAAGGCGGACATATCGGCGGTGACATGAGCGTTATGGAAGTCCTGACAGAGCTTTACTTTGATCAGATGAATGTTGGGCCGGATATGGTGGATGATGAGAACAGAGACCTGTTCGTCCTGAGCAAGGGTCATTCCATGGAAGCATATTATGCGGTTCTGGCTAAGAAGGGATTCCTGGACAAGGAGGATATTCTTGCCCGGTTCAGCAAATTCGGTTCTCCGTATATCGGGCATCCCAACAACAAGCTTCCCGGTATTGAAATGAACTCCGGATCTTTAGGCCACGGCCTTCCGGTCTGCATCGGCATGGCTCTGGCAGCCAAAATGGACGGCAAGTCCCGCCGGGTCTATGTGGTAATGGGTGACGGCGAGCTGGCTGAAGGCTCTGTATGGGAGGGCGCTATGGCTGCTCATCAGTACAAGCTGGATAATTTATGCGCTGTTGTTGACCGCAACCGTCTTCAGATTTCCGGAAATACAGAAGATGTCATGGGCCACGATGATCTTCACGAGCGTTTTAAGAGCTTTGGCTGGCATGTGATCGATGTGGCTGACGGCAATGATATTGACCAGCTCCATGCTGCATTTGAAGAAGCAAAGACCGTTAAGGGACAGCCCACAGTGCTTATTGCCAATACCGTTAAGGGCAAAGGCTCATCCATTATGGAAAATAAAGCCGCATGGCATCACAAAGTTCCTACTCAGGAAGAATATGAGACCATTATGAAAGATCTTAAAGCAGCTAAGGAGGCGTTGGAAGCATGAGTAAAATTGCCAATAAACAGATGATCTGTGAAGTTTTAATGGAAGCAGCTAAAACGGATAAAAATATTGTGGCTCTGTGCAGCGACTCCAGAGGCAGCGGTTCTTTCACACCCTTTGCCAATGAATATCCCCAGCAGTTTGTAGAAACCGGTATTGCCGAGCAGAACCTTGTAAGTATTGCTGCCGGCCTTGCAAAGTGCGGCAAAAAGGCTTACGCCGTATCTCCGGCATGCTTCCTGTCTGCCCGCAGCTATGAGCAGTGCAAGATCGATGTGGCTTATTCCAATACAAATGTAAAGCTCATCGGTATCAGCGGCGGCGTCAGCTACGGCGCTCTTGGCATGAGCCATCATTCTGCACAGGATATTGCAGCTATGAGCGCTATTCCAAATATGCGTGTATATATCCCCAGCGACCATCTTCAGACAAAGGAGCTGACAAAGGCTCTGCTGCAGGATGAGAAGCCTGCCTATATCCGTGTGGGCCGCAACGCTGTTGACCCGGTATATGAAGAAGGAAATGTGCCTTTTGAATTAGATAAAGCTACTGTTTTATGTGAAGGCGAAGACATTGCCATTATCGCCTGCGGCGAAATGGTAAAACCTGCCAAAGACGCAGCCGCTCTTTTGGAAAAAGAAGGCATTCATGCCACAGTGCTTGATATGTACTGTGTAAAGCCTATGGATGAAGCTGCTGTAGTTAAAGCAGCATCTAACGCTAAAGCAGTGCTTACGGTTGAAGAACATTCTCCGTTTGGCGGACTTGGCTCTATGGTGGCTCAGGTCGTATCCAGAGAATGCCCGAAAAAGGTTTGGAACATGTCCCTGCCGGATGCCCCTGTGATCACAGGAACATCACAGGAAGTGTTTGGCTACTATGGCCTGACCGCTGAAGGCATCGCTAATAAAGCTAAGGAAATGCTGGCAGAGTAAGGAGAATGGCAATGTCAGGAAAATATATTATCGGCATTGATCAGAGTACCCAGGGCACCAAGGGCATGCTCTTTGATGAAAAAGGCGCCATTGCTGCCCGCAAGGATATTCCCCACCGTCAGATTGTTGACGGAAACGGGTGGGTTTCTCACGATGCTATGGAAATTTATCACAATACCATCGCTGTTGTTAAAGCCCTGCTGGAAGAAAACGACATTGACAAAAATGCCATCATTGGCGTGGGCATCAGCAACCAGCGGGAAACTTCCCTGATCTGGGATAAAACCACAGGAAAGCCATTGGACTATGCCATTGTATGGCAGTGTTCCAGAGCTGTGGACATTTGCGCAAAGGCAGAGGCCGCAGGCATGGCAGATCCGGTATACAAAAAGACCGGACTGAAGCTTTCACCTTATTTTCCGGCATCCAAGTTTGCCTGGCTGCTGGAAAATGTGGAAGGCGCAAAGGATGCAGCTGCCCGTCATGAGGTGTGCTTTGGTACCATTGATACATGGCTGATCTACTGCCTGACCGGCGGTAAATCTTATAAAACTGACTATTCCAATGCGTCCCGCACACAGCTGTTTAATATTTTTGATTTAAAGTGGGATGAGGAGATCTGTGCAGCATTTGGCATTGATCCCAAAGATCTGGCTCAGGTATGCTTCTCTGACAGCTGCTTTGGAGAAACGGATTTTGAAGGCCTTTTAGATACACCGGTTCCCATCCACGGCGTTCTTGGAGATTCCCACGGCGCACTGCTGGGACAGGGCTGTATCCATCCGGGCATGATCAAGACCACATACGGTACCGGTTCATCCATTATGATGAACATTGGCCAAAAGCCCATCCTTTCTACCCATGGCGTTGTTACATCCCTGGCATGGGGGCTGAACGGCAAAGTGGAATATGTGCTGGAAGGCAACATTAATTACACCGGAGCGGTGATCACCTGGCTTAAGGATGATGTTCAGCTGATCCAAAATCCCGGAGAAACGGGAGAGTGGTGCCAAAAGGCTCATTCTGATGATCATTTATACTTTATCCCGGCATTTACCGGCCTTGGGGCGCCTTACTGGGACAGCGAGGCTCAGGGAATGCTTACAGGCATTACCCGCACCACAGGCAAGGCAGAGATCATCCGGGCATGTATTGAGTGTATTGCTTACCAGATCACCGATGTGATCACAGCCATGAGCCAGGATGCAGGCATTCCGGTACAGGAGCTGCGGGTGGACGGCGGTCCTACGAAAAATCCTTACCTGATGCAGTTCCAAAGCGACATTTTAAATGCGCATGTCCTTGTGCCGGATTCAGAAGCCCTGTCCTGTATGGGAGCCGCTTATGCGGCAGGCTTTGGCCTTGGCGTTTACGATACAGATATTTTTGACCTGCTGAAACGGAAAAAATATGAGGCGAAGATGGAGGAATCCGTCCGCCAGGATAAGTATAACGGATGGAAGCAGGCTGTACAAAAGGTATTGACCCATTAATGCAAAGACACGGAATGTACAGGAGGAGGTTATTTCATGTTTGAATATGATTTTAAAGTACCGGAAAAGAAAAAGATCCGTCTCATTGTCCATACAGACTGTAAAAACGAGGCTGACGACCAGTATGCTCTGGCCCATCATCTGATGACGCCAAAGTTTATGATCAAAGGCATCGTGGCCGGACATTTTGAGAAAAATCCCCAGGAATACGGCCCGGGAAATACGGTTTATGCCAGCCGTGATGAGATTTTTAAGGTACTTTCCCTTATGGGTATTGAGGATGAGTATAAGGATAAGGTGTTTACAGGCGCCACAGGCCCTATACCTGACGAGGACACACCGATTGAGTCAGAGGGCGCCCGGTGTATTATTGAAGAAGCCATGAAGGATGACGAGCATCCCCTGTTTGCTGTATTCCTGGGCTGTCTCACCGACCTTGCTTCTGCAATTTTATTAAAACCGGAAATCTGTGAGCGCATGACTGCCATATGGATCGGCGGCGGCAAGTATCCGGGTGGCTGCAGGGAGTTCAATCTTTTCCAGGATATTAACGCAGCCAATGTGGTATTCAGATCCAAGATGCCTTTGTGGCAGATCCCTATTAATGTATACAAGCAGATCGCCGTTTCCTTAACAGAGCTTTCACGGAGAGTAAAACCCTGTGGAGAGATCGGTAAATATCTGTTTGAACAGATGGTGGCATTTAACGATAAATGCGCGGATATTACCTTCTGGCCACATGGGGAGAGCTGGGGCCTTGGCGATCAGGGAACCGTAACCGTGCTCCTGGAAGAAAGCGAACGTATGAATTATGACTGGGTTCCGGCGCCTGCCATCAGTCAGGAAATGATGTATATCCACGGACAAAATAACCGTCCCATCCGTGTATATCATACCCTGGATGCCCGTTTGACTATGGAAGATTTTTATGCAAAGCTGGAGCATAACTTCCTGAAAAAGGATTAAAATAGCAGACAAATCAGGGAATACGAGCTGATTGACCGTACCAGCAAAAACGTGGCCCTGACGCCAGCGGGAATGGCTTTTCAGTCATATTTTACCCGGATGATGAATGAACTGGATGATATGGTGGAAAAAGCCCGGGAGATGAACAGCGATAAATTCGGCAAGCTTAATATCGGTGTTTTTCAGGAATGGGATTTTTCCAAGGAGTTTCGTCTGATCATTCAGAAGTTTAGGAATACCCATGGAAATATTGCTTTAAATATTGATATAAATCTGGAGAAAAATTTGTTTCGTGGTTTGAAAAGCGGTCAGCATGATGTGATCATAGGGATGAAGGTTCAGATCCAGGAAGCTATTTCAGAAGGATATTTGACGGACATTGAAGTTTTTGACCTGCTTAATGCCCGGAAGATCCTGCTGTTTTCCAAATACAATCCGATCACCTCCAGGGCTTCTTTGAAGCCATCGGATTTTAAAGACCAGACCCTTTATACCTATGCTGACGAAAGCGGACCGCTGGGACTTGGGAGCAATGTCGCTCTTTTGTCCAGGAAATACGGGTTCAAACCAAAATACAAGGTGGTTTCCAGTATTGATACCATATTTACAGCGATTTCCACCGGTGAAGGTTACGCGATTGTGGAAAGTATGGTCCGGGCAAGAAACAACACAGACTTTTGTTATATTGAGCTTGATGATTTTAATACCATCAGCCTTGCAAGGCTCAAGACGAACAAAAGCCGTCAAAGTACCCTGTTTATTAGTGATTGTTTGTCCTATTTTAACAATATAAACAACGAAAAGGAAGAAGTGTAAATCGCTTCTTCCTTTTTTATACAAATTTTGCATGGATAACATACATTTTCTATATTAGACGTACAAATTTTATAATGGTATACTGGCAATATCAGGAACACAGCCGGTGTACAGGATATTGTCCGGAATGTGGGCGGCAGACAAAATGTCAGGAGCCTGACCCATTGTATTACCCGTCTCAGATTCACCCTGCTGGACTTTTCACGCCCATTCTGCCGGTGCTTACTGCCGCAGGTATGATCCAGGCGATTTTGATTGATGCCCAGGGTCTGCGCATTACCATGCACCAGCTGTACGACCGGTACCAAAAACCTCTTTTCATTGTGGAAAACGGTCTGGGCGCTGCGGACACATTAAATGAAGATTTCTCTGTCGATGACGATTACCGCATTGCCTACTTAAAAGCCCATATTGAGGAAATGAAAAAACGCTACGGCTTTATCTACGTGGATAAAGATAACAGCGGCGGCGGAAGCTTAGAACGTTACCGAAAAAAATCCTTTGAGTGGTATAAAAGGGTGATTGGAAGTAATGGGGAAGAACTGTAAGATAGAAACACAAAAAATCCCACCGCTTTGGTGGGATTTTTTATTACCGAACCCGAACCTCACCTTCATCGATGATCCGTGCCGGGTCAAAAGCAATTCTGGCTTTGCCGTAAAATACGGCATAGCTGTCGATCCCAAGTACGACTTTTGACCTGCACACCTGGGCGGTGCCGTCTAAAATGGTTTCACAAATATGGATGCAGTCATCTAAAATACTATTTGGCATTGAACCTACAAAGGGCATGCCTGCGTATCCTACGTGTCCGTTAAAATTACGGTCAAAATAAGGCTCGTAGGACTTTATTTTATCAAGAGCGCCCAATAATGTATTTACGCTGTTGCCCATGCACAAGAGAAATCCATTGCAGGCATCTCCGGAGAAAAGAATGCGTTCCTTACGATCAAGGAATGAACATCCGCCAGGGGTATGTCCGGGGGTTTCTATAACTTCAATATCCCTTCCGCCAAGATGAAAGATCATGCCTTCGTGTAAATCTTTAACCTGAGGCATTTTATCGCTGCGGCGCAGATCTTCCGGAGAACAGTCATATACGTCATAAGCTCCCATTTTTCCTAACTGTTCAATATAGTCTGCGATCCCATCATAGGGGATCTGTTTTAAAACATCGGCGTCTGCCTTATGGATATAAACCTGATCAAATTCTGCCGCGCCGCCGATGTGGTCCTGATGGCCGTGAGTAATGGCTACATCATAGGGCAGATCAGTAAGCATGGATATGACAGCCTTCAGGTCTGTCAGACCTACGCCGGTGTCAATGAGAAGACCTCTTTCGGATCCGCGCAGAAAGTACATTGCTGACATTCCTGCCTCGTTGATCACAAAAGTATCTTTTGCAATTTCATTAATCTGGTAGCTTTTCAATCGTGCCATAATTATTTACCCTCCCATAAAAGCCTTGTAAAGTAGTACATAATTTATTGTATATTTTTGAAAACTTAAAAAATATGCTGTTTTGCTTTTTTTAATTACCATTTTGTCATATGGCGGTCGCCTGTAATCGGATATGTGGAATAAAGAAATCCTTTACAAAAAAACTAAGTTGGGTATATACTAGTGCAAAAGAGCGGAGGAATGGCTGATGGATGAAAATGCTTTTTGCGAAGTTGTAAAGTTTAAATATAGCACCCCATTTTTATTGTGGAAGCATTTGAATGAAACACCCCGTCCTACACCAGCCCATTGGCATCGGGACATTGAGCTGAACGTAATATTTCAAGGGGATGCAAGGATTGATTATTATATTGACGGGCGCCATGAGGTTGTAACCGAAGGCTGTGTAAGTCTTATTAACAGCGGGGAGGTTCACAGCTGTATGCCTGTCATAGATAAGAGCAGAGGGAACGTATACGGAGCTACATTGCTGCTCAACTATGAGTTTCTAAAAAGGATGATTCCTAATCTGGAAAACATATATTGGCAGATTGTCCGGCCTGAGGATCAGCACAAAATTGCTGACTTAATACACCAAATGGCGGTTATTTACTCTGGGGAGGAAAACGATGCCCAAAATTGCAGGATGATCAGCCTTATGTGTGAGATTATGAGTGTTCTGTGTGAAAATTGTATAGTTAGCATAAATGATCTGTCAGCAGACAAATTAAAGAACAGTGAGCGTATGCGGGAAATTTTGGATTATATCCATTGCAATTACAGTTCGTCGCTGACTTTAGATGATATGGCGCAGAAATTTTACTTTTCTCGGGGCTATTTTTCCTCGTTTTTTAAAAAGTATACAGGAAAGACCTTTAAAACATATTTAACGGAGGTGCGTATTCTTCATGCAGAGTCCATGTTAAAAGATACGGACAACTCTATCAGCCAGATTGCCCAGGATACGGGATTTAATGACGAACGGCGCCTGATTGAAACCTTTAAAAAATACTATCATATTACTCCGGGCAACTTCCGGAAAAAAGAAAAGCTGTGATTCCATTACAATTGGAACACAGCTTTTCTTTTTTGCCGGCATCCTGTGGCCGAAAAATACGTCTTTGGATTTCAAAATCTGGTCAAATTGTATTTGAAAAATGAACTTGCACAAGTGCCTTGCAAGCAAAATTGTTGGTTTAACGATATACTTAAAGCAAAAACGGGTATAAAATTATGCAAATTATACATTACAAAACGGTAATTAGAAGATGGCTTTTCAGATATTATGGTCAAAATAAACATGTTATGATTTTTTCATCAATGAATAAGTGAGGAGGAATTGTTTCATGGAAAAAAAGAAAAAAACGGCAGTTCCCAAACAAAAATTGACGATGGCGCTGTTGTGGAAGCAGAAGTATCTGCTGCTTATGTCTCTGCCATTTGTGGCCTGGATCATTCTTTTTAAGTATGTTCCTTTATGGGGCTGGACTATGGCTTTTCAGGACGTAAAGCCGGCGACATTTTCTGTGCCGATTTGGGAAAGAGCTTTTGTAGGGTTTGAGAATTTTACGAAAGCCTTTGAAGATCGTTTGTTTCAGCAAACAGTTATTAATACCATAGGCATCAGTATCCTGCAGATCGCTGTAGGAACCCTTGTCGCTATAGTGTTTGCTGTATTGCTGAATGAACTGGCGTTTCGCCGGTTTAAAAAATTAACGCAAACCATTTCTTATTTGCCCCACTTCGTATCCTGGGTTATTATTGCCAGTATTGCGAAAAATATTTTCAACGACGGCGGCGTTATTGATACGCTGGTTGGCACGAATCTTCATTTAATGAGTACGAATTCGCCTCTGATCTGGATTGTGATCGTTCTTATTGACTGCTGGAAAGAAATGGGATGGAATGCCATAATTTATCTGTCTGCCATGGCCGGAATTGATCCGGGACTTTATGAAGCAGCTGAAATCGATGGCGCAAATCGCTTCCAAAGAATTTGGCATATTACACTTCCGGGGATCCGCCCCACCATTATTGTTTTGCTGATCATGGGAATCGGCGGAGCTCTTAACGTTGGTATGGAGCGGCAGATGCTTTTGAGCAATGCGCTTGTACAGGATCATACAATGGTTCTTTCATGGTTCTCGTATACCCGGGGTATTATGAACAGCGATTATGGTTTGGGAACAGCGATTGGTCTGTTCCAGTCGGTTGTCAGTGTAACGCTGCTGTTAATTGCCAATAAAATTGCCGGATTATTCGGCGAAGATAAACTGATTTAAGGAGGGATGGAGTATGACCAATAAAAAAAGAACATGGTTTGATTACTTTCTCATTCTCTTTTTTATCATTATTTTGATCGTTACATTGTATCCGTTTTTAAACGTTTTGGCAATTTCTCTGAATGATGCTACCGATACTCTGAAAAATGTTAATTTAGTCATTCCAAGGATTTTTACTTTAGCCAACTACAAATATGTTTTCGAAGAAGGCGAGATCTTCTTCCCGTTTTTTATCTCTATAGCAAGAACAGTTGTAGGAACTTTGATCAGTGTTGTTTGCACATCAATGCTGGCCTATACATTAAGTCGGCGGGACTTTGTGTTTAGAAAAGGATTTACCCTCATTTTTGTTATCACAATGTACGTCAGCGGCGGTCTGATCCCTGAGTATTTGTTAGTTGTCCGTACTTTAAAGCTGGGCAATAATTTCCTTGTATACATTCTTCCGGGACTTGTGTGGGTATATAATGTGATCCTTGTACGTTCCTATATTGACGGGCTTCCTATGGCACTTCAGGAGGCTGCCAAGCTGGACGGGGCCAATGACTTTAAAATCTGGTATAAAGTGATCATGCCTCTTTGCAAACCGGTAATTGCTACAGTAGCCCTGTTCTATGCGGTTGGACAATGGAACTCTTTTATGGATACATATTTGTATGCAAAGGAGCTGCCGACACTTCAGTATAAACTGTATGAAATTATGCAGCAGGCCACGATGCAGCTGGATACCCATACGGCAAATGCTACCAGCAACGCAGTCACGCCTATGGCTATTCGTATGGCAGTCACCGTTGTTGCTGTGATTCCTATTATTATTGTTTATCCGTTTGTGCAGAAGTATTTTGTAGGCGGTATGACACTGGGTTCTGTTAAAGATTAAGGAGGTGCAGTGATTGTTTGACCCGGTGTTTGCTATATAATATGCCGTTAGAGTACACGGCATGATTAAGGAAATCCCGCAGGGGGATACCTGTATGCCGTTAGAGTACACGGCATGATTAAGGAAAGGAGAAGTTTGTATGAAAATGCGCAGATTAGCCGCAATTTTAGCGGCATTAACATTAGGCATCACTTCCATTGCCGGATGCGGCGGGGACACAGGAAAGGAAAGCGGCAGTACCGGAGGCGGCGCAGAAGAAAGTACAGGTGCGTCTGGTGAGGGAGCATCTGCGGAGGATGATAAATCCCCCATAACCTTTACATATTATAGCGCAGATATGCGAAATGACAGTTGGGATAACCCTGTGGCTCAGGCGATCACAGAAGCTACAGGTGTAAGCCTTGATATTTCATATCCGGTATCTTCTACAGGAGATCCAAGCCAGGATGTGGCCTTAATGATTGCTAATGATGATTATCCGGACCTGATTTATTCCAAGGGGAGTGCAGGAAGCTTATATGATGCAGGAGCATTTATAGATATGCGGGAACTCATAGAGGAATATGGCCCTAATATTAAAAAAATGTACGGGGATCAGTTTGAAAAGCTGAGCTGGAGTGCAGATGATAATGGCATATACCAGCTGTCCTATGCCGGCGTGAACGGTGAAGTTTATGCGCCTGGAACATGGACCTGTGCCATTCAGTTTGCCGCTTTAGAGGAAAATAATTACGATTATCCGGAAACACTTGAAGAATATGAAGCGCTGATCAAACAGTATCTCGAGGCACATCCTACTACAGAGGACGGTCTTGAAATGATCGGTCTTTCTTTAAGCGCGTCAGATTGGCACTGGCTGATCACTTTGAGCAATCCTGCCGGCATGATCGGAGATGCGCAGCCGGATAACGGTTCCTGGGTTGTGGATGAAGATTATAATGTTATATATAAACATACCAGTGAAAATGAGAAAGAGTACTTTAAGTGGCTGTGCCGTATGTATGACGAGGGGATACTTGATCCAAACTTTGCTACACAAACGGATGATGACTATATTGCCAAGTTAGCCGGCGGCCAGGTGGTAGGTATTTTAGACCCGGTGTGGCATTTTGCCCAGGCAGAAGCCGTACTTGAAGCAGAAGGCAAATATTCTCAGACCTTCTGTCAGGTTCCGGTTACCCTTCATGAAGACCAGAAGTCTCCTGCTTTAATGGATCAGGGACTTCAGGTAGGTTATGGCATCGGTATTTCCAAGAGCTGTAAAGATCCTGTACGTGCCATTAAGTTCCTTGACTATTTGTGCTCCGATGAAGGCGCTGTACTTTACAAATGGGGCGTTGAAGGCGTTAATTATTTTGTTGATGAAAACGGAAAAAGATACCGTACAGAAGAAGAAATTACTGCCTCAAAAACAGATCCGGATTATTCTAAAAAGACCGGTATTAACAATTATACAGGCTTCCCCAACTATGCCGATGGCGCTGTAGATGAAAACGGCAATCCATATACACCAAATACAAAGGAAACAATTATTGCGGAATATAATGAGGCTGAAAAGGCTGCCTGCGAAGCATGGGGTGTGGAATTAGTCAGTGACATTTTCCCTCAGGCAGAGGAGTTTGAAGTTCCGCCATATGCTCCCCTTTGGGCTTATCCTGTACCTCAGGAGCTGACCAATATTGTTAATGTGTTAAATGAAATTTCATGGCCCGGGCTTGTTAAATGCGTGACCGGAGGCCAGGAGAATTTTGATGCTAACTGGGATGCACTGGTAGCCGAACTTGAAGCCAATGGCCTTGAAGAAGCCAATCAGATGATGACGGATTTTCTGGCTACAAAGCTGCCTCAGGAATGATCTGTAAAACATTAGCATTGTAATTTATCCGGTGTAAACCGGAAATAAAAGCAGGGCTGTTTGCAACCAGTGATTTATACTGCGCTGCAGGCAGCCCTGCTTTAAATAAAAAGGAGGAATTTGCCTGTGAATCAGGAAAAAAATACACTGTTTTGGGATCCTTCCCAGCCCATCGAAAAACGTCTGGACTGGCTCTTGTCGGAAATGACGATTGAAGAAAAGTTAAGCTGTCTTGCGTCGAAAGTTCCGCCTCTGGAACGTTTGGATATTCCTGCCATGTCTGTGGGAGGAGAGGCTGCCCATGGCGTGGAGGCAAGAAATGACCAAAATGAGCTGGGGGAACCGGAGCCGACCACATCCTTTGTGCAGCCTTTAGGTATGAGCGCTACGTGGGATCCGGAACTGATCCGTTTGGCAGGGGAGGTTACAGGAACAGAAGCCAGAGTTATTTATCACCGTCATCCGGACAGAGGTTTAAGCCGCTGGGCGCCTACTGTGGATTTGGAGCGGGATCCCAGATGGGGCCGCACGGAGGAAGGTTATGGAGAGGATCCTTTCCTTACAGGAGAAATGGCATCTGCCTATATCCGGGGGATGCAGGGGGATCATCCAAAATATCTCCGAATTGCCGCTACGCTGAAGCATTTTTATGGAAATAATACCGAAGTCGGGCGTTCCTGGAAAAATTCGTCCATTGATCCCAGAAATAAATATGAACTGTATATGGAGCCTTTCCGCAGAACGATACAAAAGGGCCGGGCAGAAGCTGTTATGACAGCATATAATAAGATCAATGGCGTTCCGGGTATGCTTAATCATGAAGTCTTGGATATTTTGAAAAAGCAGTATGGTTTAAAGCATGCGGTGTGCGATGGCGGAGCTATGGAGTTTGTTGCCGGATTTCATCATTATTTTGGAACCCATGCGCAGACCCTGGCTGCATCGCTGAAAGCAGGTGTAGATGCCATGTCGGATAATCCGCTGGTGGTGGAGCAGGCGGCAAAAGAAGCCTGGGATCTGGGTCTTTTAAGTGAAACCGATGTGGATACTGCCCTGAGAAATATGTTTCGCACAAAATTGAAATTAGGCATTTATGACAAGGATGGTGGAAATCCCTTTGACCGGGTTTCAGAAAAAGATCTGGATTGTGAAAAACACAGGGATATTTGCCGGAAAGTATCCAGAGAAGCGGTAGTTTTATTGAAAAATACAGACCATATGCTTCCTCTGTCAGAGGATCAGATGAAAAATGCCGTTTTGATCGGACCAATGGCAGATGCCTGGTATCCGGACTGGTATGGAGGTACGCCGCCTTTTAAAACAACGCTAAAAGAGGGGCTCGAAAGGCTGACCGGAAATGCTGTGAACTGGACAGACGGGCAGGATCGGGTTACATTTACTGTTGGAAATAAGGGTATTGCTGTCCGTAAAGATGGAACACTATATTTAAGTGAAATCCCGGATGTATTTATTATGGAGGACTGGGGAGAAGGAAGTTTCACATTTCGATGTGAGCGCTCCGGAAAATACATGAATAGCCGGTTTTATCCGGGAAACGGGGCAGAAGCTCCCGGCCGGGTAGCGGCTGAGCGGGACAATGTCCTTGACTGGTTTGTCATGGAATTATTTGGTTTAAAGCCGCAGGAAGATGGCAGTGTGATCCTGGTCAACCGTTTTGGTCATCCAATAAAAGTAAAGGAAGATGGAAGCCTTTGGGCAGAAAATGGCAGCCAGGGGACGCGTTTTACTATGAATATTGTACAAAAGGGTATTGAAAATGCGGTAAATCTGGCAAAGGAAGCTGGCACGGTAATCCTTGCTTTAGGCTGTAATTCCATGATCAATGCTAAGGAAGAAGTGGACAGGACAACAATCATGCTGCCCGGATCTCAGGAAAGCCTGGCTCAGGCGGTTTGCTCAACGTGTAAAAATGTAGTTGTTGTTTTGCTTTCTAATTATCCTTATGGCGCAGGAATTATTAATGAAGAAGCACGCGCCATTGTATGGAGTGCTACCGGGGCACAGGATATGGGATTGGCCATGGCGGAAACGATTTTAGGATTCAATGCGCCGGCAGGTCGTTTGAATCTTACCTGGTACAGGGATGATTCACAGCTTCCGGATATTAATGACTATGACATTATTAAAAATGGGCGGACATACCGGTATTTTCAGGGAGATGTACTGTATCCCTTTGGTTTCGGACTGACGTACACAGATTTTTCTTATTCAGATCTTTGCGTGGAGCTTAGAGACGGCCATATTTTAGACATATGCTTTACAGTGACAAATCAGGGAAATGCTGTCAGTGACGAGGTGGCCCAGGTTTATGGCACAGCTGCAGCATCGAGGGTTAAAAAGCCTTTGCGCCAGCTTCTGGGATTTTTGCGCTTGAAAAATGTAAAACCTGGTGAAAAACGCGGTGTACACATTCAGGTGCCGGTAGATGAGCTGGCATTTTATGATGTGATCAGCGGTACGCTTATGGTTGAAGAAGGACAGTATGAGATCATGGCAGGGCCGTCCAGCGCATCGCCATTAATATCCGTCCTTACAGATATCCCGGGCCAAAAACCGGGGCTTCGTGACCTTGAGAAAAATGTTTCCGCAGATCATTATGATGATTATGAAAATATAATGCTGACAGAAGGTCATTTAGGATATACGGCAGCTGCTGTAAAAGATTTAGATCATGAAGGTCTGCTGGTTTATGGAAATAGTCAATTAAAAGCAGGCAAAAAAACACTGGTGCTGCATATGTGTGCTGAACAGGCCTGCAGTGCGGAAATTACGGCCGATGGTGCGGTTATTGGTTTCTGGCAGGGAAATACGCGGGAATATTCCGTTTTCCCACAAATGGCTTTTGACGAAAGAAGTGCCAGGGATCTGGAAGAACGGATTGCATCATGGAAGCCTGTTTACTCTCATGTACGTGTTCCATTAGACATACCCAAGTCGCTGGAAAATCGTCCGGTTACTTTAACAATACGGTTTAAAGGTGCGGTTAAATTGTGCTTTTTCAGGATAGAAGATTAAAGAAAATATTTTTTGCCTAAAAATCGCCCGGCCTGCCATTTCCTGGCAGGCCGGGCGAAACGCGTTATAAAGCTCTTTTATGCATTAACTTTCTCTAAAAGCTCTAACAGCATAGTATCCGTAATGGCTCCGTTGCTGAAGGAAAGAAGTGAACGCAGAGGCATGTTGGCGATCATGGCATCCATCATTTCCTCGGTTACAGCGCCTTCTTTGGTGTCATCAGCAGGTGCGCCTAAGGAGAAACCTTTAAGGATCGGCTCAAATACTTTAGCGGCCTTTTCATCTGCAAGAATATCACCGATGGTGTTGTTTAAATGGAATACCTGAGGAACAGTTACTGTTGAAGTAACATTTACGTCAGCCTGGCAGCGGATGTCTCTGGAAGATGCTGCGGCAAGGATCGTATATGTTCCGGAAAGTACATGCCAGTCATGGAGTGTTGTGTTCCAGTATGCAAAAGCACGTTTGTCCAGTGTAAAGGTCAGTGTCTTTGTCTCGCCGGGCTCAAGGGATACTTTGCCGAAAGCTCTCAGTTCTTTTACCGAACGGATGAGGATTTCATTTTCCGGAGCCTGAACGTAGATCTGAACAGCTTCCTTACCGGCAACGCTTCCTGTATTGGTTACGTCCACAGAAACAGTGAGTGTATCTGTATCTTTCATAGAATCTGTGCTTAAGGTCAGGTTGGAATATTCAAAGGTTGTGTAGGATAATCCGTGGCCAAATGGGAAAAGTACGTCCATTTTTTTCTTGTCATAGTAGCGGTAGCCTACAAATACGCCTTCGCGGTATTCAACAACGTCTTTTTCGCCTGTGTAATACAGGTAGGATGGGTTATCCTCAAGACGCAGCGGGAATGTTTCAGCCAGCTTGCCGGATGGGTTTACATCGCCGAAAAGAATATCTGCAGCAGCGCCGCCTACAGCTTCACCGCCAAGGTACATTTCAAGAACAGCGTCTACTTCATTAACCCATGGCATCTCTACCGGAGAACCATTGTGGAGTACAACAACCGTCTTTTTAGCAACAGCAGCCACAGCGCTGATCAGAGCATTTTGACAGTTTGGCATACGCATATGGGTACGGTCATAGCCTTCAGATTCAAAGCTGTCGGGAAGTCCGGCAAAAATAACAGCAACATCTGCAGCCTTTGCAGCTTCTACAGCTTCATCGATCAATGTATTGTCGCTCACATCAGCTTCTGTGTCATAGCCTTTGGCGTATGTAATATGAGCCATATCTTTGGCTGCTTCCAAAGCTCCGGTTACACGGTAAGAATTAATGTGAGAGCTTCCGCCGCCCTGATACCGGGGAGTTTTTGCAAAGGAACCGATAAATGCTGCGTTAATGCCTTTGGCCAGCGGAAGGGCGCCGTCGTTCTTTAAAAGTACGGCACATTCGCCGGCAGTTTTGCGGGCAAGAGCGTCATCAGCTTCATAATCAAATACAGCGTCTGCTTTTCTGTTATCAAGATAGCGGTAAACAATAGTCAGGATACGTTCTGCAGCCTGATCCAGCACTGCTTCATCTAAAGCGCCGGATTTTACAGCTTCTACGATCTTGGCATCGTTAAGGCCGCCGGAAGCGGGCATTTCCAGTTCAAGACCTGCAATAAGAGAAGCAACGCGGTCATTTACTGCGCCCCAGTCGCTGACAACATAGCCGTCAAAATCCCACTCGTTTCTTAAAACATCGGTGAGATATTTCTTGTTTTCGCAGGCATAAGTGCCGTTGATCTTATTGTAGGAGCACATAACAGTCCATGGTTTGCTTTCTTTAACAGCGCCTTCAAAGGATGCCAGGTAGATTTCGCGGATCGTACGCTCGTCAGCGTTGGAGCTCGAGGACATACGGCGGTATTCCTGATTGTTTAAAAGATAGTGCTTTAAGCTGGTACCTACATTCTGGCTCTGAACGCCTTTAATATGTCCGGCTGCCATTTTTGTGGAAAGATATGGATCTTCAGAAAAATATTCAAAGTTGCGGCCGCATAAAGGAGAACGCTTGATGCAGGCAGCAGGTCCTAAAACAACACTAATATCTTCAGCCTGGCATTCCTGACCGATGGTCTGGCCAACTTCATAGATCAGATCCGGATCATAGGATGAAGCCATAGCGCATCCGGCAGGAAAGCAGATAGCTTTAACACTTTCGTTCAGTCCAAGATGGTCCGCAGCTTCGGCCTGCTTTCTTAATCCGTGAGGTCCGTCGCTGAGCATAACAGAAGGCACGCCAAGACGTTCTACAGCTTTTGTGTGCCAGAAATCTTTACCGGAGCAAAGGCCGGCTTTTTCCTCCAGGGTCATTTGTGATACAAGATTTTTAATGTCCATTTAAGGGAAAACCTCCTCCATATAAATTATCCATAAATAACTGTTGATAAATCTACAATTACTACAACATTATACCTATAATTTCAAACAAGGTCTATCATTTTTTTGGTATATTTTGATAAAATTCTGTTGCTTTGTTACTATTTACAGCCCAATGTCATTTAGTTTACGATAAAAGGAGCCTATCTTCTTTGGAATAAAGCAGTGATCACATCCTTGTGACCACAATTCAGGGGAATCGGAGACATTTTATGGTTTGTGGTACGAATTTTGGGTACGACAAAAAGACAGATTGCATATCTGCCTTTTCAAGCGGTATTAATGATGATGATGTTTATGCAGCCCGATATAGGAAATATCGTGGTCGGACGGAGAAAGACCCTGCATATATGGGCAGCCATTGTAAAATTGACGGCATACTCATGTTTTGTGTCATGTGTTTTCAGTACCGTACAGTTGACCATGGATGTAATCAAAAGCAGCTGCCTGATCCACGAAGCGCTTATAAGTGCCGGGATTGACTGGAATTTTTCTTGAATGGCTTCGGACCAGGGTAACCCGGACATCGATGTCAAAAAAATGCATACTGTAGACGCCACTGATGGAATTGCCGGGTGAGCAGTAATACTCATCTGGCGAAAACGATGGGGTGCTGAAATACGTGAAGGTCGAACCGTCTGCAGCCAGAAAACGATATTTGTCATTGCGTAAAGTATCTGGGAGCAATTCCGTGACAGAGGAATTAAAAAGCCTGAAGACGGCTTCCAGGGCATCCGGTTTCAGTTTCTGACGCTGCTGGTTAAGCGCAGAAGAAGACGGCAGGGAATCCGCATCAAGTCCCCAAAAGTCAAGCATTTCCACTCTGGTGGAGGAAGAACCTTGTGAAACGAGGAAAGAAATAAGGCTCCGGGCAGAAATCTTCCGGGTTCTTTGGAAATCAACTGGCGTATTCCGAAATATCAGAACAGATATGTTCTACAGACGATTCAAACAGATCTTTAATTTTTTGATGGATCATAATGGTGTGCCTCCTTGAAAAAGCGATATATTGCTAATTCAAGGGGCCGCTCTCGCAGCCTCTTAGGTATGCCCGTCAGAATTTACAGCAAATAAATGCCCGGGCGGTAAATGGCCCGGGCATCCGTTATAAGCATACTGCCAAAATTATACGGCAGTAATGGCAGTTTACATTAATTTACGGAAAAGATCTTTAAGGTCTTCTACGTTTGTATCTTTTGGATTGCCAGGGCAGCATGCGTCTGCAAATGCGGACTCTGCAAGGAAATCCAGGTCTTCTTCTTTAAGTGCTTCCAGCTTTGCAGGAATACCTACGTCGGCAGACAGCTTGCGAACTGCGTCAATGGCTGCTTTTCTGTATTCCTCCTGGCTCATGGCATCTACATTGGCAACGCCCATAGCTCTGGCGATTTCGCGGTATTTTTCACCGGTGCATTCCTGGTTGTATTCCATAACGATCGGAAGCATCATGGCGCATGCAACACCATGGGGGGTATCATAAACAGCGCCCAGAGTATGTGCCATAGAGTGAGCTATACCAAGACCCACATTGGAGAAGCCCATGCCGGCAATATACTGGCCAAGTGCCATGCCTTCACGGCCTTCCTGTTTATTTTCAACAGCATCTCTTAAGGATCTGGCAATGATCTCAATGGCCTTTAAATGGAACATATCTGTCATTTCCCAGGCAGCCTTTGTTGTATAACCTTCAATCGCATGGGTCAGAGCATCCATACCCGTAGCAGCAGTAAGGCCCTTAGGCATGGTGGACATCATTTCCGGATCAACGATGGCAATGATAGGCATGTCATGAGGGTCAACGCAAACAAATTTACGTTTTCTTTCTACGTCAGTAATAACGTAGTTAATTGTTACTTCAGCAGCTGTACCGGCAGTTGTTGGAACTGCGATGATAGGAACGCAGGGATTTTTTGTAGGAGCTGTGCCTTCAAGGCTGCGTACATCTTCAAATTCAGGATTTGCAATGATAATGCCGATAGCTTTGGATGTATCCATAGAGGAACCGCCGCCGATGGCAATAATATAGTCAGCGCCGGCTGCTTTAAATGCGGCAACGCCCTCTTTTACGTTTTCAATCGTAGGATTTGCTTTGATCTTGGAATAAATTTCATAATCAAGGCCTTCCTTGTCAAGAATATCCGTTACTTTTTTAGTAACATTAAATTTGATCAGATCCGGGTCAGAGCATACAAGCGCTTTTTTAAAGCCATGGGCTTTGGCTTCGGTTGCGATTTCGGCAATAGCGCCTGCGCCATGATAGGATGTTTCGTTTAACATGATTCTGTTTGCCATAAAAAATCTCTCCTTTGTTATAAAACCTGCAGGGTATTTATAGCTTCCCCCTGTCATAATTTTAACAATAATCACAAAAAAATAAAAGTTACACAAGGAGATAAGTGTAACTTTTCACAGAAAATTTATAACTGATGCGTATTACGGTCCGAATGTCACAGCAGGCCCAGCCTGGAAAAAAGCTTTTCCAGCTTCGCCGGCATAGCTTGTGTGAGACGATCCGCCATTGTTTCAGGGCTTTCTTTCATACCGGTAAGGACCCACTTTACAGTCATATAAACAGAGGCGTAGCAGTACATCTCCAACAAAAAACTTATGTCCTCATCTACCGGCTTTCCGGTTTTTTGAACGATCAAATTTGTGTAAAACTGGCATATATGGGCAAAATCATGTTCTTTTAACGAATTATGGTCATCGGACCGGAATGCTCCGGCAAAGAATACCCGTTCCTTTTGGATAAACTTAAACTTTCGCGTCAGTCCTTCGGTGACAGTCTTTCCGCTGCCCATATGTTCAAAAGACTCAAGGAGGAGCTTGTCGAAGTACCAGTTGATCAGGTCGTACTTATCCAGAAAGTTCCGGTAAAAGGTCTGGCGGCTTACGCCGCAGCAATCCACGATCTGACGGACTGTAATGCTGTCCACAGGCGTTGTCTGCATACACTCTTTAACTGCCTTTGCAAGACGGTATTTTGTTTGTTCTTTTTTTTCGCTGCAAGCCATACTTCAGCCCCCTTTCTGAAATGTAACTCTTTTACTGTCTAAATTTTAGTTGATTCCACGTTGGTTGTCAATGGTAACTATTCAGCCAGGTTTGCGCATTTACTGTCAATGACATAAATCTCACACAGTGATTGATTTCTGTCAGAGGGCTATAGTATAATAAGCTTATGAGAAGGGAGAGGTTAAAATGATTATCAGGGTTTGCCCATATTGTGATCAGAAAATGACGAAAAAACACCGATGTGAAAGCTGCGGCAGCTTTGTGTGGAAAGCAAAAGTTTTTGATACAGAAAAAAAATATACCAGTTATGATATTGATACCCGGTATTCCCAGGAACCGGAGGATATGCGGGAAAATGTCTATATGCGGGAGTCTGCTTATATGCAGGAAGGGGAAGACACCCAAAATCCCGGGAGCATATCGGAGCCTTACAGCCCGGAGCCGGCAGTGTCTCCGGAACCGGTCCCTGCAGCTGCAAAAACAAAGCCGAAGGAGAAAAAGTCCTCCGGAACAGGGGTAAAGGTGACAGTAGCTGTAGTCACTGCAGCTGTGGTACTGATGATCCTTGGCGGCATTATTTCATCCGTAGCGGATTCTCAGTATGATTATGCTCCGGATGAAAATTATTCTGAAGAAGATCTGTGGTCGGATGACACCTGGACGGATTTGTCTTATGAGGATATTTCAGGGTATACGCAGAGCTGTTCGGCATATCTGCATTTACCCATTGACGGGGAAGCCCTGTCGGAATCAACACAGAATTTCTTTGAGACGCACGGGTATAGTTTTGAAAGCAGCGAACCTTATTTTTATGGCTACCATGAAACAGATCCTTTTGAGGAAATATGCTATGAATGGGATTACTCTGCGGATTTGGGAGAGGGCGTTGATGAATCGGTTTACATTAATTATGATGCGGTGACCAATGAGGTGCATGATATAACCCTTTCTCTGTCATCCAGAGCGGATGCCGCAGCCTATATTTTAATGGTATTGGAAGATTTTATGGGAGCGGATACTGTAGAGCTTTCAGAGATCGAGGCTTTATTTGATGCTGAGGAAGGTGAACGGGCCTATTATGACAGCTGTGAGATTGCTGTGTATCCGGTCAGCTACTTTGACGGTTATAATATAAATATGCAGCGGACATCGGATCCCTATGATTATGCCCAGGAGCCGGAAACCCGTGAGATCATATCTGAAGAAATAGAGAGCATCGGGCAGGAGTGCAATGTGAGTACCCATATGGACATTTCCCGGGAAGAAGCAGTATCGGCTGTTGAAAACTGGATGGAGCAAAATGGAATGAGCGGCTACCAGTTTTCCAATGACTATACGGTAAATAATGTACAGACATATACTCAGCTTGGCGGACATACATATGAACGGATCACATTAAATAGTTTTTCTGCTTGGCACAAGGATGAGGATAATAGTTCTGTTTTAGTGGAGGTTGATTCCTATTCCGGAAGGACTCACTGTATTTATGTCAACGGTTTTACTATGGACAATCTGGAAACGGTTTTAGAGCTTATAGTAGAAATTGCCGGCACCGGAGATGCCGGGGAGATCGCGGATACTTATCTGCCTCAGGTAGAAAGCGACAAGTATGCTTTTGCAGAGCTTAACGGATTTGAAATTTATTTGAGTGCATACGATGACAATATATGTGATGTGCAGTTATACGCCATTGATTAGTTTGCTGTGAGCCTGCACCGGGCGGTTCTGCCGAATTTTTATAAAGATTTTTTGTTCAAAACTGCCTTTGAAAAACGGTAAAAAATTCAATATAATAAACTTACAACGTGTAGCTTTTAGCGTAATTCCGGTTGCGCAAAGCTGCACGTTTGTTTTTATTTTGGAAAGCGAGGTACAAGAAAATGAAACGGGTAAAAGCAGCCTGCATTTGTCAGACATTGCATTTTTTGCTGAAAGAGGATCTTGGTCATGATTACGCAGTATCTTTAGTAAAAAGAGAGGTGGAGCAGTATAAGTCAGGATTGGACCAACATCATACTCAGTACAGGATTGTAGAGGAAAGCGAGCAGCCTGACGGATCCATCATTGTAAAGATCATTAAACAGTATAATTCCAGCCCGGTAGGAGATTATTTGGATTAAAGACATCCCGGGCCAAGGTGCATTCCCTCAGATGACCACACATGGGAATGCGCCTTTTTTTATGCTGTATTCCTGCCTGTGCTGTGGAAAAATGTGCAGGTATATGTTAAAATAATGACGAATAGGATCAGGAGGCAGGTTGCAGAACGCTCTTGTATAAATAAATGAAAATACAGGAGGATTTTTATGGAAAAAGTATTACTGGATACAGATATTGGCGGGGATATTGATGATGCCATTTGCCTGGCTTATTTATTGAAAGAACCCCGGCGTGAGCTTATTGGGATTACTACGGTCTGCGGAGAGGCTGAAAAGCGGAGATCAAAGAAAATCCCCATGAGGTCGTGTTGATGGGGATTGGCAATATGACGAATATTGCCACACTATTTATAAATTATCCTGATGCTGCGGGACTGCTAAAAGGCTTACATGTAATGAACGGCTATTTTGGAGAAAATCCTTTGCCCCAGCCTTGGTTTAACTGGAACTCCTGGGCAGATCCGCTGGCCTGTGAAATTGTATTTTCCGCCGATATTTCCATACACCGGGCAGTACCCCTGGAAGTAACGGATCTTCTGACAATGGATGCCGGACAGGCGGAAATCCTTTTAGGCACAGACAGTGATTTAATGAAAGCAGTTTTGTCTTTTGGAAATGCGTGGCTGAAAAGCTCAGATAAACTTACGCTGCACGACCCGTTGGCTGCGGTATGTGCATTTCACCCGGAAATCTGCCAATTTGAGCGGGGAAATGTACGAGTCGAAACACAATGGGAAAGCCATATGGGGGCAACAACATTTACGCCTTGTAAAAACGGTTCTGTGGAAATCGCCCGGACGGTCAACAGAGAGCAGTTTTACCATATTTTAAGTTCAACTTTGCGGGGTGCCTGTGCGGAAGGTGAGAAGGGCGAAAAGTATGTTTAAAGCTGGATATGCCGGAGGATCTTGGCCGAGAATTTGCAAGAGCCATTGAGACACTGAAAATGGCAGACGGCAAAGGTTATGCCAGGCTGTACAAGTATGACCTGAAAAGAAAGGCCTTTTTGCTGGAGCGTTTGGGGAAACGTGGGTAAAATTAAACCATCACTGCCCGGAACGGTTCTTCCTTAAGTTTGGGTATTTTATTTTGGAACGGGAGTGGCCTTTGGCAGCAATGGGATGATTTTGAACTTAGTTCGGTCAAAAATGGAATTTTTGCGTATTTGGGGGTAGGATTTCGCTATCGACTTCGGTTAAAAACGATGTTTTCTTTTATTTGGGGGTAGTGTGAGATGGAATTGTTCGGTCAAAAATGACTTTTTTTCTTATTTGGGGGTAGTGTGAGACCGAATTGTACGGTTAAAAACGACGTTTTCTTTTATTTGGGGGTATTTTGGGATTAAACTGTACAGTCAAAAACAGCAAAATTACAAATTAGACCGAAGTTGGAGCCTAAACTACGACATCCAAGGATAAAATGCGGAGACCTTGCGCACCATACGGCTGCAAAAACAAGTGTTCTGGTGAGCAAGCTCCCTGTTCCGTGCGCAAAAGGTTATCTAAGACGTCCGCCGTGCCAGCTCGAACATGCTGGCGCATGTCCTCGCTGAGGGCTTGCGCCCTATACGTCCGTAAAAATAAGCATTCTGGTGAGCAAGCTCCCCAGTCTGCTTATTTTTCGTCCGTGCACGGCTTAATTGTATCAAAATCCATACAAGAAATGGTTGATATTTTCTTGACGAAGTGGCTTGAAATGTATTACAATAATAACGAATGTGAATTATATGATACACATATATGAACACAAATGAAAGGAGATTTTTCAAATGGCAAAAGTTATGAAAACCATGGACGGTAACACAGCTGTTGCTTGGGCGTCCTATGCGTTTACCGAAGTTGCCGGTATCTTCCCAATCACACCTTCATCTCCGATGGCTGAGGTTACAGACGAGTGGGCTGCAAACGGGAAAAAGAACATTTTCGGACAGCCTGTAAAGGTTGTTGAAATGCAGTCCGAGGGTGGCGCTTCAGGTGCCGTTCACGGTTCCCTGGCTGCTGGTGCTCTTACAACCACTTATACTGCTTCTCAGGGTCTGCTTCTTATGATCCCTAACATGTATAAGATCGCTGGTGAATTACTTCCCTGCGTATTCCATGTAAGCGCCAGAGCTTTAGCAACACATGCACTCTCTATTTTCGGTGACCATTCCGATGTTATGGCCTGCCGTCAGACTGGATTTGCTCTGCTTTGCTCCAATTCCGTTCAGGAAGCTATGGATATGGCAGCAGTTGCACATCTTTCTGCGATCAAGGGAAAAGTTCCATTCCTTCATTTCTTTGATGGTTTCAGAACATCTCATGAGATCCAGAAGGTTGAATGCCTTGATTACGATGAACTGGCTAAGCTTGTAGACTATGATGCACTGGCAGAGTTCAAACGCAATGCTCTTAATCCTGAGCATCCGGTTGTCAGAGGTACAGCCCAGAACCCGGATATCTTCTTCCAGGGACGCGAGGCTTCCAACAGCTACTACAATGCACTGCCTGCAGTTGTAGAAGAATACATGGCAGAGATCAGCAAGCTGACAGGCCGTGACTACAAGTTATATAATTATTACGGTGCTCCGGATGCTGAGAAAGTTATCATCGCTATGGGTTCTGTTTGTGAAGCAGCAGAAGAAGTTATTGATTACCTTACAGCAAGGGGCGAAAAAGTTGGTCTTGTTAAAGTTCATCTTTACAGACCGTTTGCTATTGATAAATTCCTTGAAGCGATTCCTGAAACAGCTACAAAGATCGCTGTTCTTGACCGCTGCAAAGAGTCCGGTTCCATTGGCGAGCCTCTCTATGAAGATGTATGTACAGCATTCTTTAAGACTGGCAAGAAAGCTACCATCGTTGGCGGACGTTATGGTCTTGGCTCCAAAGACGTTACTCCGGCTCAGATCATTTCTGTATATCAGAATCTTGATGCTGATGAGCCTAAGAATGGCTTTACAGTAGGTATCGTAGATGATGTTACATATACATCCCTGCCTGTACTTCCGGAAGTTGACGTTGCCGGCGAAGGCACAACAAGCTGTAAGTTCTGGGGTCTTGGCGCTGACGGTACTGTAGGTGCTAACAAGAACTCCATTAAGATCATCGGTGACCATACAGATATGTATGCTCAGGCATATTTCTCTTATGACTCCAAGAAGTCCGGTGGTATTACTCAGTCCCATTTACGTTTTGGTAAGAAACCGATCCGTTCCACATATTATGTAAAGACTGCAGATTTTGTTGCATGCCATAATCAGGCTTATGTATATCTGTATGATATGCTCAGCGAGATTAAAGAAAATGGTACATTCCTGTTAAACTGCGAATGGGATGCTAAAGAGCTGGATGAAAAGCTTCCTGCTTCTATGAAGCGTATCATTGCTCAGAAGAACATTAAGTTCTACACCATCAACGCAACAGCTATCGCACAGGAAATCGGTCTTGGAAACCGTACAAATACCGTTCTTCAGTCTGCTTTCTTCAAACTTGCAAACATCATTCCTATCGATGATGCTGTAAGATTTATGAAAGAAGCTATCAAAAAGACTTACGGTAAGAAGGGTGACGCTATCGTTAATATGAACTACGCAGCTGTAGACGCTGGTGTTGACGGTGCTGTTGCTGTTGAAGTACCTGCTTCCTGGGCAGATGCAAAAGATCCTGAGGTTACAGAGGTTAAAGAAGTTCCTGAATTCGTTAAGGACATCGTTGAACCTGTAAACGCTCAGAAGGGTGATGACCTTCCGGTCAGCACATTTGCTCGCAAAGACCGTGTTGACGGTACATTCCCTCTTGGAACAGCTGCTTACGAAAAACGTGGTGTAGCTGCTATGGTTCCTCAGTGGGATTCCAGCAAGTGTATCCAGTGTAACCAGTGCTCCTATGTTTGTCCTCATGCTACCATCCGTCCATTCCTTTTAACAGAGGAAGAAAACGCAGCAGCTCCGGCAAACTACGGTGCAGTTAAGGGCAAAGGTAAAGGCGTTGATCAGTACTACTTCAAGATGCAGGTATCCGTACTTGACTGTCTTGGATGTGGAAGCTGCGCAAATGTCTGCCCGGCTAAAGAAAAGGCTCTTACTATGGTTCCGCTTCATACACAGTATGATGAAGCTCCAAATTGGGAATACTCCTTAACTCTTTCTAAGAAAGAGAACCCGATGAAGGTTGACACTGTTAAAGGCAGCCAGTTCGAGCAGCCTCTGCTTGAGTTCTCCGGCGCCTGCGCAGGCTGCGGTGAGACACCTTATGCAAAACTCATCACACAGCTGTTTGGTGACAGAATGTACATCTCCAACGCAACAGGATGCTCCTCCATTTGGGGTGGTTCCGCACCTTCCATGCCGTATACAACAAACGAAAAGGGCCAGGGTCCTGCATGGGCTAACTCCCTGTTCGAGGATAACGCTGAGTACGGCTATGGTATGTATTTAGGCGTTAAGGCTCAGAGAGAAAGAATCGCTGCTATGGCTAAAGCTGCTATTGATGCAGGTGCCGGTGAAGCTGAAAAAGCTGCTCTCCAGAGCTGGATCGACACAATGAACGACGGCGATGCTTCCAAGGTTGCTTCTGCAAACCTTCTTGAAGTTGCAAAAGCTTACAATGGCGACAACGCTGACGTTAAAGCTGCATTTGACTTTATCGTTGAAAATTCTGACCAGCTTGTTAAGAAGTCTCAGTGGATCTTCGGTGGTGACGGCTGGGCATACGATATCGGCTACGGCGGATTAGACCATGTTCTGGCTTCCGGTGAAGATGTAAACGTATTTGTATTCGATACAGAAGTTTACTCTAACACAGGCGGACAGTCCTCCAAATCTACTCCGATCGGTGCTGTAGCAAAATTTGCTGCTGCCGGTAAGAGAGTGAAGAAGAAAGACCTTGGTATGATGGCTATGTCCTATGGCTATGTATACGTAGCTCAGGTTTCCATGGGTGCAAATCAGGCTCAGTTACTGAAAGCCCTGAAGGAAGCTGAAAGCTATCATGGTCCTTCTCTTATCATCGCTTACGCTCCATGTATCAACCATGGTATCAAGGGCGGTATGAAGTTTGCTCAGACAAGAATGAAACAGGCTGTTGAGTGCGGTTACTGGAGCCTGTACAGATTCAATCCTGATCTTGCAAAAGAAGGAAAGAATCCGTTTACATTAGACTCTAAAGAGCCTACAGGTGATTTCAGAGAGTTCATCATGAGTGAAGTACGTTATTCTTCTCTTACAAGAACATTCCCTGAAATTGCTGAAGAACTGTTTGAAAAGACAGAAGCAACAGCAAGAGAAAGACTTGAAAACTACAAGAACCTTGCTGCAAAATAATATTTAAAAGATTGGCCCGGGGAGGTTAATTCCCCGGGCTGTTCCAATTTTATCGGGACTGACTTTCCAGCGCTGTTTCTCCGGTCTGGGGCATGTTTTCTCCTGACATGGTTTCTTCCGATTCGTCGGGATTTCCCAAAACCTCGCCGTCATTGGTGTTATAGCTGCCTTCATCCAGATTTTCCTGAATATCTCTGGCAAATTTACTGAAGATAGTATCTTCAAACATGTCTTTTCCCCGGATATAGGCGCCGGCCAGCTTATCGTCCACATAGCGCAGGATAGCAGTAGAGCCGTCGGACAGGCTGTAAACATCCACATCTTCCTTTTGGGCCAGATGGTCGTCATCCTGACCTAAAAGATCTTCAACATCCTTTCTTTCCATATCCGCAGTCAGGCCCCGGATCTCCTCCGCAGTAAGATCTGTACGGGACTGGGCAGACGTTTCATTGCCCTGGGTACATCCGGCAAAAACATTCAGGCATAAAAACAGGCAACCAACTAAAAAGATTTTTTTCATAAAGAGACATCCTTTCATTTTTGCTGCCATTTAAACTGGCAGAGTTATACTTTTATTTTGACCATATCCCTGAAAAACATACATAAAGATATTTATAATAAAAAAAGAGCCGGCGGGATCGTTTTTTCCGCCGGCTCTGTAAAATGGCTTTGATCAGCTGTAGGATAAGTTTTCGGATGGATATTCTGCATCACAGGTCATATCAATACCCAGCTTACGCAATGTCTGTTCGTCATTGTGGGTAAGCATGATGGTGGAGTGTCCCTGGATGCCTTTTAACTCAGAAAGCTTATCCAGAGCCATCTGAGCAGTAGGATTGGTTACAGCGCTGATGCTTAATGCGATCAGGATTTCTTCCAGATTTAAAGCGCAGTATTTAGAATGGAGGTTATTTTTCTTAAGGCTGATGATTGTTTCAAGGACGTTGGGAGAAATCAGCATGATCTCGTCAGCGATGCCGGCCAGATGCTTGATGGCATTTAAAATAGCGGCAGCGCAGGAAACCATAATATCTGAGCTTTTTCCTGTAATGATCGTACCGTCCTCCAGGGCTAATGCTGTAGCTGAAGAAATGTCGTTATTGCTTAATTTCTTCATGTTTTTCTTTGCATATTCACGGGCCGGGGCAACAACGCTGCGGTCCTCCTGCTTTAAGCCGACTTCTTCCATGATCAGCTGGATCCGCTGCATCGTAGCTTCATCAGCCTGGCCTTTTTTATATTCACAGGCTGTTTTAAAATATCTGCGAATGATTTCCTGGAGAGACGCTTCACGGACAACGTCGTCATCCACGATCCCGTAACCGATACGATTAACGCCCATATCGGTAGGAGATTTATAAACAGATTCTTTATTGGTGATCTTTTCAATGATCCGGCGTACGACCGGGAACATTTCCAGATCTCTGTTATAGTTGACAGCAGCGATGCCGTAAGCTTCATAATGGAAATAATCCATCATATTAACATCTTTTAAGTCAGCGGTAGCTGCTTCGTAAGCAATATTCAGCGGGTGTTTTAAAGGAACGTTCCATACAGGGAAGGTTTCAAATTTAGAATAACCGGCGGACTTGCCAAGACGGTATTCATGGTACAGCTGATTTAAACATGTAGCAAGCTTACCGCTGCCCGGGCCGGGAGCTGTGACCACAACAATCGGTTTCGTAGTAGTAATATAAGGATTTTGGCCATAGCCTTCCGGGCTGACGATAGTATCCACATCGGTGGGATAGCCCTTAATGGCTTTATGGGTATAAACTTTAATATTGCGCTGTTCAAGCTTATTAATAAAAACCGTAGTTGCCGGCTGATGATCAAAACGGGTAATAACCACACTGTTGACCTCAAGGCCGTATCTCCTTAAGTCGTCGATCAGACGGAGAACATCCATATCGTAGGTAATGCCAAAGTCTCCGCGGATCTTATTGCGTTCAATATCCCCTGCATAAACACAGATAATGATTTCCGCTTTATCTTTTAATTTTTGAAGCAGCTTGATCTTGGCATTTTCGTCGAAACCGGGAAGAACTCTCTTTGCATGCAGATCGGAAATAAGCTTGCCGCCAAATTCCAGATAAAGTTTGTCATAATTGTTCACCCGTTCCAGGATGTACTGGGACTGTTCTTTGATGTACTTTTCATGATCAAAACCGATTTTCATATTTTCCTCCTTCTGGGCCATGTTCCAAAGGCCATGCAGTTATCCCCATAGAGGGATAGTGCCTTTTGTGAAATCAGTGGCGTTGTGGGCGTCAAAGTCCTTGAATGACGCATCTTAATATAAATTATTCATAAAACACATCTATCTATTATAGCATGTTTTTTTGCAGGAGAAAACAAAAAAATAGCAAAAATTCATTTCAAAATTTTATTTTTTGTAACTATTCAGCCATGCATCCGGCCAGGCAAAGAACCGGCGGAAGTTTACTTACGCAAGGGGCTTTGCCTGGCCGGATATATGGCGCTTAGCCATAAGCGAGGATTTAGCTGCGTCAGCAGCGATAAAGCAGCGTTAGCTGCGAATCCGAGCGGGCATGGCTGAATAGTTACTATTTTTTGTAGTTATTCAGCCGCGCGGGTTGAAATGCACTGAAAAATCCGATATGATAGATTTACTATAATCATTGATACAGGAGTTTGATCGACAGGATGGTTATCCGAAAAAAACTGAAAAATAATATACGAGTTGTCCTGGAGCCTATGGACAATTACAGGTCTGTATCCATTGGCGTATGGGTCCAGGCAGGCTCTGCCAATGAAAATCCTCAAAATAACGGGATTGCCCATGTAACAGAGCATATGGTTTTTAAAGGGACAAAAAAGCGGTCTGCCAAAGACATTGCAGACGCAATGACGGCGATCGGCGATCATTTAGACGCTTATACAAGCAAGGAGTGTACGTGCTTTTATACCCGTACCTTAGGTGAATACGCTTATGAAGCCCTGGAAATTATTGCTGATATGCTCACTAACGCCCGGCTGGATCCGGAAGATATGAAGAAAGAGCTGGGCATTATCCTCGATGAGATTGATATGTACGCAGACGATGCAGATGAACTGAGTCATGAGCTGCTCCAAAAGGAAGTGTGGGGCGACCATCCCCTGGGCTATATTATTTCCGGGGAAAAAGACGTTGTCCGCGGCTTTAGACCGGAGGATGTGCGGCATTTTATGGATCAGTATTATAGCGGACAGTATCTTTTAATCTCGGTTGCAGGAAATTTCAGTATCGAGCCAATGCTTGATCATATTGAGGCGCTTTTTGGAAATATTTCTCCGGGCGTATCCATACCTTCCGGGCCGGAACCTGTGTATCGTCCGGCAACGGTTTGCCTGCACAAGGATATTGAACAAATACATCTTGATTTGGCTTTTGAAGGCATTTCCTGCGTCCATCCGGATAAATACGTTTTAAGCGTTGTCAACAGTATTCTGGGCGGAAACGGCAATTCCCGGCTTTTTCAGGAAGTGAGGGAAGAACGGGGGCTGGCCTATACCGTTTATTCTTACGGCAGTTCTTTTAAAAATTGCGGCCTGTTCCAGGTTTATGCGGCTATGGCCCCGGAACAGACCCACCAGGTGCTGGATGCCGTACTTAAAGCGATTGACCGTATGAAGCGGGAGCCTGTTAGTGAACATGAGCTGTGGCTGACAAAACGGCAGATCCGTACTGAGCTTTATATGGCAGCGGAAAGTACCCATGACCGGATGGAAACCAATGCGAAAGCATGGCTTTATAATGAAACGCCGGAAACCATTGAGGAAACCGCGGCTCATGTGGATGCAGTCACAGCAGAGGATGTGAGCGGGTTTATGCAGAAGTATATAAATTTTGATAAAATGGGCGTTGCCTTTGTAGGGAATTTTTCATCCATGGATGTGGATATGGTCAACCGCGTCTTTGAAAAATGGAATATTCCTCAAAGATGCAGCCGCCAGAAAGGATGTTTTTAATATGAACAGAGAAGAAATGATGGCATATATTCTTGACAGTATTCCGTACCGGATCGTATTTGTGGACACGGATCACATTATCCGTTATATGAACCGTGAAGCCAAATATCATTATTACACAGTACGGGGCTATGACGATCTGATCGGTCAGTCGATTTTTAAATGCCATTCCGAAAAATCCAAAGAAATGCTTATTGCAGCAGTAGAAAAACTTAAAAACCACGGCAATGAGATCTACCTTGGCGTCAGCGTGTATAATGAGCGTAAGTATATTAACCCTGTAAGGGATGAAAATGGGCAGCTGATCGGTTATTTTGAGCGTTTTGAGCGTAATTTACAAAAGTAAGGCGGTATATATGAGTAAAAATGAATTTTTAAAGGAATTGCGGGACTATCTCACCGGACAGGTCAGTGCCCCAGAGGTGGAAGATTCCATAAGATATTATGACAAATACATTAGTGACCAGGCGTCCGGCGGCATGAGTGAAAGGGCTGTGGTGGAAAGCCTTGGCGATCCCCGGATCATTGGCCGGAGCATTGTTGATGCGGCTGCCAGAAAAAAGACAGAAGGCAGCGCTGCCTCCAGAGGCTATGAAAACACATCGGCCTCCGGAACATCTTCCCGGAAAGATCGTTCCTCCCACGGAAAGGTTACTCCGGACAAGCTGAAGCTTTATGGGACGATTGCCATTATCCTTCTGGTAGTTATTGTGATCCTGGTGGCGATTACCCGTATTGTGGCATTTTTCCTGCCGCTGATCATTGTGGTATTTTTAGCAACTTATATTATTAAACATTGGGGCGACCGGCGATGAAGATCACATTACTTACAGTTGGAAAGGTCAAAGAAAAATTTTATGTACAGGCCATTGATGAATTTTCAAAAAGGCTGAGCCGTTATTGCCGCCTGGAAATTGTGGAAGTGGCCGATGAGAAAACGCCGGACGGCGCAAGCGATACAATGACCGCTCAGATCCTGAAAAAAGAAGGGGAGCGGCTCATGAAAAATATCCGGGATGACGCCTATGTGATCGCCCTGGCCATTAACGGCCAAATGCTTTCATCTGAGCAGTTTGCCCAAAAGATAGACCAGCTGGGGATTGGGGGAACCAGCCATATACAGTTCATTATTGGCGGCTCTCTGGGCCTGTCTCCCCAGGTTTTATCCCGGGCAGACGCTAAGCTCAGCTTTTCTAAAATGACCTTCCCCCATCAGCTGATGCGGGTCATTTTGCTGGAACAAATCTACCGGGGCTACAGGATTATTTGCGGGGAGCCGTATCATAAGTAGAGGCGGTTGGAAAGGGAGCGGACAGATGGTTTTCCGCTCTTTTTGTATGAGCAAGAAAGACAATGACATGGAAATAATCGAGTGATATAATATGAAGAAAAGATCAGGCGACAGATTGGAATTGTTGGAGGGAAATTTATTGTGAATAAGATATGGTCTGAACTAAATAAAACAATGCAAACGCAAATTAAAAAGAAAGATACATATAAAGCGGGTATTGATACATTATTTGATTTGCGAAATCAGTTAATGGAGACCTTAATATCATTTAATGAGGAATTAACCAGAGAAGATTTTAATGCAATTCCATTTATAAATGCAGACGGCTACCATAGCAAAACAATAGCATATTCAATTTGGCATATTTTCCGTATTGAAGACATCGTTGCACACACATTGATAAGTGAAAGCAAGCAGATTTTTTTTTCGGGCAATTATCAGGAACGCATCAATTCTCCTATAATCACAACAGGAAATGAACTTGTAAAAGAGCAGGTTGCGGACTTTTCAAAACAGCTTAACGTGAAGGAACTTTATTCATATATTTTTGAGGTAAAGGATAGCACCGAGAAGATAATCAGCAGTTTATCCTATGATGAATTGAAAAAGAAAATATCAGAAGAAAGAAAAAAATGTTTAAAATCATTGAATGTTGTAAGTAACGATGAAAATGCAATTTGGCTTATTGATTATTGGTTCGGTAAAGATATACGGGGACTAATACAAATGCCGTTTTCAAGACATTGGATTATGCACATAGAAGCAAGTTTGCGTATAAAAAACAAAATACACTCATAAGTGTAAATTCTTTAGGTTAGAATCGATGATGGGGTAAACGAAAAAGCAGTTTTGGCATTCCAGTGAACTGCCCCTTCGTTTACACCATTTTCGATTTGACCTAATTGAACAAAGTAAGCGTCCGGGTAGCCAGT
>DVIT01000020.1 GCA_018711005.1 Candidatus Scybalocola faecigallinarum | reverse complement strand
AAAAGAAAGGTGCAATAAAAAGGCAGAGGGGAAGTTCGGCTTTTTTGAGGACTGTCAGTCAGATACAACGAGCAAAAAAGCCAAAAAACGCTCTTTATATAAACAGAATATATTTTGCTCGTCAAAGCTGTTCGGCTGTTTTTTTGCCTTGACAATACGGATAAAAAACGCTATACTAGTTAGGCATAAGTAAAATCAGATTTATTAATAGCTTAAGTAAAGATGTCATAAAGCTTCCGTGCAGCCGGGGAGATAGCGGTGCCCTGTACCTGCAATCCGCTACAGCAGGGGTGATGTCTTTGCCGAGGGTCATTATTTGTAGAGCAGCCCTGTATAAGTGGCGTTGACGCCTGGGTCTTACGCAACAGGAACCTGTGAACCGTGTCAGGTCAGGAATGGAGCAGCACTAAGCAGGAACTCCTGTGTGCCGTGAGGGCGCCTGGGCCGAGTTAACTGTACAGGTAACGTCTATGGGTGTGATTCGAAGCAAGACGCACGGATTTAAAAAATAGAATAGATGATTTCAGAAATCAAAAGCCTTATTTCTTCAAATTGAAGTAAGGCTTTTTTAATTAGTGTAACTATTCAGCCATGCATCCGGCCGGGCAAGGCTGAATAGTCACTAATTAATAATTTAAACTTCCAAAACCGATTGAAATAAAAACACATTTACGATATGATAAAAGATAAAGAAATCCCTGAGGGGGATACATCAGATGCCGTAAAAAGACACGGCATGGTCAAAGAAATCCCTGAGGGATAACCTGGATGCCGTAAAAGGTCACGGCATGGTCAAAGAAAGGATGGGATAAGGATGAAGAAGATAGGAATGCTTACCAGCGGCGGAGATTGTCAGGCATTAAATGCCACAATGAGAGGCGTGGCCAAAACACTTTATAACTATTATAATGATGATGTCCAGATCTTTGGGTTTGAGGAAGGCTACAGAGGTCTTATGTATAATGATTATGTGCTGATGAAACCGGCTGATTTTTCAGGGATTCTGACCAAAGGCGGAACGATCCTGGGTTCTTCCAGGCAGCCGTTTAAGCTTATGCGTGTTCCCGGAGAAAATGGTTTCGATAAGGTTGAAGCGATGAAAAGAACTTACCGCAACCTTAAGCTGGACTGTCTTGTCATCCTTGGCGGCAACGGCACCCAAAAGACAGCCAATCTTCTTCGGGAAGAAGGATTAAATATTGTATCTTTGCCAAAAACTATTGATAACGACATTTACGGAACAGATATGACTTTTGGTTTCCAGAGCGCGGTAGATATTGCTACCAGCGCCATTGACTGCATCCATACAACAGCATCTTCCCACGGCCGTGTATTTATTGCAGAGCTTATGGGACATAAGGTTGGATGGCTTACCCTTCATGCCGGTATTGCCGGAGGCGCAGACATTATCCTCCTGCCGGAAATTCCTTATGATATTGACCATGTTATAGCAGCCATCAAACGGAGAAATAAAATGGGCAAGCGCTTCTCTATTCTGGCTGTGGCCGAAGGCGCTATTTCCAAAGCAGATGCCAAGTTGTCCAAAAAGGAACTTGCCAAGAAAAAAGCAGCAAGTCCGTTCCCTTCCGTATCCTATGAGATCGGCAAGCAGATCGGCGATGCCCTTGGACAGGAGGTTCGTATCGTAGTTCCGGGCCATACTCAAAGAGGCGGCAGCCCGGATTCCTATGACCGCGTTGTTTCTTCCAGACTGGGAGCAGCAGCAGCCCGGCTGATTATTGAGGAAAAGTATGGCTACATGGTGGCCTTTAAAGGCGATACCATTGTACCGGTAGCCTTAAAGGATGTAGCCGGAAAGCTTAAAATGGTAGATCCCAATTCTGAGATCATCTGTCAGGCAAAAGATCTGGGTATCTGCTTTGGCGACTAACAGGAAAGAGGAAAAGAAAGATGTCCTATCAGGCACTTTACAGAAAGTGGCGTCCTTCGGAATTTGACGAAGTTAAAGGACAGGACCACATTGTTACTACATTAAAAAATCAGATAAAAGCAGACCGGATCGGACATGCATATTTATTTTGCGGGACACGGGGAACAGGAAAGACTACTGTGGCCAAGATCTTTGCCAAGGCGGTTAACTGTCTCCATCCCGTAGACGGGAGCCCCTGCAATGAATGTGAGATGTGCAGGGCCATTAATCAGCAGACATCCATGAATGTGATCGAGATCGATGCAGCTTCCAACAACGGCGTTGACAATATCCGTGAGATCCGGGATGAGGTGACCTATTCCCCTACAGAAGGAAAGTATAAGGTTTATATTATCGACGAGGTTCATATGCTTTCTATAGGCGCTTTTAACGCACTGTTAAAAACCCTGGAAGAACCGCCGTCATATGTCATCTTTATCCTGGCGACGACAGAAGCCCATAAGATTCCTATAACTATTTTATCCCGGTGTCAGAGATACGATTTTAAGCGGATCACTATAGATACGATTGCAGGACGACTGTTTGACCTGATCCGGCGGGAAAATCTGGATGTGGAAGATAAGGCGGTGCGTTATATTGCCCGTGCCGCTGACGGTTCCATGCGTGATGCCTTAAGCCTTTTGGATCAGTGTGTGGCCTTTTATCTGGGCGAACGGCTGACCTATGATAATGTGCTGGAAGTCCTTGGCGCTGTGGACACTTCTGTGTTCAGCCGGATGCTGCGCCACATTGACCAGGGAGAGTTTGTAGACGCGGTAAGGCTTTTGGAGGAAGTGGTGATCCAGGGACGGGAGCTGTCCCAGTTTGTGACCGATTTCATCTGGTATATGCGTAATCTCCTTCTCGTCCAGGGATCTGAAGATCTGGAAGATATTTTGGATATTTCTTCGGAAAATCTGGCGGCCTTAAAGGAAGAAGCTGAGACGATCCATTCGGAAAAGGTGATGCGGTATATCCGGGTATTTTCCGAACTGTCCGGACAGATCCGCTACTCCAGTCAGAAGCGGGTGCTTATTGAAGTGGCGCTGGTGAAGCTGTGTCAGCCGTCGATGGAAGGCCGGTCCGGAGCCCTGGAGGACCAGATCGCAGCCCTGGCGGAACGTATGAGCATTTTGGAGCGTCAGATGGCATCCGGAACGTTTGTGGCATCCGGAAGCAACAGCGCGCCGGGCGGCGGGCAGGGCGCTTCTTATACAGGTGGCTCTGTGTCTGGAGGAGCTTCGCCGGACAGCGCCGGAGGCAGTGTGCCTAAAGCAATGCCGGAGGATCTTCGGGCGGTCATTGGCGAATGGGGCCGGATCATTTCCGATGTGCCTTTGAGCATGGGGGTAATGCTTAAAAATGCCCAGGTTGCTCAGGGCAGTGATAACCGTCTGATTTTAGGCTTTACAGAGGCTATGCATAAAGGCTACTTTGACCAGGAGAGCCACCGACAGGAGCTGGAAAAAGCAATCGCAGCCCGTATTGGGAAAAGCGTGGAGGTTGTTCCTACGCTTTTAGAAGAACAAAAGCAGGAAAACAGCGAATTTTTTATTCCCGGCAAAGTTAATCTTTCAGGTGTTGACTTTGCATTTGAAGATTAGTACAATGGAACAAGTCCTGCGGCCTGTCCGGAAAAAACGGGGATGCACAGGGCACGGCAGTATAGATAAGGAAAGGAGCGATTTTTATGGCAAAACGTGGTGGATTTCCGGGCGGTATGCCTGGAAATATGAATAACCTCATGAAGCAGGCTCAGAGAATGCAGCGCCAGATGGAAGAAGCAACAAAAGAGCTTGAAGAAAAGGAAGTAGAGGCTACAGCCGGCGGCGGTGCAGTAACCGTTCGGGTGTCTGGTAAGAAGGAAGTAGTTTCCGTAAAGCTTTCTCCTGAGGTTGTGGATCCGGATGATATTGAAATGCTTGAAGATCTTATTATGGCAGCAACGAACGAAGCTTTCCGCCAGATGGAAGCGCTGTCCCAGGAATCTATGGCTAAGATCACCGGGGGCCTTGGCGGTCTGGGAGGTTTCGGATTATAATGAATTTATACAGCGGACAAATTACTCATTTAATTGAAGAATTGTCAAAGCTGCCTGGAATTGGTGCAAAGTCAGCCGGAAGGCTGGCTTTTCATATTATGAATATGCCGGTGGACCAGGTGGAAAGTCTGTCCCGGGCCATTATCGATGCCCGGACCAATGTAAAGTATTGTCAGTGCTGCTGTAATTTATCGGATCAGGAGATCTGTCCCATTTGCTCAGATGAGTCCAGAGATAAAAAGACGATTATGGTGGTGGAGACACCCCGGGATCTGGCAGCTTATGAAAAGACACAAAAGTATCATGGGGTTTATCATGTTCTTCATGGCGCCATCTCGCCTATGCTTGGCATCGGGCCGGCAGATATCCGTTTAAAAGAACTGATGCACCGTCTTCAGGGGGATGTAGAGGAAGTGATCATTGCCACCAATTCCAGTTTGGAAGGGGAAACAACGGCTATGTACATCAGCAAGCTGATCAAACCGGCCGGGATCAAGGTCACACGTATCGCCAGCGGCGTCCCTGTGGGAGGCGACCTGGAATATATTGATGAAGTAACTCTTTCAAGAGCTTTGGACGGACGGGTGGAGTTATAAAAAACAGGAAAAAAAATAAGCCTTGAGATGATTTTGGCTTTGAGAAAGGGGATGAGGCTCCGAATAAATTCGGAGCCTCATCGAGAGGGGTTATGAATGTGTATGAAAAATCTTCCTACAAGTGTTATGATAGCAGGAAAATGTGACGAAACTGTGTCTAAAATATGTCTAAAAGATTAAATCTTAATAAAACTTTAAGGAAATCTATATTTTTGCAAAGAAAATGTAAACTCATGACCGTTTTTCGGTAACAATGCAGCTATAAGTCAGCTGTGAAAAGGGAGGATAATCCTTTAAACAGACATAAACAGTAGTTTTCCATTTGTTTTTGCGCATGGCTGCCGTACATCTCTTGAAAAACCCCTGTGATCTGGATATGTCCTATGGGAGGAAGCTTTTTTCCAAGGCCCAGACCCGGTTTTAAAGGGCCCCGGCGCAGTGTGATATATCCCATCTGGCCGGCGGTGCCGATGGCAGCGTCGATAGCGATAATGATAGAGTGTGGAAAATCCCGCCGCAGGCGGGCTTTTATTTTTTTCAGATTCCCTGCATGGACCGGGGCGCTTAAGGTTCCCATCACGCAGAAATCCGTGTATTTGGACAAAAGGCTGCCAAGACACGGACCAAGACAGTCCCCCGGGATCTTTGGGGTGCCGATGCATAAAAAAATCACAGGATACCGGCCATGCCGCTTCCTGAACCTTGGACTTGAAAGCATGCGGCAAAGCTCCCGGTTTAAAGTGGCGGAAGCTGTCTCATTTTCACAATCCAGCCATAAATAGGTGTTCATATGTGGAGTCCTTTCTTATAAATTGCTATTTTTACGGTTCTATTCAGCCATTCGGCCATGAAATCTCTGAAAATAGTCTTGACGGATTTTTGATCTTTTAATCATTCCCTGTAAACGATCCTGCGAAATCTCTGGAAATGTTGTGATCTTGGGGTGACAGCTTTTGATAAAGTATTTTTCTCTTTTATGCTATGATCACAGCGAGGAAGGTGAGACTATGATAGAGATGAAGTATGACGAGGAGAAAAATAATCTGAAGCTGCCTAAAAATATCCGTCAGGTGGGAAAACCAGGGGAAAAAATAAAAATTTACGTTGAGGATTACGTGATTACATACATTAATCAGATAGCCCGCGAATCCGCGGATCAGCAGCGTCTGGCTGTGCTTTTAGGCAGGCTCGGTAAAAATAAAGAGGATACGGTGGCTTTTATTGACGGGGCAGTAGAAGCTAAAAATGTGGTGGTGCAGGAAGATCAGGTCGTATTTACAAGCGAGATATGGACACAGATCTATGACGAGATCGGCCAGTATTTCCACAACACGGAAATTGTGGGATGGTTTCTCACAAGACCGGGAAAATCTTTGGGGATAAATGATCAAATAACAAAAATCCATGTGGATAACTTTCCGGGGGTCGATAAGGCTCTGTTTATTGTTGATCCCCTGGACAATGATGAGGCGTTTTATATTTATGATCAGGGAAATCTGGTGCGGCAGGACGGATATTATATTTATTATGACCGCAACGAGGATATGCAAAATTATATGGTGGATCATAAATCCGGAGAAAGCAGTGAAACCGCAGAAAGCAATGCATTTTTGAAAAAACGGGAGGAAGTTTTGGAGCGCCGTCAGACCCAAAAGACGAAAGAAAACGGACGCTTTGCCTGGCTTTCTAAAAAACGCAGCGCATCCGGCGATCCGGCAGATCCTTCCGGGGATGGCAAAGCCCGGAAAGCGGGGGCTGGTACAGCGGCCTTTGCGAAAAAGGACTCCGGGGAGAAAGAAAAGGAGACTTCTGTTTTCAGGGAACTGCTTCCAGGCTTGCGGCGGGCAGGCTCTGTAGCGGCAACATTTGTGGTTTTATTTGCCCTGATCTTCGGGTTTACACAGCTGAACAGAAATCAGGCCACGGAAACAAGCACTACTTCCCAGGGCGAGACCGTTCCTGTGGATGTGGCATCGGGCAACATTGAGACGCAGGCGGCCTCAGGAGATGATCTGGCCCAGGCTGACGGTGGGCAAGATAATGATGCGGCTCAGGCAGAAGGCACGCAAAATGAAGTGATCGCTCAGGCCGATGGTCAGACCGATGCTGTGGATCAGGCGGGTGCTGAAGCGGGTGACAGCGCTCAGGCAGGCGCTTCCCAGACCGAAGTTTCCCAGGATGACATTGCTGTCAGCGCAGATGATGCCGACGCTGTCTCTGACGATATGGAAGCGGACGAATATGCACAGTCCGACGCAACCGGCCAGACTGTTTACAGCAGCGGCTCTCAAACCTCAGAAAGCGACGTCCCTGTTCAAAACGTGATCCGCCAGTATGAGGTCCAGGCCGGCGATACCCTCGCCGCCATCACCCAACGCTTTTATGATGACTACAAATACATTGAGATCATCCAGGAAATGAACCAGATCGAAGACCCCGATAAAATCTACCCCGGAATGACCCTGAACCTCCCATAACTTCAAAAAACTATACAAACCCCCCATTCTGTGGTAAAATGTCCACGTAGCAATGAGCCGGGCGTGAAGGAACGCATAGGTATCGGCTGCTTGCAGACGGATACCTATGAGTGACTGAACATCGGGCGAAGCCCGTGACTGAGTGTGCCGTAAGGCACACGAAGTCGGCCCGGCGGAGTAGCGTAGAACACGCCGGGCGAAGCCCGTGACTGAGTGTGCCGCAAGGCACACGAAGTCAAGCCCGGCGGGGCAGAGTAGAACACGCCGGGCGAGCCGCAGAGAGGGAGACTGTCGGTTAAAAAAGCAACTTTGATGACAGCTGGATCTTATATCAGGGTCTGGAGCTTGGAGAATATTTTCTTAAGCTTCAGACTCCGGGAAAAGGATATTTATATGAAATTTGCCAAAGAAAAGTACAGTAAGCTAAAGGACACGTTTAAAGAAAAACGGGAAAAAATTAAAGAAATGTCTGCGCTGAATAAGATTTTTTATATCGGTATCATTGCAGTGGCTGCTGTCCTGATCGGCGGGCTGATCCATCAGAGCCTTGCCTATCAAAATTTTGAGATCATCAGCAGTATAGAAAAAACAGATAATGTTACCGTAAATTATCAGGTCATGGGCGACGGCCTTTTGCGTTACAGCAAGGACGGTGTTTCCTATTCAGAGAACCTGTCAGAGACTGTGTGGAACCAGTCTTTTGAAATGGCATCAGCGCGGGCTGTGACTTGCGGGAATTATCTGGCAATCGGAGACATTGGTTCCAATCAGATCCGTATTTTTGATCAGACGGGGCAGGTGGGAAGTATTGTGACATCCTATCCTATCCTGGATTTGGATGTGGCATCGCAGGGAGTTGTCTCTGTTATAATGACTGAAAATGGAGCAAACTATATTTCCCTTTACAGCAGCAATGGTGAGGAACTGGTGGATATCCGCACATCCATCAGCGATATGGGCTATCCTTTGGATTTTGCTCTGTCTGAGGACGGAGAAAAGCTGGCAGTCAGCTATTTAAACGTAGCCGAAGGCACAACGTCCACTAATATTGTATTTTATAATTTTGGGACAGCAGGAGCAAACGAAGTGGACCATATTATGGGAACCTTTGACTATGACGGTATTTTCCCCAAAATTGAATTTCTGGACAACAGCACCATTGCAGCCTATGGCGAAGAAAACTTTGTCCTTTATTCAATGCATTACTATCCGGAGCTGATCAGTGAGACCAACTTTGGGAGGGAGATCAAGAGTCTGTTTGTTTCGGATAAATATATTGGTTTTGTTTTCCGGAATAACACAGAAACATCTGAGGAAGAATCACCGGCGAAATATCATATGGCGGTGTATACGACGGCCGGACGCTTGTATATGGAGCAGGATTTTGATTTTGAATATGAGACGATCACAAGCACCAACCAGGAGATCATCTTGTATAATGACAGTGAATGTGTGATTTATACTTACAGCGGAAAAGAAAAGTTCAGTTATACGTTTAATGAGCCGGTGATTAATCTGCTGCCTAAAAACACCGCAGACGAGTATATCCTGATTACAAGCAGTGCGATCCAGGAAATCCGTCTCCGATAGAATGACATCACATCAGGCGCGAGGCGTCTGAACAGTTACCTGACACAGAAGAAAAGGAGCTGAAAAATGAATCTGGTTTTAATTATAGCGATTATTATTTTAATTGTCAGTGCTTTTGCCGGGCTTGGACGGGGACTTGTAAAGTCCGTGTTTTCTACATTTGCCCTGGTGGTAGCCATTGTTTTGGCTATTCAGATCATGCCCTATGGCACGCGTCTGCTGCGGCAGACGCCCATTTATACTAATATCCATGACAGTATTCAAAGCAGTCTGGATGAACAGCTGCAGACTTCTGCCGAAGGGGTCAGCCAGCAGATGGAAACCATTGACCAAATGGAAAATATGCCGGATTTTATCAAGGATCTGCTTAAGAGCAACAACAATGCCCAAATGTATGAGGCGTTGGGCATTTCAGAGTTTTCGGAATATGTATCCAATTATATTACTGTTCTGATCTTAAATGCGATCTCCCTTTTAGTATGTTTTCTTGTAATCTATATTGTCCTGCGGATTGTAGGCTGTATGCTGGACATGCTCAGCCGTATTCCGGTGATCAACGGGCTGAATAAGATCGGCGGTTTTTTCTTCGGTCTGCTTAACGGCGCCGTATACCTTTGGATTGCCTGCATTATTGTAACGATCTTCTCATCTACCGGTTGGGGACAGTATATTTTTTCACAGATCAACGACAGTGTGATCCTTAGTTTTATTTACAATAACAATTATCTTCTCCAGCTTATGGCAGATATGGGGAAGGTGCTGTTTTAGAAAATGACACCCTCCGGACGCGGAAACATAATTTTGCGGCCGGAGGGCATTTGTTTTTTGAAAGACTGGTCAGAGGCTGTCCGGAAATCTGGTTAAATCAATGAAATAAAATCAGTAAGTGTTATTTTCTGTATCCTGATTTTGTGTTATGATACATATAAAGTTAATTCTGGGGAATGGTGTTCATGTCTCATGTCCATTGGTTGGGCAGACCATATGCTTGATGTTGCAATATAAAAATTTAGAAAGGGAAAACGGATGGTATATATTAAAAATTTAGATATAAAATCTTTTAGAGGAATTTCTTCCTTGCAGTTGTCAGATCTTTCTCCGATTAATATTTTAACCGGAGATAATAACTGCGGCAAGACAAGTGTATTGGAGATTATACAAAGCTATGCGGATCCCGGAGATCTTAGAGTTTGGGGGAGTTTACTGCGCAGAGATACGACTCAGCCATTGAGGCTGGATTCTTTTTCCTATTATGAAGGGTTTTATGATCTTTTTGATGTTAATAAAGATGAAAAGAGAGTCGAATACATTGTGCACAATTCCCGGGAGGAATCTGAAAACAGAGATCACGTTGTCCTTACAGCTGTACAAGGAGAAGAAGAAATGTCCCAAGAAGAATATAATGACTTGGCGGGGATTTTTCGCATTTCGGATGAGGAAGTTTTAGATGATAGCATATTAATTGTTCCCAAAATTGATGTGCAGATCATATTAAATGATGAACTTGCGGGACAAGCATGTATTGCAGAAGGCCAGCGCCGTAATATATATAAAAATAACAAAGTTGTGAGGAGAAAAGATGAACGTAACATTATATATATTTCTCCATCAAGGCATGCTGAGGGACGGGTTTATCTGACAGATATTTTAAAATACCCGGAGCTTTATGATGAGATGCTTGATATATTAAAGGAGTATGATGAAGGTATTATCAGTATTAACTATGATAATGACAGCAGATACTCGGGTAGAGGAATTTATAAAATATTATCCAGGTCCTGTAAGGAGGCATTGCCTCTTAATGTATACGGCGATGGTATGAAGAAGGCTATTCTGCTGATGAGTGCTGTTTTAAAAGCGCAAAATGGCATTCTTTTATTAGATGAATTTGAAACTGCTATCCATACCTCAGCGATGGACAGAACTTTTCGTTGGATATTAGAAACTTGTCTTAAGTTAAATGTTCAGGTATTTCTCACATCGCATAGTAAAGAGGCTATTGATAAGGTCCTGAAATGTTCTGAAAAAGTAAGGGCTCATACAGCGCTTTATACCCTTTATAAAACTGCTAATAAAATTACGGCAAGAAGACTAACTGGTGAGAAAGCGGTGGAAGTGCAGGATGAAATGGGATTGGAGCTGAGATAAATGAACAGTATTATTATTTGTGAAGGTTCGACAGATTCTGTACTTCTGCAATATTTTTTAAGAAATGCGTATCAATGGGAAGATACATCAGAAAAGCCGCCACTTCGAACGATGTTTAAGACATTTAGAAAATTAAAAAAGGGCGGAAGATCTGTATGCATAGGCGGCTGTGGCGGCGCTAGTCAGATCCTCAATAAATTTGATAAGATTCTTGAACGTAACAGCCTTGCGGCGGAGCATGAAGAATATGATAAGATTGTTATTTTGACAGACCGGGATGAGTTAGAGACAGAGGAAGATTTCTGTCGGGAAATTCAAAGAATTATAGTAAACCGATACGTTCAGACAAACCAGGCCATAACGAATGATGAATGGATTCCATGTACCATGGCGAATGGTCAGGGGCAATATATATCTGTGGATATTTTACTGTTGGTAATCCCATTTGAACAGACGGGCGCTATGGAGATATTTTTACTGAATGCTATTGCCGAGACAGATAACTATGATAGGGCGATCATTAATCAGGGAAATGTTTTCGTTGATTCTGTTGACCCACAACAAAGATATTTGTCAAAACGCCGTTTTGTCACAAAGGCGAAATTTGATGTTTATTTTTCTGTAAGAACAGCTGCCGAACAGTTTACGGAACGACAGTCGATATTAAAAAATATTCCGTGGGAGCAATATCTGCTGCTTCAGGACAGCTTTAAGAAGTTTGGGGATTTATAAAAAAGCCTTATAGATCTTAGAAAACTACGGTTGAGACATGAAAAATTGTCGCAGCCGTAGTTTTTGTGTAAAATGTGCCAATTATCTAATCCGGTTTTTATTCAGCTGTCAAACTTCCGTAATAACAGATCAGCTGGACGAACGGATACGTATAATCCTGCAGAAACTTAAGAAATTTGTCCCTTGAACCTTAACAAGGGATGTGCTATAGTAATAGTAGAAAAGGGGAAAACCAGAAAAGCGGCCTACCCCCTAATGATAATTAATGACTTACCTCATCTGAGGCAGCCGTCAACTATTTGCGGTAGTTGGCGGCTATTTTCGCTTTATAGGAAATTGCGTTTTTGGAGCAGTCAAAAAAGGAACACATGTTCATCGAACATATGTTAGATAAACATGTGTTTGGGCATGACAATAAGACATTGGCAGAATCAGAAGATATAAAAACCTTCTTCGCCAAAACCATCGTCAAACGGATCATCTTCATTTAAGAAATAATCCATATCCAGCAGCGCATCCTCGCTCATATGGCGAATGTCCTCGGATGTCATCC
>DVIT01000001.1 GCA_018711005.1 Candidatus Scybalocola faecigallinarum | reverse complement strand
GCAGCAAAATGAAGAAAGGCTATGTGGAGCGGGTGGATATGTCAGCCGCCGAAAAATCCGCAGAGAAGAAATAAACACAGCTCCGGCGGCAGTCATGGGAATGACCGCCGCCGGAGCTGTATATCACTATTTTTTCTGAAATTCTTCCTTTTCTTCGTCGCTTAAACGGCGCATCTTTCTTACCGGCGGCTGAGTGATGAGTACGCAGACCAGACCTGCAATAAACAGGACGATCCAGATGGCCAGGGCAATGTTTCCGCTGATCAGGCCGAAAAATGAGATTTCAAAGGTCCCTGTCTGGAAATACTTTACCGCAGCCATGCCGATGAACCAGGCGGCGATGACAGCGACGATACTTCCGATGATCTGTAAAGGATCATTTTTGATTCTTTTAAATTTTTTCATGATGTGAACGCCTCCATGAAAGCATATTAACACAGTTTAAGGGCGCGCGTCAATGGATGGGAGGGTTTTATGAGCAGAATATGGATCTGCTTCTGGCAGGGACCGGGGGGCTGCTGTGGAAGGCGCTGCGCAGGCAGGTGGTTGATTTTTTACAATGCATCGGCGATTATGTGGACCAGCTTTCTCAGGGAAAGCTCCCCCAAAGCCGGGACGATGAGGATACGCTGGATTCCAAGCTGCTGATGAAGCTGGATAAGCTGGCGGATCTGACCGTTTCTGAGACAAAGGCCCAGACATCGTTAAAGGCAGAACTTCATCAATGGCTGCCTCCCCATATTCTGAAGGAAAGCATCCAAGAATCAGCCCGGGCGAAGCCTCCCAGGGACTCCCGCCAGTCTGGACCTGAGCTGCATCCGCATTGACAAACATAACATGCTCCTGGAGCATGCTGTAAGAAAAATTTGCAATCAGGGAAATGGTATTGCCAAGGGGCATAAAGATCATAACGGCGCTGCATATAAAGACTGCCAGGATAATGGCAAAGGAGCGGCAGGGATGGGCCTTGATGCTTTTTCTGGCCATACGCTTTAATGGCTTTATGTTGTTATTTTTGGTCAGAGACATGGTTCGCCCCACTTTCTGCGCACAAGCCGTCCGTCCTCAATATGAAGGATACGGTCGGAGAGCTGGGCAATTTCCTCATTGTGGGTAATCATGATCATCGTCTGGTGGAAACGGACATGACATGCCTTTAAAAGCCCAAGAACATCCTGACTTGTACGGGTATCCAGATTTCCTGTAGGCTCGTCGCACAGCAGGATCGACGGTTTAACGCACAGGGCCCGGGCAATGGCCACCCGCTGCTGCTGTCCCCCGGAAAGCTGGGACAGGTTCCTGCCGCTGACAATAACGCTGCCTTCGGTAGGGGTATCCAGTCCGCCGATCATGTGGAGCAAGGTAGACTTTCCGCTGCCGCTGGCGCCTACAATGGCGGTAAATGTTCCTTTTTCAATGTCCAGGTCAATGCCGTCAAGAGCCCGGACAAGGGTGTCTTTTGTTCCATAATATTTTTTTAATCCCCGGATCTTTACAATGACAGAATCCATAGCTGATAACCTCCATCTTAAAATAACAGTGCCGCCGAAAACGGCGGCAGCTTTAAAATAATGCGGTAAATGCATTAAAGCCTACACTGTACCCGATCAGGGATATAGGGCGGCATAAAAGCATGATAAGAGTAAAACGTCCAAAGGACATGCCGGAAAGGCCGGCCAGCATACATAAAACATCATCAGGAAATCCGGGAAGGAAAATGGCTGCGGCAAAAAGGATCTGGAATTTTTTTCCTTTTTCAAGCCATCCGATATATTTATTATAGTTTTTTTCTGAAACAAGCTTTAAGATCAAAGCCCTGCCGTACTTGCGTATGAGTAAAAAGCTGATAATGGAACCGATGACAAGGCCGGCATAGTTATATACAAATCCCCATACCGGACCGAAAACCACCACGCCGATCAGGCATGTGACGCCGCCGGGAAGAATGGGAATGATCACCTGGATGATCTGGATCAGCAAAAAGATTCCCGGCGCCAGCACGCCGGCCTGGGCCAGAAACTGCTCAAGTCGTTCCTGGGAAGAAAATATACCGGAAGCAGCCCCAATGGCTGCCAGGATGATCAAAATGGTAAGTCCTGTAATGGTAATCACGTTTTTTCTGATAAATGTAACTGCTGCGGACATGGATGCATACCTCCTGAATATTGTCTTAAGTCTTGAAGTTTGTTCATCCTTCTATATAATATCATATTCCCATGAAGTTTCAGTAATATTTCAAAAAAAATTTATAATGTCTCATTTTTGTAACAGTCCGGTATTGACAGAGTCATGATGAACGCGTATACTGTACTTATCAAATAAGTACAGTATATGTACAGTAAGTACACTCATGTACACGAAGAACATGATATAGAGAAAGCACAGTGAGGTGATGATTTGGAGATCATTTTAAGCAGCAACAGCCAAAAACCTATTTATGAGCAGATCACATCCCAGATCAAAGGGATGATCATGCGGGGAGAGCTTAAAAGCGGCGATCCCATGCCGTCCATGCGGGGGCTGGCCAAGGATCTGCATATTAGCGTGATCACTGCCCAGCATGCCTACGAGGATCTGCAAAGGGACGGCTTTATTACCACTGTCGCCGGAAAGGGAACCTTTGTGGCTGCCAGGAACAAAGATTTTATCCGGGAGGAGCAGCTGCGTATTGCCCAGGAAAAGCTTTATGAGGCGGCCCGGATCGGACGGGAGAATCATATAGAGCTGGACCGGCTGGTGGGAATATTGACCATGTTTTATGAGGAGGATGAATGATGGATGTATTGAATGTGGCTCATGTGACAAAGCATTATAAAGATTTTTCTTTGAACGATGTAAGCTTTACGCTGCCTGCGGGCATGATCCTTGGTATGATCGGGGAAAATGGCGCAGGAAAGACGACGACCATTAAAGCCATACTGGATCTTATAGCTGTAGATGCGGGGGATATACAGATTTTCGGCCGTGACCATCACAGTGATGTGAAGGACATCCGCCAGCAGATCGGCGTTGTTATGGACGGGGTGAACCAGAATCCCTTTTTATTTTGCAAAGATGTGGATGCCATGCTGAAGCGGATTTATAAAAATTGGAGCAGTGAGAAATTTTTCGCCTATCTGGACCGGTTTGAACTGCCCAAAGACAAGCGGATCAAGGAGCTGTCCAAGGGGATGAATGTTAAGCTGAATTTTGCCGCAGCCCTGGCGTCTGCTCCAAGGCTTTTGATCCTGGATGAAGCCACAAGCGGCCTGGATCCGGTTATGCGGGACGAGATCCTGTCAGTGCTCCAGGAGTTTGTTATGGATGAACAAAACGCAGTGCTTATGTCTACCCATATTACAAGCGACCTGGATAAGATTGCGGATTACATTATGTTTATCCACAAAGGCCGGATCCTGTTTGTCCGCTCCAAAGAGGAACTGGATAACAGCTACGGCATACTCCATTGTAAAAAATCATTTTTTGACGCGCTGGATCCGTCAGACTATGATGCCTACATTAAGGAGCCGTTTTCCTATAAGGTGCTTTTAAATCATAAATTTGAAACCATGGAGCACTTTCGGGATCTGGATGTGGAAAAAGCCTCTATTGAGGATATTATGCTGTTTTATGTGAAAGGGGAGCATGTATGAAAGGTTTGATCTTCAGAGATCTTTTGATCTATTTTCGCCGGATGAATAAGTCCAGCTATATTACCGAAGCGGTTATGTTTATATTTTTCCTGGGAATATCTGCCCGGACGCCGGCCATCGGCCTGAGCGCCTATATCCTTTTATGCATGCCGCTGCAAATGAGCGCCATGCCTATGGCTATGAAGGATATGGACAGCAATTACAGCGGCGCCATTCTTACCCGGCTGATGCCATTTTCTTCAGGTGAAGTGGTAGGGGCAAGGTTTTTGGCAGCCTTTTGCGTCCAGGGCATTTATCTGGTCTATATGGTGCCGTTTTGCATCATCCACAGCTTTATTGCCGGTGGACAGGGGGTTTTAGATTACCTGCTCCTGATCCTTGCCGGGCTGATTATTGGCGCATTTTTAACGTCCATGAATCTTCTTGCCGGATTTTTAGGCAATATTAATGTATCGTCCATGGTTTATGTGCTTATGGTGGTCGCTGTTGCAGTGATCTACATTGTTTCTGTGGCCTTAAAGATCAATATGGCAGATCTGGTCGCCCGGCCGTCGGTTTTATGGATATGCGGGGCAGGCGCTGCCGGGGCGATGATCTTTGTGTCTTACAAAGTGTCCCTCATGGCCTATCGCCGCACTTTTTTCAGATAACCTTGCGCAACATAAAGGTCATAAATTTCATGCAGACATGAAATTTGTGACCTTTTGACTTTTTGTCCCATAATCATGATAGATCATAAGTCATTGGATCACCTATTTTTTCTGCTTTCGGCCCTGATTTCAATTTTTGCGTCTATGGCCGTAGAATTTAACCTGTTTCTTAGGCCTGATTTCACATTTTGTGGATTTCAGCCGTAGATTTTGGATCATACTTAGACCTATATTGAGATTTTGCGATTTAGGGTCTAACCATTGAAGGGGAAATTTAGACCCTAATAGACGTTTTTTTGATATGGGCCGAACACATCTGCAAATTTCTACGGCCATATGGGACAAAATGCCGTTTTCAGCCGAAGTGCGCCAGTCAAAGTCTCCAAGGAGAGCTAAAAACAAATAAGTCTGTCACTGAATCACTTTTTGTAAAAAATACAAAAAGAAGCTGGTAAAAAAGACGCAGGGAAAAAGCATCAGGCAAAAAGCAACATCCCCAAAAGCAGTGCCGGCAGTGCTTAATGAGCAGCGAAGATGGAAAATAGAAAAAGTAAGGAAAGGACTAAGAAGATGAGCAGTCAATGGGTGTATGAAATCAGGGATTTGGATCTGGATAATCCATCCTGTCTTGTGAATGAAACGATTTTTCATAATGCCAATGGCTATATTGGCGTACGCTCCAATTTTGAGGAAGGGTATCCCGAAAATTATGATACGATTCGGGGGAGCTATATTAACGGCTTTTATGACATTGCCAAAATGCCCCAGGCAGAAAAGCTTTGCGGCCTTATTGAGGAAAAGCAGACCATGCTTAATGTGGCCGATCCCCAGACGATCCGGTTAAAGATCAACGGAGAAGTCTTCAGTATGTTTGAAGGCACTGTAGAAGAAAGCAGCCGGAGCCTGGACATGGCAAGAGGGATCACAGGCCGCAGGGTTGTTTGGACATCGACAAAGGGCCATAAGATCCAGGTGTTGGTACGTCGCATGACGTCATTTAAGCTGCTGCCGTTATTTACCATAGAATATGAGATCCGGGCGCTGAACTTTTCCGGGGATCTGTGCTTTATCTCGGAGCATAACGGCGATGTGCGTAATTACTGCAATCCCAATGACCCGAGAGTGGCAGGGGAAAGCTTTGTTCATTTGAAGGGCCGTATGATGGAAACACCGGCGCCGGGAGAATCCATGATGGTCATGGATACAGTCAGCTCCAGATTATCTGTATGTACCTATGTTAAAAATATATGTTCTGTACCGGCGAAAATGACCTGCCATGCCAATGACTATCATGTTTCATGGGAAATCGGAACCTCCATCCAACAGGGACAGACGGTGACATTGACAAAATATACGATCTACACAGACTCAGTCCGGTATAAAGATTGCTGCGCAGGCGCCCGCAGGGCCATGGAGGAAGCTTTGTCAGTACCCCTGCAGCAGTGGTATGACTGGCAGAAAGACTATTTGGATGTATTCTGGAACCAATCTGCTCTGGATATTGAAGGAGACGACGATCTGGCCCTGGCGGTCCGGTACAATCTGTATCAGCTGATCCAGTCCGCAGGCCGGGATAAATATGGCAATATGGCGGCCAAAGGCTTATCCGGCGAGGGCTATGAGGGCCATTATTTCTGGGATACGGAAATGTACATGCAGCCGTTTTTCACCCTGACCAATCCGGATATTTCCAGAAATCTTATTGACTTTAGATATGAAATTTTAGACGCAGCCCGGGAAAATGCCAGGATCCTGGGTCATAAGAAAGGCGCCCTGTATCCGTGGCGTACTATTTCCGGAAAAGAATGTTCCGGCTATTTCCCGTCCGGTTCTGCCCAGTACCACATTGACGGGGACATTGCTTACGCCGTTGTGGCTTATTATCTGGCCACATTGGATTTTGATTATATTGCCCAAAAGGGTGCAGAAATTGTTTTTGAAACTGCCAGGCTGTGGATGGACGCCGGAAATTTCCACAAGGGACGCTTCCTTATTAATGCAGTAACCGGGCCGGATGAGTATACGTGTATTGTGAACAACAATTATTATACCAATGCCTGCGCCCAGTATAACCTTCATTGGGCGGTGCGTTTTTGGGAGCTTTTGGAAGAAGCCGGACAGCTGGCGCCGGTGGCTGAAAAGATCGGCCTGACCCGGGAGGAGATCCTGGGCTTTGAACAGGCGGAAAAGGCCATGTATCTGCCTTACGATGAAGAACTTGGGATCAATCCCCAGGATGATTCATTTTTACAAAAAGAAAAATGGGACATTGCCAACACGCCAAAGGATCATTTCCCGCTGCTGCTTCATTATCATCCGCTGTATATTTACCGTTTCCAGGTATGCAAGCAGGCGGACACAGTGCTGGCCCACTTTATTTTTGAAGATGCCCAGGATCTGGAAACGATCCGCCGCTCATTTGCTTACTATGAAACCGTGACAACTCACGATTCTTCCCTGTCTACATGCATTTACAGTATTGTTGCATCAAAGCTGGGTGAGCGGGAAAAGGCGTACCAGTATTTTGGGGATTCGGCAAAGCTGGATCTGTTTAATCTCCACCATAACACAAAGGACGGGATCCATACCGCCAATATGGGCGGCAACTATATGGCTGTGGTTTACGGCTTTGGCGGCCTGCGGCTGAAGGAGGATGGCCTGCACCTGGCGCCGTATCTTCCGGGCCCGTGGAAGGCCTATACGTTTAAGGTTCATTACCGGGGACGTAATATTAAAGTCTGTGTGGATGAGAATAAAACAACAGTTCTTTTGGAAAGCGGCGATGCTGTGCCTTTATGGATCTATGGCAAGGAAACAGTATTGGAAAATACACTGGAATTTTCGGCACAACAATGACCTGGGCAAGGGTTGTATAAAATTTGGAGGAGATAGAACATGGATGTATTACAGAATAAAATGCTCAGGCCTTTAGCCGGACAGACCCGGCTTCTGGAAGGGGAAGCAAAAAAACGTATGGAGCGGGACCGGGCCTATCTGCTGCGCCTGAAACCGGAAAATCTGTTGTTTTCCCATTATTTTGAGGCAGGGCTTAAATCCTATTCCCATAAGCCGGAAGGCATCCACTGGGGATGGGATTCGCCCACCAGCGAGATCCGGGGAACATTTACCGGCCGCTGGCTCAGCGCGGCGGCACGGATCTATGCCCAGACTAATGATTCGGTGATCCGTCAAAGAGCAGACGATGTTGTATCTGAAATTGGCCGGTGCCAGGAAGAAAACGGGGGTCGCTGGGCATTTCCCATTCCGGAAAAGTATTTGTACTGGCTGAAGCGGAAGAAAAATATATGGGCGCCCCAGTATGTGTGCCACAAAAATATGATGGGGCTTTTGGACATGTACCGTTTTGCCGGAAATGACCAGGCCCTTGAAATCGTGGAAAAATGCGCCGACTGGTTTTATGAGTATACCCAGGACATTTCCCGGGAGCTTATGGATGAAATGATGGAAATGCAGGAAACCGGCGGCATGATGATGTTTTGGGCAGACCTTTATGCAGTCACGGAAAATCCAAGGCACCTTGAGCTGATGCACCGGTATGAGCGGCCCCTGCTGTATGAGCCCCTGCTTCGGGGAGAAGATGTGCTTACAAATATGCATGTGAACATGACGGTGCCGGAAATCTTAGGCGCTGCCCGGGCCTATGAGGTTACGGGAGAGGAACGTTTCCGCAGGATCGTGGAAAATTACTGGACACTGGCTGTGGATCAGCGGGGGTATTTTGCAACCGGCGGCCAGAGCAGCGGCGAGGTATGGACGCCGCCGGGAACCTTTTCTCCCCGCCTTGGCTCTATGACCCAGGAGCATTGTGTTGTTTATCACATGATGCAGCTGGCAGAATTTTTGTTCCGCTGGACCGGGGATAAAAAGTACGGCGATTATTACGAGAGAAATCTATTAAACGGCATCTTCGCACAGGGCTTTTGGGAGTCCCATCCTGTTTTTCAGAAAAACGAAGGCACCCGCCCGGAAACAGGGCTGATTACCTATTATCTTCCTCTTGGGGCCGGCTCTAAAAAGCAGTGGGGTTCTGAGACAGAGGACTTTTGGTGCTGCCATGGGAGCTTGGTCCAGGCCAATGCCATGCTTAACCAGGGGATTTATTATCAGGATGAGAACACTTTACTGGTTTCCCAGTTTATTCCATCGGAAACCTGGTGCATGATAGGGGACCAGAAAGTGGGACTGTCACAGATCATGGGAAATGAAGCCGGTGACATTCTCCGGCTGGGGACAGAAGCTTACACCCGCTTTACACGGCCGACACAGGCGGAAACGGTGCTGACGATTCATATGGAGTCCCGGACATGGGCAGAGTTTGTCCTCAACGTGCGGATCCCTGAATGGGTCTGCGCCAGACCGGAAAGCACAGTTAACGGCCAGCCGGTCCGCTGGTGTGAGGACGGTCATGGCTTTGCGCGGATCCACAGGAAGTGGCAGGATCAGGATGTGGTGCGTATCCGCCTGCCCAAGCGCCTTTCCTGCGCGTCCCTGCCGGACCGTCCGGATACAGTGGCATTTATGGACGGGCCGGTGGTTCTTGCCGGACTGTGCAGCCATGAGCATATGCTTTACGGCGACATTAACCATCCGGAAACCATACTTACCGTAGATGATGAACGCCACTGGGGTGCATGGAACAACAATTTCAGAACCATTAATCAGCCTATTGGCCTGAAATTCAAACCTTTATATGACATTGGAAATGAAACCTACACCGTATACTTTCAGGTCAGAGAGGAAAATTATACCCCTTCGGCTTCCTGAACAGGTGTTACTATTCACAGCCACCCCACCCGCATGCGCACTCGTCGCGCTTACGCGCTTCAGTCCCGCCCCTTACGGGGCTAAGACTGCTTATGTGGGTGGGGTGACTGCTTCACAGTCCTGTTTCATACTTGGCAGCAGGTGCTTTTGTGCAAGCACAACGCGTCTGCTGCCAAGTATGAAACGGCTGTGAATAG
>DVIT01000019.1 GCA_018711005.1 Candidatus Scybalocola faecigallinarum | reverse complement strand
TCAACTATGCAGAAAACCTCTTCTGCATTTTACAAAAGAGGTTTTATATACTCATCAGAATAACGGCCCATAATTTTATCTATCTCCGCATCCGTATTTGTGAAACTAAGCCCCTCCTCGGCCTTTATATCCTTAGACTTCATAATCACCTGAAAAATATCGGATCTTCTTCTTGACGTTACGACGTCTCTTCCATATCTTCTATAATCCCTCTGATCTCTATCAGCATTTCTTCATCTGTCGGAAGCTCAATATACTTTCTCCTGGAAGCTTCTTTCTGATTCAGTAGATAATCCTTTGCCAATCATCAGCCTGTTCCGGCTGATTCATAAATTCCAGCCGACTTACGCCAATATCCCGACAGGTCAGCACCTGTCTGACTCTTTTTGTGATTTTCCCGCCGTTTAACAGATCTTCTACCTCATCTTTGGTAGTCTGGTCTGCTTTTTCCAGCAAACGGAGAATAAGATCGTTTCCACTCGTATTTGCCCAGTAACTCTGGGGAGGAATATCCGGAGCTGCCAGCAGTTCATCACAGTAATTAATGACGTCCCATGGGCAATATACTCACCATTGCGGTCACGAGGAACATCGATTTGAAACTCCCCGTACTGGCTTTTGAGTGTTTTGCTAGAATGACCGTTCCTTTTATTGTCGCTTTTAAGATCACCCTTACAATTTTTTTCATAACCCAGAGTTGCATCCATCTCTGCTTCCAGTAGTTCCTGCAGGATATCTTTGAAGCTGTCTTTAAGGAGGGAGTAAACATCAGCCACACTGGTAATGTTGTTTTCTGTAATAATCTGTCGGATTTGGTCTTTTGCTACTGCCATAAATAAACTCCTTTTCGATAAGAATTGTCATATCTATAATTCTTACCAAAAAGGAACTATTTTTTACCAAAGCCACAAAGTTTTTTACACTACCTATCTTTGCTATTTTTATCTGCGATGCTGTTAACAAAAAGCTTGCAAAGGTTTATCAGAGTGCGATCCTGTTCCCGTATCTTATGTCTGCGGTTATCCTTGGATATATCGTATTCGCATTTTTAAGCCAGAGTACCGGTATTGTGAATAACTCAATTCTTCCCGCCCTGGGAATAGATCCCATAAGCTGGTATTCGGAGCCTAAATACTGGCCGTTCATCTTGATCTTTGTAAATACATGGAAGGGTGTAGGCTATGGATGTCTGATCTACATTTCTACCATTAACGGTATTGACCCGTCCCTTTATGAAGCAGCCATGCTGGACGGCGCAAAGAAGATGCAGCAGATCCGCTACGTGACGCTGCCGTTTTTGAAACCTACAGTCATCACATTGACCTTGCTGAACGTTGGCCGTATCTTCTACTCTGATTTCGGTCTGTTCTATCAGGTACCCCGTGATTCTGGCTTGCTGTACTCAGTAACCAACACCGTTGATACGTATGTATACCGAGGCCTGATGGTATCCGGTAACGTAGGTATGTCTGCAGCTGCAGGCTTCTATCAGTCCATTATCGGTTTCGTGCTGGTTATGGTTGCCAATGGTGTAGTACGTAAAGTCAGCAAAGAAAACGCATTATTCTAGGAGGTGCAGATATGAAAGATAAACCGTTCTCTTTGTATCAGATCGTGTCCAATGCCGTCATGATTATCTGGACCATTTGTATTATATTGCCGTTCCTGCTTTTATTTATGTCTTCCATCACCTCAGAGAGCGTGCTGGTTGCTGAAGGTTATTCCTTCTGGCCGAAGGTGTTTTCGCTGGAGTCTTATGCTTACATCATTAAATCCGGTGGACAGATTTTAAGAGCATATGGCGTTAGTATTTTAGTAACTGTTGTAGGTACCATCGTCCATGTGGCGCTGGCCGCTATGATGGCTTACCCTTTGGCTGTAAAAAACCTTCCGGGACGCCGGATCCTCATGTTCTTCGTTTTCTTCACCATGCTGTTTAATGGTGGTATCGTACCATCCTACATCATGTGGAGTAATACGTTCCATATTAAGGATACTATCCTGGCCCAGCTGCTGCCAAACCTGCTGCTGAGCGCATGGAATGTTATGATGATCCGTACATACTTCTCGACAAGTATTCCGGATGCGCTCTATGAAGCCGCAGAAATCGACGGTGCAACTCAGTTCAGAATCTTCAGAACCATTGTTGTTCCTCTTGGAAAACCGATCCTTGTAACGATGGGTACATTCGCAGGTCTGGGATACTGGAACGACTGGACCAACGGTTTGTACTACATTACAAGAAACACAGAATATTACAATATTCAGAACCTTCTGAACCAGATGGTTCAAAATATCCAGTTCCTGGCGCAAAGCTCGGATGCCAATATGGCTGCGGCTGCAGCGGCAATACCGACAACGGGTATCCAGATGGCTATCGCTTTCGTAGCGATCCTGCCGATCATGCTGATCTTCCCGTTCTTCCAGAAATACTATTCCAAAGGTATTGCTCTGGGCGCTGTAAAAGGCTGATACAGGAAATAAGTTGTATTTTTATCCCGGACGGCGGCCGGACTGCAAAGCGTGGCTGCACGCAGCAGTTCTCAGGCGCCGGACGGCAAAAAGATTTATTTTGTATATGTGATCTGTCCCGTCCGACAGAAGTATACATATTAATTTAATTTGTAGGAGGTATTCTTATGAAGAAATTCATGGCGTTTTTACTTGCGACGACAATGACAGCGTCTCTGCTCGCCGGCTGCGGCGGTGGTGGGGGAACATCAGATACGACTGGCTCCGGCAGCGACACAACATCCGGCAGCGAGTCCTCCGCTGATGCATCCGGCGGCAGCTCTGACACTACTGTAACATCTGTAGGTGAGTATTCTGCTGACAACCCATACCACCTTGTATTTGCATTTGTTGAGTTCTCAACTCAGGATGAAGCTGCCCGTACGGCAGTTCAGGATGCTCTTAATGAGTATATGATCCCTAATTATCATATCGAAGTGGAATTCCTTCCCCTTCAGTATGCAGACTATCAGACAAGCATCCAGCTGATGATCTCCGGCGGTGATGAGCTTGATGTACTGCCAATCTACTATACAATGGCATCCAGCTGGATCGGTATGAACGGTCTTGTTGATATGACACCGTATATGGACACTGAGGACGGACAGAAGATCATTGACGCTATTGGCGAGGATAATGCTTATGTAGGAAGCATGGGTGACTTCCTTTTCGGCTTCCCGGCAATGAAAGAGTCCGTAGAGCTTGGCGGTCTGTGTATGAGAGCTGACATTTGTGACGAACTTGGTATTACCGAGGAATTTGGTCTTACAGAAAACGGCGACCAGTACACAGGAAAGATTTATGACTGGTCTGTTGCTACAGACATTTTCGCAAGAGTAAAAGAAGCCCATCCGGAAATGGTTCCTCTGTATCTCCAGGGCAGTGCCAGCCCCATGAGACGTTTTGCATTCTTTGATGAACTTGCTGACCAGTTTGGTGTTCTGGATTGGGAAGCTGATCATGATTCTACAACGGTTGTTAATGAGTTTGAAACAGAGACTTATCGCGATGCTGTTATGCTTTTAGCAGAGTGGTATGACGCCGGTTATATTTATCAGGATGCTGCAACAGATACACAGGGTTCCGGTACAATGATGAAAGCTGGCAATACTTTCAGTTATACAACAGCGATCAAACCTGGTTTCCTTGTAGAGGCAGAAGCTTCCAACGGCTGTGACTGCTACGTTATTTACTTCGGACAGGATATTGAAGGCGGATATTCTACAACAAACGTAAGCTTCTATGATACAGGTATTGCTTCCAACAGTAAGGATCCTGAGATGGCATTTAAGTTCATCGCCGCTCTTTACAGCGATCCTCAGGTTATGAACTTCTGGCAGTATGGTATTGAAGGAACAAACTATCAGGTACTTGACGACGGTACTGCATATTTCGTAGAAGGCGAAGATGCTGCTAACTACAAATATCATCAGAACAGCGGTTGGTTCATGGGCAACCAGTTCAATTCCTACGTATGGAATGACGGTTCCAAGACAGCTGATTACTGGGATACATTATCTCACCACAATGACTGGGCAGATTATTCACCAGCTTATGGCTTCATGTGGGACAGCTCTGATTATCAGACACAGCTGACAGCTCTCCAGAATGCCCTGAATACATACAGACCTGCTCTTGAGACCGGTTCTGTAGGTGTTGCTAATGTAGATTCTACTCTGCAGCAGCTGAACGATGCTCTGTATGCCGCTGGTCTCCAGACGGTTATGGATGCTAAGCAGGAACAGCTGGATGCATGGCTGGCAGAGAATGGTCCAACAGAAACTCCTGAGGCTAACCAGGCAACTATTGATTCTGTAACCACAGGCGTTCTTACAGAGCCTACAGCAGAGCCGGTTGGTTCTGCATCTGGCAGTGACAGCACAACAACAGAAGATACAAGCGCTGCTGAGGATACAAGTGCCGCTGAAGATACAGGCGCAGCAACAGAAACAGAAGCAGCTGCTGAAACAGAAGCTGATACTGCAGCTGAATAATGCAGTGACCTGACGGGATGTGTTCGCATAGTTAAATAAGGATTTTAAGAGAGTGCCGCCACGGGATCATATGATCCCGGCGGCACTTTTTTTATTAAAGAATGGCTTTTTTAAGTTCCTTTAAGCTTTGGCGTTTATAGTAGGAGCATATATAAAGCGGGGCCACAGGGCCGACCGGGATGTTATGGATGTGTAAGCCTGATGGAATGAAGGAGATTACATAACTATGGATGAACGCAAAAGATACAGGAACATACAAAAAAGAAGGCGGAAGAAACAGATGATCCGGGGCTTTGCCATTGCGGGCCTGACGATGGTGTGTATTTTCAGCGCTGCTGCAGCGATTTGGGCCAGGGAGCTTGGGGATAATGACCAGGCACAGGCCGTATCCGCAGCAGTCTCCGGCATTGATGCAGCTGCAGAAGGCGGAGGAGAGGAATCTGATACTGCAGCAGGAGCGGAAAATATTGAAAGCAGCAGCACGGCCGGCCAGACGGAGACGGAAGCACTGACAGAAACCCCAGAGGCCCTGGCTGACCTGGAAACAGAGATTGATTCGATCCTGTCCCAAACGGATGGGATATGGAGCATTCATGTGAAAAATCTTGAGACTGGCGAAAGCCTTTCCATGAATAACCAGCGCATGTATGCGGCCAGTCTGATCAAGCTGTTTGTTATGGAGGCCAGCTATGTCTATATGGACACTCTGGAATCCAATACAAGCGGCTATGAGATCCTTGCTGACGGGACGCAGATCGCTGTGGATGACCAGGTAGATGAGCTTTTGACGGCCATGATCGAACAATCGGATAATGAGTCCTATAACGAACTTGTGCGTCTGGAAAGCGATGCAGATAGTTTCAGCGAGGGCTGTCAGATCATTAATGATTATTTGGAGACAACGGAATATGAGGACACACGGCTTTATCATACCCTAAGCCCTTCCAATACCGAGTCCGAGTCGATTTCGGATATTAAAAATCATACTTCGGTAGAGGACTGCGGGGCGCTCCTTGAAAAAATCTATAATGGCACCTGTGTTTCAGAGGAGGCTTCCGGAGAAATGCTCCAGCTCCTTTTAAATCAGCAGTCGGTTTCCAAGATCCCGGAAGGCGTTCCGGAAGGAATCCAGGTGGCCAATAAAACCGGTGAAACGGATGATTCCCAGCATGATGCTGCCATTGTTTTCGGCGAGGAAACGGATTATATCCTGTGCATCATGTCCTCGGAATGCAGCGATCAAAGCCAGGCAATATCTGTGATACAGACCATTTCCCAGACGGTTTATGAGTATCTGAATCCATGAATCCGTGATCTGTATAATTTTGCAAAAAACACTTGATATTTTTCTCGAAAAGATGTATTGTATTAACATGTGTTTTTGATAAAGACAAATGTATATCCGTCAAAGACAGATGTTAGCGGAAGAAATACCATAGTGGAGGAAATATCAGGATGAAAAAGGTTGTGAAATTTGGAGGAAGTTCCCTTGCCAGTGCCCAGCAGTTTATGAAGGTTGGAAAGATCATTCATGAGGATACATCAAGGCGATATGTAGTGCCCAGCGCTCCGGGAAAACGCTTTTCCAGCGATACGAAGGTCACGGATATGCTGTATGAGTGCTACGATGCAGCAGAAAAGGGGAAAAACTTTAAGCCTATGCTGGAAAAGATCCGGAGCCGGTATGACGAGATCATTCAGGGCCTTGGGCTGGATCTGTCCCTTAATGATGAGTTTGAAAAGATTGCGGATAATTTTTCTGCCAAGGCCGGGCGGGAGTATGCAGCTTCCAGAGGCGAGTACCTTAACGGTATTGTTATGGCGGCATATCTGAATTTTGAATTTGTTGATTCTGCCCAGGTGATCTTTTTTAACGAGGATGGTACATTAAATAATGAAAAGACCAACGACATGCTTTCCAAACGGCTCAGAGGCTGCGAATATGCCGTTATACCGGGCTTTTACGGCGCTTTGGATGATGGTACGGTCAAAACCTTTTCCAGGGGCGGATCGGACATTACAGGCTCTTTAGTGGCCAGGGCCATTACAGCGGATTTGTATGAAAACTGGACGGATGTGTCCGGATTCCTTGTGGCAGATCCGAGAGTGGTGAATAATCCGGAAGTGATCGATACCATTACCTACAGAGAGCTGCGGGAGCTGTCTTATATGGGCGCTTCTGTCCTTCATGAGGATGCCATCTTCCCTGTAAGAAAAGCAGGGATCCCTATTAATATCCGCAATACAAATGCGCCTGAGGAAAAGGGAACGCTTATTGTGGAAAGCACATGCCGCAGCCCGCGGTTTACTATTACCGGTATTGCAGGAAAGAAAGGCTTTGCTTCCATTAATATTGATAAGGCGATGATGAACTCGGAGATCGGTTTTGGAAGAAAGGTTTTGGAAGTCTTTGAAGAAAATGGCATTTCCTTTGAACATGTGCCGTCTGGTATTGATACTATGACTGTTTTTGTCCATCAGTCCGAATTTGTTGAAAAAGAGCAGCAGGTTATCGCAGGGATCCACAGAGCCGTAGATCCGGATTTTGTAGAGCTGGAAGCAGACCTGGCGCTGATCGCTGTGGTCGGTCGGGGAATGAAAGCGACCCGTGGGACTGCCGGACGAATATTCTCAGCTTTGGCTCATGCCCGTGTCAATGTTAAAATGATCGACCAGGGTTCCAGTGAGCTGAATATTATTATTGGTGTAAAGAACAGTGATTTTGAAACAGCGATCCGGGCGATCTACGATATTTTTGTGACCGCTCAGCTGTAAAGCTCAGAATAAAAATGGGGATGGGGTACAGCGTGATGTGTACCTCATCCCCTTTGGACTTATAGCCGTTCATTCAGGTGAACGGTTTTTTATTTTAAAGAAAACTGTATATAATCCATGACAATGGCCCAAATGGCAAAGGCAGCGGCAATAGCGCCCAAGACGGATTTTGGGCCAATGACCGAAAAATGACGGCGCCAGCCGCTTTCTTCATAGGATTTTTCCGGCTTTTTTCCTTTGATCAGAAGCATCCCGGCAAGGATGAACATAAGGACAGCGGTACATAGAAACAATACGTTTTTGCTGGTTTCTATGCCGGAGGCTGAACCGCTGCCGCCAAAGGCCAGACCTGCCAGAAAAAATACCAAAGTCACTGCACCGCCGGCAATGATGCCGATAAGCAGTGCTTTGACAAGATCTTTTAAAACGCCGGACAGAAGCGTTTTCTTACCGCTGTTGTTATTCATTCCCTTTCTCCTGCAGCTCCTGAGCTCTGTGGCAGGCGACAAAGTGGCCATTACCCATATCTTTTAATTCAGGCAGCGTTTCCTCGCAGGCGGAGGTACAATATTTGCAGCGGCCCTTAAAGCGGCATCCGGGTGCGGGATTGATGGGGCTTGGAACATCGCCCTCCAGCTTGATCTTTTTGGCTTCTCTTTCCTTTTCCACCTGGGGATCAGGAATAGGAATAGCAGATAAAAGGGCCTGTGTATAAGGATGGAGAGGGTTGGCAAAAAGCTCATTTGAGGATGCCAGTTCAACCAAAGTTCCCAAATATAAAACCGCGATACGGTCGGAAATGTGCTTAACCATGGACAGGTCATGAGCCACAAACAGGTAGGTCAGCCCCATTTTTTTCTGAAGATCAATCAGCAGGTTGACGACCTGGGCCTGAATGGATACGTCCAAAGCGGAAATGGGCTCGTCAAGGACGATGAACTCGGGATTTACCGCCAGGGCACGGGCAATACCGATACGCTGGCGCTGGCCGCCGGAGAACTCGTGGACGAAACGGTTGGCATGTTCACGGTTCAGACCTACCATTTCCAGGCACTGATAAACCCGTTCCTGACGTTCCTGCTTGTTTTTGGCAAGATGGTGGATATCCAGGCCTTCAGCAACGATTTCGGCAACAGTCATACGGGGGTCCAAAGAGCCATAGGGATCCTGGAATACCATCTGCACTTCCTTTTTAAATGTCTGACGGTCTTTACCGGAAAGGGCGTGAACGTCTTTGCCCTTATATAAAACCTGGCCGTCGGTTTTGGAATACAGACCAATGCTTGTACGTCCGCAGGTGGTTTTGCCGCATCCGGACTCACCCACCATACCCAGAGTTTCACCTTTATAAATATCGAAGGAGACATCGTCCACAGCTTTTAAAATAGCTCTTTTTCCTACATTAAAATACTTTTTTAAATGCTGTACAGAAAGTAATACTTCTTTTTCGGTACTCATTTTGCTCCTCCTTCCTTATCCGGCATTTCTACTTTTGGTGCCATGGGGTGATGCAGCCAGCAGGCTGCTGTGTGTCCGTTGCCAAAATCCGTGTATTCCGGCATTTGTTCTTTACATATAGGCATACAATATTTGCAGCGTGTACAGAAGGGGCATCCGGCAGGCGGATTTAAAAGATCGGGCGGAATACCCGGAATGGACGCCAGTTCCTGTTTGTTTGTCAGGTCAAGCCTTGGTACAGACTCAATGAGGGCCCATGTATAGGGGTGTCTGGGACGATAGAAAATGTCCTCGCATATTCCCCGTTCAACAATAATACCTGAGTACATAACAGCGATTTCCTGTGCAATATTTGCGACAACACCCAGATCGTGAGTAATCATAATGACGGAGGTATTATGCTTTTTCTGAAGTTCTTTAATAATATCCAGGATCTGGCTCTGGATGGTCACATCCAAAGCAGTAGTAGGCTCATCACAGATGAGAAGCTTTGGATCACAGGCAAAGGCAATGGCGATCATAACACGCTGGCGCATACCGCCGGAAAACTGATGAGGATACTGCTTTACCCGTTTTTCCGGCTCAGGGATACCAACCCGGCGGAGCATTTCCACAGCTTCTTTTTTGGCCTCATCTTTTTTCATGTGTTTGTGGGCCATAAGGTTTTCCATGATCTGTTTTCCAACTCTCATGGTCGGGTTTAAGGCTGCCAGGGCATCCTGGAAAATAATAGCGCATTCACCGCCCTTATAGGCCTGCCACTGTTTTTTGTTGTAATTTAAAATATTAACATTATTATAAAGGATTTCACTGCCTTCCTTGATCTCACCCTGAGGCTTTTTAATAAGGCCCATGATGGATTTTGCAGTTACGGACTTTCCGCAGCCGGACTCACCCACAATGGCCAGGGCCTTTCCGGTTTCAAGCTCAAAGGATACACCGCGGACGGCCTTAACCTCACCGGCATAGGTGTGGTAGGAAACCCTGAGATTCTTCACTTCAAGAATATGATTATTTTCAGCCATATTTTTGTTTCCTTTCTTCAGTATAGGTAAGGCTATTTACGCAGTTTCGGATCCAGCGCATCCCGAAGACCGTCGCCTAAAAGGTTGAATGCCATAACGATAACACAAAGGACAACGCAGGGATAAACAAGCTGGGATGGATAAAAGTCCATATTCTGCTGTCCCTGGGAGATCAAAACGCCAAGGCTGATCTCAGGAGCAGTCAGACCAATACCCAGGAAGCTTAATCCGGCTTCTGTAAAAATAAAGTTAGGGATCGCTGTGGAAGCGTCCAGGAGCAGGATGCTGATCATGTTGGGCACATAGTGTTTGATAATAATGCGCATGGGGCTGGCGCCCAGCACTTCTGCGGCGTAAACATATTCAGACTCTTTCAGCTGTTTGATCAGACCTCGGGTCTGGCGGGCTGTGTTGCACCATGCGGTGATACTTAAGGCTACCAGAAGGGCGAACAGGTTATTGCCGAGGATCATCATGATCAAAATAGTTACGAGAAGGTTTGGAAGGGAATTGATAACCTCAATAATACGCATCAGAAGTTCATCGACCCATCCTCCAAAGTGTGCCATGGCTGCACCGTAAAGCGTTCCTACCACCAGCTTAAGGGCTGTAGCCACAAGAGCAATGATAATGGATGCGCGGGCGCCTACCCATACACGGGAAAACAGGTCACGGCCAAGACTGTCTGTACCAAACCAGTATTTGGAACTGGCGCCCAGGTTTTTTTCGGTAACATTCATGTTTATATAGTCATAGCCCCGGATATGCGGTCCAACGATAACCATAATGATTAAAAGGCCAAGAACAAAAAGGGCACCCATAGCCACAGGATTTTTCCGGAGTCTGCGCCATGCATCCTGCCAGTAGGAAATGGTGGGGCGGCTGATCTTATTGGCTTCTTCTTGCGTAAAGCCGATGATTTTGAATTTGTCTGGTGTCAGCTGCCCTGCAGCTGAAGCGGATGGAGCGGACACTTGTTCAGTCATTTTATTTTTTGCCATAAATCTTCTCCTCCTTCCTAGCGACTTGAGCTGCCCGGCAGTGCAATACGCGGGTCTACAACAACATATAAAATATCTGTAATGAATAAAACAACAATATATAAAAGTGCTAAAAGCACGGTTTCTCCAAGTACAATGGAAAGATCCTGATTATTTACCGCAGTAACATAATACTGGCCGATCCCCGGAATGGAAAAAATACTTTCGATAAAGAAGGAACCGGTAATACACATGGCCACAGACATAGGCAGCTGTGTCATGACAGGAATAAAGGAATTTCTCAGGATATGCTTCCGGATGACTCTGCCCCTGCTTAAACCTTTGGATTCGGCCGTAAGAACATAATCCTGGTTGACTACATCCAGCATAGAAGATTTTAATAATCTGGCATAAGTAGCGACATATGAAAAACATCCTGTAAGTGTTGGCAATACAGTATATTCCCATCCGCCGAACCATAGCTCATTACCCGAAGGCCATCCAATGGTGGGGAACCAGTGGAGTTCTCCTGCAAAGACCTTTTGCAGTAAAAGGCCCAGGACGAGATGGGGAATTGAAATCAGCAAGACAGATAATCCTACCACCAGATAGTCGGCGATAGTCCCCCGTTTGACAGCTGCCAGTATACCAAGCAGCAGTCCGACAATAACACCTACCAGCATCTGCTGGATACCAAGACGGGCGGAAACAGGCAGCCGGTCATGGATAAGACCGCTGACAGTCTGACCGGCGTATACGAAGGATTCGCCAAAGTCACCCTGAAGCATGTTTCCCATCTGGGTTAAGTAACGTTCCATAACAGGTTTGTCCAGGCCGTATCTGGCATATAACGCCTCCCTGGACTGTTCGGGAAGATGATCGGCGCGCTGGGTCAGCGGATCACCGGGTACAGCTTCCAGAAGAAAGAAGGTGGCCGTTGCGATAATGAAAAGGGTTAAAACCATTTCCACAAAACGGCGGATAATGTATTTTATCATATTAATGCCCCCGTGCTTAATATATGGGGAAGTGTCCTTACGGACCCTTCCCCACAGTATGTCTGTTTATATTTATCTCTGAAAGTATCCGATAAAATGATCTGTCAGGATCAGTTTCCGCGGCCTTCAATGTACGTATTGATGAATTCACGGCTGGCACCAAAAGAGGACCAGTTGAAATCCTTTACCCAGTTCTGAAGGAAGAACTCTTTTGTCTGATAGTACAGAGGAATCAAAGCGCAGTCATCTATAAGGATCTGCTCTGCCTGCCGATAGATTTCAAGACGTTTTGCATTGTCTCCCTCACCGGTCAGACTGTCAATGAGCGCATCATACTCTGGATTGCTGTATCCACCGGATACGGATGTATACTGTCCGGTGTAGAAGGTATCCAGGAAGTCCAGAGGATCGTTATAATCGCTGGACCAGCCGCCGCTGTATACGTCAAAGTTTCCGGCATCTCTTTCTGCTGTAAACAGTGAGTAGTCGCCAACAGTGTTGAGCTCTACATTGATGCCCAGATTCTGCTGCCATGTCTGCTGTAAGTATTCACGGAAAGCAGTTACATCAACAGTAGAACCGTAGGAAAGATATGTAATGGTTACCTGGGAAAGATCCGTATCCATACCCAGTTCTTCAAGACCTTCCTGGAACAGTGCCTGAAGGGCTTCATTATTTCCTGCGTACTGTTCGTATTCCTCCTTCATAAGCTCAGGAACCTGATCACGATAGGAAGTTCCGTCTAAAGTGATGGCAGGAGCTATCCAGGAATATGCGGGCTTGTATCTGCCGTAAACAGCTTCGATCATTTCTTCACGGTTAATGCTGTAGGAAAGTGCCTTACGAATCTTAACATTGCTCAGAAGTCCGGACTTTCCGCCGTTTGTAAAGTCAAAAGCAAGTGCAATGGTTCCCGGATAATCGGTTGTGATCATCTGGATATTTCCAGCCTCTGCTTCACCCTGATATTTAATGGAGTAATCACCGGAAGTTTCAAGAACATCCAGTTCGCCGTTATCAAACATGGTTGCAGCTGTGGAGTCTTCAGCAACAAGGTACCAGTTTACAGTTTCCAGATGAACGTTTTCAGCATCCCAGTAGTTTTCGTTCTTAGTCCATGTCATCTGGTTGTCTTCTACAAGACCTGTCATGCAGAAAGGTCCGTTGTAAACACATAATGTCCAGTCCTTGCCCCACTGATCGCCGGCTGCTTCTGCAATATCTTCACGGGTCGGGTACAAAGGTGTGGCAACAAGCTTGGATTCAAATGTAGGGTCGGCTTCCTCGAGAGTTACCTGGAATGTGTAGTCATCAAGAGCAACAGCCATAACATCATCTACAGAGCCTTCGCCGTTATAATATTCTTCAGCGCCTACAACATTAAAGATAAAGGCAGCATAGTCATAAGCATAGGTAGGATTAAGGAGACGCTTCCAGCCATACTCATAATCATGGGCAGTTACAGGCTCACCGTCAGACCACTTGGCATCCTGTCTTAAGTGGAAAGTATAGACTGTGCCGTCCTCAGAAATGTCAACGCTTTCAGCACCGTCAAGGACAAAATGTTCACCGTCTGCATCAGCAATGTTACGGTAAAGACCGGAATAGCAGGCTGCCATCATCCAACGCCAGCCCATGTCCTGTACGTCGTAGTTGTTGCCGAAAGACTGTACGCTGATGTTCAGTACCTGAGTATCTCCGGATGTGCTTGCTGCACTGCTGTCTCCGGAAGCGCTGCTTTCAGCGGATGTGTCAGTAGAAGATCCCCCGGTGGAGGTCGTAGAGCTTCCGCCGCCGCAGCCGGCAAGTGTGGAGATTGCCAGAGCGCCCGACAGGAGCATGGTCAGAATCTTTTTTGTTTTCATATCGTTCCTCCTTGTTCATGTGAAAATCGTTCTATTCCCTCCAGTTGACAAAAACACATGTGCCGTCGGCACGTGTATCCTTGTCAACTGAGGGAATATAGGAAAAGCAAAGGAGCCATAGATTGCTGGTTCTCCATTATGGCGCCTTTGCTTTGTCTTTAATAATATCACTACTCTGATTAGCTGTCAATATAATTTTAATGATTTACCGGGGCAGAGTGCAAAAAAATTTGTGCTAAAGCAGGATTTATCTGGATTTTATGGGAATCATTGGATAGCTGATTGACATTCCCTTTTTTTGGTGATAATATTAGTAACATGATTAGTGCGGACTTATGGCCGTATTGTGCAGAAATCCTGGGGCTTTTTGCTTTTGTAAGGTAAAGCGCTGCCGCAGGCTGTGCAGAAGGGGTGTTTACAAAGGATCCCATTACGGGGCGGAATTTCAGGGAGGAAAAAGAAGATGTTGGATGCAAAATTATATGAAACTTATGTACAGATCTTGAAAGATGAACTGCTTCCTGCCATGGGCTGTACAGAGCCTGTGGCGGTAGCTTATGCCGGGGCGTTGGCCCGCCGGGCGCTTGGCGGACTCCCTGAGCGTGTGGATATTGAAGTGAGCCGGAATATTGTAAAAAACGTAAAGAGCGTTGTTGTTCCCAATACAGGCGGAATGCGGGGGCTGGAGGCGGCTGCGGCCATTGGTATTGTAGCCGGAGATGCAGACGGCCAGCTGCAGGTGCTTGCCCAGGTGACTAAAGAGCAGATCCTGGAAACCAAAGAATATATGAAGACCGCTGAGCTTCATGTGGTTCCTGCCAAGTCGGATTATATTTTTGATATTTGTATCCATGTATATAAAGGAGAGGACAGTGCTGAGGCCAGGATCGTGGATTTTCATACCAACGTTGTCATGATCCGGAAAAATGAAGATTACATACTAAATAAAGAAATTACAGGACGCACGGAAAGCTCTATGGCAGACAAGTCCCTTCTGACTGTCAAAGATATTATTGAATTTGCAGATACGGTGGATATTGCTGATGTGAAGGATGTGCTGGATCGGCAGATTTCCTATAATATGGACATTGCCAAGGAAGGAATGACCAATTCCTACGGTGCTAACATTGGCAAGGTGCTGATGCATATTTACGGCGGCGTGGATGTAAAAACCCGGGCCAAGGCATTTGCCGCAGCAGGCTCTGATGCCCGGATGAACGGCTGTGAGCTTCCGGTGGTGATCAATTCCGGCAGCGGAAACCAGGGGATCACTTCATCTGTGCCGGTGATCATTTATGCTCAGGAGCTGGGTGTTTCCCAGGATGCTTTGTATCGGGCGCTGGTGGTGTCTAATTTATGTACGCTTCATATTAAGGAAGGTATTGGAAGGCTTTCCGCTTACTGCGGCGCTGTCGGCGCAGGATGCGGCGCTGGGGCCGGTATTGCCTATCTTCACGGAGGCCGGCTGGAAGAAATTTCCCACACCCTTGTAAATGGACTGGCCATTATTTCCGGAACCATATGCGACGGGGCAAAGGCATCCTGCGCGGCAAAAATCGCAGCTGCGGTAGACGCGGGGATTCTTGGCTACTACATGTATAAGGACGGACAGCAGTTCCGGTGCGGGGACGGCATTGTTAAGGGCGATGTGGAAAAGACCATCCGCAGTGTTGGGCTGCTGGCTTCTGAGGGCATGCAGGAGACAGATAAAGAGATCGTGAAAATCATGATCGAGGACTGACAAAAATTATGGACTAACGAAAATAAGAAGTATCAGGAGTTCAGCCATGCAGCAAAAAAACAATCCTCCAGCTGCATGGCTGAACTGCCGCAGAAACAGATACATGAAGACTAAATCGATTACAGGGCTAAAAGGGAGAGTGTGTTATGAAAGATCGGCAGACGCTGAAAGAAAAAATATATAACCAGATTATCGACGGCATTGTCAGCGGCGAATATAAAAGCGGACAGATTTTAAATGAGAAGGAATTGGTGGATCGATACGATGTGAGCAAAGCTCCCGTAAGAGAGGCCCTGCTCATTTTGTCCAGCGAAGGTGTTTTGACCAATATTCCCAGATATGGCTACCGGGTTGTCAGCTTTACGCTGGAAGATGTGGCGGATATTATAGAGTTCCGTTCTGCTATGGAGGATTATGTGCTTGTTAAAGGTTTTTCCCGCATCCAAAAGGCGGATATTCAGGAAATGCAGCGCATGGTGGATGCCGACGGGCAGAAAGACTGCGATGTGTGGCAGCACTGGGACATTAATGAAAACTTTCATTTAAAGCTGGCATCCTTTGCAGAGAATCATTATATTTATGAGCAGCTGAGAAAAGCTATGGATTTTTTAAAGCTGGCCTATGCCCAGTTTTACTGGTCTCAGTGGAACAGCACATCGATCCCCAATGACCTGAAAAACCACAGCCGCATCCTGGAGGCGTTGGACGAACATGACCTGGAGCTGGCCCGGCTGTATTTAAAACGGGATCTGAAGGACTTTTGTATGAAATAGAAAATGGGGAAGGGCGAGGAGCATATGACGCCCCAGCAGTACCGGGAGCAGTTTAAAAAAGAGAAGGAGTAGCCAAAGCCTGCACCAAAAGCTTTTGGCTATTCCTTCTCTTTTATAAAAACAAGGAGTTATGAAGAAATTTATCAACTATGCGTAGGGGAACTGAAGCAGTATTTTAAAGGTGTGCGTATTTTGTTCTACTTTACAGTACCCGTGCATTTTTTTCATCATTTTACAAATATTGTGTATACCGATATTGGTACTTTCCTCTTTTTTCTTTGAGAGAGAGGAGTTTTCGTTTTTTTGGTTTTCAAAGCTTAAGCCTCCTTCTTTGTCCCCGTATACGGAGCGGATGACAACAGGACTGGAATGGTCGGCATATTTTATAATATTTGAAACCAGGTTATCCAAGATGCGGTTAATATATTCCATATTTACCCGAATATTGCCGCCGCCTTTTTCCAGCCGGATGTCCGGCGTATAGCCATGCTCCGTCAGATAAAATGCCGCCTCAGACAGCAGATCATAAAATACGGATTCCAGAGGCTCAGGATTGCCAAGCTTCACCTCCGTTTCTTCTGTGATCAGGGCATATTCAAAAATATTATCTGAAAGCTGTTTGATCTGATGGGCCTTTCGGTCGATCTTTTCAATATATTCCTGAATCTGCCCTGTGTCTTTTATTTCTTTTTTGCGAAGTATTTCTGTATATATCATCTAAGAAATATATCGGCCTTCCCATCGGAAAAGGTTAATGTATAGTAGGATTCCCAGGAATAGTAGCCCCCCTGGGCGTCCGCGTCCCAGACGGCTTCATCCGGATAGTTGGAATCATAAACCAGGATCTCATTTTTATAAACCCGGATAGAAATCACTTTCTGCTGGCGGACCCACTGGGTCAGCTCTGTTGTATCCTGGGAGGAAAGGTTATTTTTCGTAATATATTCCTGAAGATCTGAAGCGGCCCGGTCGCTGGCGTTTTGGATATAGTTTGTTTCTCGCAAAAAATACACGATCGCCCGGTCCGACGCCCACTGGATCAGCAGGAAAAAGGCGGCGGCAATAACAATACCTGCCATGAGCAGCTTTGCCAGCCGGATATATAAAGAGGTCCGCTTAGCCTTCATTTTTCCCAAAACGATACCCCTTTCCCCATACAGTGATGATCTTTTGCGGATTTTGAGCGTCCTCCTCGATCTTCACACGCAGTTTTCGGATATGTACCATGACGGTTCCGTTGCAATTATAAAAATATGGCTCATTCCAGACACTTTCATATAAGTTCTGGGCGGAAAATATCTTTCCGGGATGCCGCATCATAAGGAGCAGGATGTGATACTCAATATCTGAAAGCTCTACGGCGCTGCCATTGACAAAAATTTCATTAAAATTCTCATTAATGCGTATGCCGCTTTGCGCCACATATTTATCCGGAGACGCCGGTTCATCATCTTCTTTGCCCCGGTAGATCTTCCAACGGCGGATCAGCGCCTTGACACGGCCTAAAAGCTCGGCATAAGAAAATGGTTTAGACAAATAGTCATCACCGCCGGCCATAAGTCCGATCAGTTTATCGGATTCCTGGGATTTTGCTGTTAAAAACAGTACCGGGACAAAAGAGACCTTGTGGATCTCCTCGCAGGTTTTTAAACCGGACATTCCCGGCATCATCACATCCAGGATGATCAGATCCGGATTTTCGGACAGGAGGGAAAGTCCCTGTTTGCCGTTTTCCGCTTCTAATATATGATAGCCTTCTCCTTCCAGAAGTATCCGGACGCCTTCCCGAATATCTCCGTCATCTTCAATAATTAAAATCGTTTCCATCATTGACCATACCTTTTGACTGCTATGGAGGTCCCGGCAGAGGAGCTTCCTGAAATGTCATATCCTGCGGGCTGTCCTTTAGCCCCCCTGCCTGTCAGGTAAAGCTGCCGCTTAGTTAGAGCTTCTGGAGCTCTGGGATGAGGAATTGCTGCCAGCGCTGCTCTGTGTGGTTGTTTCACTTTGAGCTGTGGTGGAGTCCTGAGTGTCAGAGCTTGTTGTCTGGCGACGGCTTCCGCTGGTTGAGTCGGACTGTCTTGTAGAGCTTCCAGAGGAGCTGGACTGCCTTGTGGAACTTCCGGAGCTTCGGGTGCTGCTTGTTGTACTCTTGGTAGAAGAAGAACTTCCCGAGCTTGTGCAGGCTGCCATAGAGAAAGCCAGCGCTCCTGCCATAGTCAAAATCATACCTTTCTTGATTTGTTATGCTGACCTTTGTTCAGCATAAGGGGCATCCCTTATGGGATTTCTTTTTCCCTTTGATGGTTCTTATTATGGCACCGGTACCTTAACAGATTCTGAAAGGCTTCTTAACAAATCTTAATGGAGGAAGATATTTAAAGCGGATGATACGAGGAACGGATAGGTGAAGATTCTTGTAACAGTTCAGCTGGCTGAACTGTTACAGATTCTTCGCCTATCCGTTCTGAAAATCATATTTTCTTTTTATCTGCAGTGAGCACAGGATTCCTCTGGTTTATCCAGAACCTGCCTTAAACCGTAAGCATAAGAGAATGTCTTAAGCTGGGTTCAAAAGGCCAGGCTAGTTTAACGGGTTTTCCTGTGATCCTTCTCACCTTATCTTTTGTGTTTTGGAAAAACTGGGGCGGATACCTTCAAAAACTCAGGCGTATACCGTCAAGAGATCTTCCGGTTGCAGTTTGTTTACATATTCTTTGTAAAATCCTCTAAAGATGCTGCCTTTGACGCGGTACGGCGCCAGCTTTTCAGAACAGACTCATCTTTTTCGTTCCTGATTTTTGATACAAGTGTTTCAGGCAATGTCCCATACTGCTCTAAGCTCTCAAAAATAACTTCCTGCAGAGTAGCAATGCGCCCTTCCAGGAGTCCTTCCTGATGTCCGGCTTGCCACTGCTGGTTCATGATTTCTTTGAATAGCACATACTTCGCCTCCCAGCTGCGGCTTCTTTTGATGGCTGCGATCTGCGCCGAAAGAGAACGGACATAACTGTCATTGGCGGTGTCTTTGGATGGATTTTCGGGATTTTCCACATACTTTAAGAAATGCCTTAAAGCAGATGAAATTTCAGGATCATTTTCTTCTATTTAATAGTAACAGTTAATCCAGGTCTGCGCATCTACTGCGCAGACCGTGAGAAAATGATTCAAGAGTGCAAAAATCCCATCGCCGAAGGCGATTTTAAATGGATTTTTGCAGGTAACAGTTCAGCGGGCTGAACTGTTACACTTAACAAGATGGTGATGTGTCCGTCATCCAATACTCTTCCATCTTCATCACACCGATTGTGGAATGTGTACCGATATAATCTGGGACCGGAGTGGAAGATGGCAAAATCACAGATAAAGATCACATAGGTATTGGGAAGAAGATTATAATCCGCTCCGGCTGCTAAAAGATCCATATCCATCTGAGAATGATAGTACCTGGTCCTTCGGGGAAGGGATTTTGGCCGTTCCACCTGCATTTCCACGTTAAAATGTCTCTGAGTGTCATTCTCTACGGCAAACACATCCAGTCGTACCCCATGGTAATCCGGATGATAGGAAAAGGTCTTTTCCGTGATGACCCTGACACTTAAAATTTTCATGTCCAGAGCAATTTCCAGCAATTTCCGGCATTGTTCCTCATCGGACATGACCGCAGCAAACATAAAAGAATCCTTAATTGTTAGTTTTTGAAATTCATTTGACAATATGTATTCCTCCATATATAGAGGAATCCTGTGTAAGTTCATTCAGGTCTGCGTATTTACTGGGCAGACCGTGAGAAAGTGATTCAGGGGCGCAAAAATTCCATCGCCGCAGGCGATTTTAAATGGATTTTTGCATGTACCCGTTCAGCGGACTGAACGGGTACGAATCCTATGTACTTATAGTATAAAGAAACGGCGGATGTTTTTCAATAGGGAATATTCTATTTTTGTTACTGTTTACTGGCTTGCCAGTAAACAGTAACCTCCAGCTGTCTGAACTGGTACAGTATGATACGTCCAGAATGAAGGTTTTGATTTTAAATGTCAAAAAATAAGATTTTATATGAACTATAAAAGATAAATAAGAGTAAAATCAAAATTTATCTCAAGGAAATCTTAAAAAATAAGATGCGATGCTTGAACTGTTGAAGAAAAAGTGTATAATATAAAGTGTCAGGAAATACTATAAAACAAGAGAAATGGGGTGAATGTTATGACAAAGTATATTGAGAATGTGAATGCTTATCTGTCGCAAATGAAAATCAAACAGACATATATAAGTTTAAAGACCGGGATAGATAAAAATAAGTTATCACGTATTTTGACCGGGACACAAGATGTGAGCGCTACCGATATGGAAAAGATAGCCAATGCATTGGGAAAGAAGATAGAATTCTTTTTAAATGATACATTTTGTGTCCCGAGGATCATGGATTTTGAGCCTGAAAAAATATCTTTTTATGCTGGTGAGCCAACCCAAAAGCAGGAACAGATCGCAAATAAATTATTACAGTTAATGGAAAATATTGATGAAGTTATGAGTGCCAAATACCGATTTGTAAATATTTCGGAGGATAATACATGAATATTGAACGTTTAAGGAAGATTATTCAATATAGTACGGATAATCGGAAAGATATTGAATCTAAGGTGAAAAAATTTTACTCATTCACTGGAATCAGCAGCGCTCAGGATGTGCTTAATATTTTGCAGATTGTACGACCCGCTTTTCAGAGGAAGGGATTTCTGGTTCTTGAATTGCCTTTTGCGGATGATGAAATCGGCGCGCTTTGTTACAGGGGAGATGGGTTAGGCTATATTTTGATAAATACTTCTTTGCCCAAAGTAAACGCGAATTTTGCCATTTGTCATGAGATATATCATGTGTTTTTTAAAAGAAGTGAGTTTAAATCAAAGGTAGAATTTGCCAATGATCACTATTTTGAACATGAAGAGGAATTTGCGGCAAATTTATTTGCGGGGATGCTGCTGATGCCGGAAACGAGCTTTCGGCAGATGTATGGCTTATTCAAAAAGGAGTCCGAGGGAAACGAACAGGATACGATCATACGATTAATGAATTATTATCAGGTACCCTATATGGCAGTTCTGATTCGTTGTTACGAACTTGAACTGCCGGACTCTAACACTCTATCCGAAAAACTTTTGAATGTTGACAGAGCATTTGTCAGAAATCGATTTGATGAGCTGTGGCTGGACGCGTCTATTTTGAACCCGTCTAAGAAGGATGATTTTCCTCAACTGGAAGCGCTTGTAGAACGTTGTGGAAAAGAATATATTCAGGATTCCTATTTGAATGAAAGAACGTTGGAAAAGGTGATGAAAAATATGCGGACCCTTTATTCTGAGATAAAGGGGGAATAGCTTATGGGAACAGTCTACAAAGAAGTTCCGGATAACTGGAGGGAATTGGAACCTTATGTAAGTAGAGAGGGATTTATCCAGGATATTTTTCGTAAGAAAAAATGCTTTTTTTATGATGCCTGTTCTTTTCGCTATCATGCTAACATGGATGGGGAGAGTATTGACCGTATTTTAGCATACATAAAAGAGAAAGATGGTATCATCGTCATTACACGGTGCATCCTTATGGAATTAGCATCAAGCAGCGGTATCCTGAATCAGGAATATATTCAGTATTTCAGGAAAATCAGTCAATCAGGGCTGAGCCTGTATGTTATTTATGAAGAGGATCTTTTTCAGGTCATGGAGATTTGCTTTAGTACACATGCTGCCATTAACAATTTCCTGGTATGGTCTGTGAGAATGATGAGAGGCCCTGTAAGCACCATCACAAAGACGCTTAATGAAGATGGAGCGTTAAGCAATATGGTGATAAAGGGACGTAATCTGGATAATAGAGAAGTATATAGAAGATTCTTTTCTTCTGTAAGGGCAAATAAGGAGTCTGGCGATAATCTTGGGGAAGAATTGCTGGGAATTTGTCTGCATATTCTGTCGCAGCTTCCAGGTGAAGAAGATGGAAAGTTTTGCGTCATTACAGATGATAAAAATGCGGCAGGAAAGATCGATGGGCTGTTTAAGAAAACAAATCGCCAGTTCCGGGGAAAAAAGATTATCCTATTCAGTACACCAAAGCTGGCACAGATTTTATATGGGGAAGGATATGTCACAGACAGGGACCTGTTGATAGAAATATTAAAGTTCGGCGGAAGCGGTAATATTAAAGTATTGGGAACCCGGATCTATGACTTAAGGAGCAGCGTTATATCTTTAAGTCGTGAAGAAATGGCGGATCAAATGATAAGTAAAGGTATCCATATTATATTTTGAAATACCCGATTCGCCCGGCAGGCGGCGTTTATACGGGCAGCTGCCTGCCGGGCAGCCGCCGCAGTTGATAAAACCTATTAGTTGGATGTCATCCTCCCCTTCAAATGCGCCTTTACGATTTCGGATAGTATGGAAATCCAGGCTCCCGGGGCAGTAGTCTTCTGTCTGCATACAACGGATAATGCCAAGTTTCATATTGAGTTCCTCCTTCTTAATTGAAAGGATACCCCTATGGGGTATCGGCTTTTCTGGTCTTAGTATAGTCTGGTATAAGGCCCTTGTATTGCCTATTTAGAAATTTTTTCTCCCAAATGGGAGAGTTTTTCTTCATACCGGTCCAAAATTTCCTGTAGGGTAATACTGCGCATGGCATCCTCGGCACGGCGCTGTACCATGTCGTAGCAGTCCCGCAGCGCAAGCTGGATATTTACGCCCACGCCGCAGGCAGGGTTCGTGGTTGTAACAGTTCAGCTGGCTGAACTGTTGTTACTGTTCACTGGCAAGCCAGTAAACAGTAACTTTCACAGGCTTATTTGAAATTTTGCTTCGCAAAAGAAGCCTGCGAACACCTGAATCACGTTCTTACGCAGCCATACAGCAAGTGTCTGGCTGCTGTGTAAACAGTAACGAACTGTTACCTGCGGCCGTAAAAAAGATAAGTTTTTTATTGACGAATAATTTTCAGATTGCTATAATATAATAGCATCAGGAAATCCATTTTAGTGATTTTGATCAGGGCCAGACGTCCTGGGAAGATGCCGTGGCGTAGTAGCCAAGTGGTAAGGCAAAGGTCTGCAACACCTTGATTCGCCGGTTCAAATCCGGCCTGCGCCTTTATTGAATAATAAAGAAACTTTTGATAATAAAAAAAGCTCCAGTTCCTCCACTGCAGGAGACCGGAGTTTTTTTTGTGAACGGGCCCGTCAGTTCATTCCCATAATTTATGGGAATAAGGGGGAATTGTCCAAAGTATAAAGTTATGTTATTCTGAAAATTAAAGAAATGTGACAGTAGGAGCCGGGGTGATCAGCATATATCATCCCGGCTCATAACACCATGTCTGCCTTTATGTGTCAGAGCTTTTTCGAACCCCATGATGTATATGCCGGAAGGCAGACCTGGCTGAACTGTTACGCAGGATTTTCAGAAAGACGGTGATCTTGTTGGACTGGCAGGATTTATGGGCATTTAAGTACATAAAAGCAGTGGATATGGAAGAATTTTTCAGGGCTATGGAATCCCCGAATCCGGAAGCGGTGCAGAGCTATATGGAAAAATATAAGAAAATGAGTCCCCAGAGACAAGGGGCTTTGGGTTATATAGGCGCACTGGCAGGGATAAGCCGGCATAAGGGCGAACACGGATCATTGATCAAGTATCCTTTTGTGCGTGTGAAAGCAAAAGTAGAGGAATACATGATTTACAAAATTTGCAAGTATGCCTTTAAAGACCAGGATACGCGGCTGTTTTATACAGATGAGGCCATCAGAAATGACTGGACTGCTGCCAGAAAGCTGGTTTCCCAGATTACAAAACTGTCCCGTGGCCTGGCTGATGTAAAGGCAGAATATCTCGGTCCCTTTAAGTCCATGGATGAAACAGATGAACAGCGGCGGTGGGGAATCACATTTGCCCTTAGGAAAAGGAAGATCTCAGATAGAGACATAGTTCGGAAAATGCCTGAATGTAAAGAAGAGTTCGGAGAATATGTATTTATCCGCCCGGTTCGGGAAGCGGGGGATTGTACCAATATTACAAATAATCGCAGCATTATGGGAGAGTGTGCCGGGAACAGCTGCTTTGTGCTGGCTGTTGATGCCGGGACTGATTAAAGGGAAAGGGGAAGATGTATATGGGAGGAAATGGCCTTCCGAATGTGCTTTTGCTTTTGTTTACCATGCTTATATGGTCGCTGTACGGGTTAATCTTTATTTCCAGCCCCAGGAATAAAGTGAATCAATGGTGCTGTATCAGCGGTATCCTGCTGAGCGTGGGGGTATTGAAGGAATATATTTATTTTGGCGGATTTTTTGCCGGACAATATTCCTTGCTGCTAGGCATCCGGTATGAAACAGATGAACTGATCAACTCTATCATGACAGCAGTGCTGTATTATATTGCTATGCCCTGTGCGGTTATCTGCGGTCTCTACTTTGCCCGCTTGGACCGGATCATTCCAAGACTTTTTCATTTTATAGAGATTGCCCTGTTTTTCCCTGTGCTGGTATTTTGTGTGGTTTATCCGTGGAGCCAGACCAGGATTATACCGTTGACCAATGAAAATGCCTATGGCATAGTGGCGGGCTACAACCTGATCTACGGTCTTTTGGCCACTATTCCTATTGTGATTGCCCTGATTCGGGAACGAAAGAACGACGCTTTCCGGCAGCGGCGCCTTGTGTCTGTGATCGTGCTGCTTCCTCTTTGGTATTGGCTTATTACGGTGTTTGGTTTCCATCTGTTAGGCTTGGAGAATTTATATAAGGTCTGGCAGGGAAATGTAATCATTATTCTGTGTTTGTTCATTTATTATCTGTATCATCTGTTTCACAGAGGGATATGGGGAATGCGGCTGAGCCGGGAACATTTTGACTGGTCTGAGGAGTCGGTAAAGCTGCCGGATGATAGCCGGTACGTGATCCATATGTTGAAAAATGAAACCGCAAAGCTGCGCCTGAGTACCCAGCTGATACGTGACCTGAACATTCCTGAGGCTTTAGATGAGCTGGACATTATCCAAAGATCCATTGACCATATGGAGAGGTTTACTCAAAAAAGCACGGATTATACCGGGGAGATCCATGTTGAAGCTGAGATGATAAATATGGAAGAACTTTTTGCCTCCGTAACGGAGGAGCTGACCGGAGGCTGGAAGGGCAGCGTAAAGCTTCAGGTGGAAACCAAAAATCCGGAGCTTTACTGTGATCCTGTGCATATAAAAGAGGTTTTGTGCAACCTGGTATCCAACAGTCTGGATGCGATGGGCGATGAGGGAACGCTGACCCTTTCCTACCGGACGCCTAAAAAGGATGTGGCCCTGATCCAGGTAATGGATACGGGATGCGGCATTGCTCCCGAAAATATTGACAGGATTTTTGAAATGTATTACAGCAGTTATTCAGACCCCAATCATTTTGGCATGGGCCTGCCCTACTGCCGCAACGTGATCAAGGCTCATGGGGGATACATCAGCGTAAAGAGCAGTACAGATCCGGCATCCCATGGGACTGAATTCACTCTGTGCCTGCCCCGACGGAACCGGACGGAAATCCGGCATAAAAGAAAGGAGAAAAGCTCATGGAAGCAGCCCTGATTAAAGTGCTGTTAGTGGAAGATGATGAAGACTTTGCGTTTCTTATGAAGAAATTGCTGAGCAGGCAGCCGGACATACAGATCGTAGGCTATTGCGGGGATGAGGATACAGTGATGGAGATGGTGAGGAGGGAAATACCGGATGTGGTGCTTATGGACCTGAATCTGGGAAATTCTTCTGCAGACGGAATCCGGCTTTCCCGGCAGATCCGTATTGAAACGGACGCAAAGGTCCTGATCCTTACAGCTTTAAATACCCCGGACATTATTATGCGGGCTGCCAGGGAGGCCTTTGCATCAGGATATATCTTTAAAAATCAGTTGTCTTTTCTTGTAGAAAATATCCGGGCCATTTCCAAAGAGTATACAGCCCAGGAATATCTCATTGCCTCCTCGGCCCTGTCGATACTGTCAGACGCAGAGATGGCAGTTTTCCAGATCATGATGGGAAAGGAGAATGATTTTCATTCCTCAGCAAAGACCTTATCCAATCAGAAAGGCCGGATCATAAAAAAGCTGGGGCTGAAAAACCAGAAAGAGCTGGTTCATGTGTTTAAGATGTTCTTTATCGGTGATCAAAAGGGATAAAATCCATGTTTGTCAGGTTTATTGTGGAGCGCTGTAAGTTTATTCACAAAGCCTTTCAAAAAGCCCATACCATTCCCCGGTCTCCTCCCGGGTGTCACTGTTTAGGAAAATAGTCCTTTGGGGCAGACGGATCCGTATTACCGGGCTTTCATTTTTATAAATGAACATCATCGTATCTCCGGTGAACTCCCCTTTAAAATGCCCCACCAGCAATTGGTCTGTGTTGCCTCCGTTAGTGCGGCGAAATTTTTCATCCGGCAGGGATTGTATAAGCTGAAGCTCCTGTATATCTTTCGGCTGAAAGCTGCATTTATAAAAGGCGTAGGAAATCGTAATGGTTTCACCGCTGTTCCGGCTTTGGGCAAGATTAACAAAAATCCGGGAGCTGTCCAGCTGGAACAGCACGCCGGATATGCCAACCATGGTAATGACGGCGGCAGCACATAAAATCCCTGTAATGCCAAGGAACCATTTGGCTGCGGGATGAGCCATGTTTAGGCTGTAATTGGTGCTGCACATGCGGTCCTGGACCCATAAATGACGGTCGTTTGGATTGGAATACCAGCCATTTTTCCAGTATTCATCATCGTCTGCGGCTACAGGCTGATCGTCCAGGTCTAAAATTTCCTTTCGCTTTAGCCGGATCAGGAGAATACTTAAGATCACGGCGGCAGCGCCGATCATATCCACGGCAATGTAGATCCCATAGTCCCAAAAGGAAAGCTGTCCGGCAAAGGCCAGGCGGAGGACGAGATATATCCCCGCAGCGGTGCTGGCATAATCTGCTATAAGAAATGCCCGGGACCAGGTACGCTTTTCCAGATAATTGATCTGCTCATTGATCTGGCTGTCCTTGCTGTAAACACGGTTTTTTCTGGTAGTGAGGAGGGTATGGAGACCCATGAATAAAAAAAGTGGCAGTATGGCGCAAATGAGAATCATAATATATTCTTCCATATGAGCAAAGGCGGAACGGACCAGGAGAAGTATCCACAGCGCAGTCCATACAAGGAGGATGGGAAGATGCCATTTCCAGGATATGGGAAAGCTTTTGGCCATGGCGCTGACCCTTGTATCGACCAGGGTGGCTGGGCGGATTTCGCCTGTAAACCACTGGTGCTTGATTTTTACCTTATACATATTCCTTTGAGCCAGGATGTTAAGAATACACAGGCCTGCGGCGTATTCCAAAATCCATAAGGTATATAAAAGCATACCGATCCCCATATTAAGGAGACAAAGCCCACAGGTTCCAAGACCCACTGCCAGGTTCAGCCACTGAAAACGGCCCAGGCTTTTTTTATACCTGCCGGTAAGTGATTTTACATCCGGTGCCTGAGCGGCATCTGCGGGAACATGGATACCCAGGATCATTCCTTCACTGTAATTCTCTTTTCCGGAATAAATAAAGCTGCACAAGCCTACAGTAAGAATGGTAATAAATATAAACATAATAAAAACAACAGCACTGATCATACAGACACCTCCTTATGCCGGCTGCATCTGTTCGAAGATCCGATCGCACAGGGTCAGAAATTCCTTTCGGTCCATGCCATTCAGACAGGCTTCGGCAGATAAAAGCTCCAGTTCCTTTTCCAGTTTTTCCCGGTAATCAGCGCTGCCTTTTTTTACAGGGCATACGGCTGCACCCCGTCTGCGGTCGATCTCAATGAAGCCTTCGGCTTTCAGGATCTGATAGGCTTTGTTTACCGTCATCGTATTTACTCCAATATCTGAGGCCATCTGACGCACTGTGGGAAGCCCTTCGCCAGCCTTCAGTTCTCCTTTTCCAATGCCGGTAACGATCTGGTTGCGGAGCTGAACGTAAATGGGAATCGCGCTTTTGGTATTTAATGTAATCAGCATGGATTTCACCGCCCTTATGTATTATTTGTATTATATATAGTAATACAAACAATACATAAAGTCAACTGAATTTTCACAGGGAAAACAGATTGCGGCAGGCCTTTGAGTTGGGTATAATGAAATTGCAGCATTTGGATGCGCTGTCCGGATCCTCTGAGAAAAAGTGGGAAGGATCACAGGAACATAGCAGATGTCGGAAAGGCTTTTTTGGCCGCAGGGTGAGAGGATAGATTTTTAATGAACAATGAGACAATACTTATCGTAGATGATGAAAAAGAAATTGCCGACCTTTTGGAGGTTTATTTGAAAAATGAAGGATATATCATACGCAAGTTTTACGATCCTGTACAGGCGCTGGACAGTGTCCTGGCGGAGCCGGTGAGCCTGGCCGTGCTGGATGTGATGATGCCGGGAATGGATGGCTTTACCTTATGCCGCAGGATACGGGAAAAGTATTTGTTCCCGGTGATCATGCTTACGGCTAAAGGCGAGGATATGGATAAGATCCAGGGGCTGACGCTGGGGGCCGATGATTATATAACAAAGCCTTTTAACCCTTTGGAGGTGGTGGCCCGGGTAAAGACCCAGCTGCGCCGCTACAAGCAGTATAATGCAGGCGTCAACGGGACGCCTGAGCCGGAGGCCTATGACCATAATGGCCTATACATTTGCCAGGACAGCCATAAGTGTACCTTAAATGGGGAGACGCTGGCGCTGACGCCTTTTGAGTTTGATATTTTGTGGTATTTGTGCAAAAATCACGGCCGGGTGATTTCTGCGGAGGAGCTGTTTGAGACGGTCTGGGGAGAGAAGTTTTTGGAAAGCAATAACAACACGGTTATGGCTCATATTGCCCGGCTGCGGGAAAAGATGCATGAACCGGCCAGAAAACCGAGATATATAAAAACTGTTTGGGGGGTAGGCTATACTATTGAGTAAGAAAGTGAAACAAGCCCCGGATACGGTATCCCATTTGTCCAGGAAAAAAACGGCCGGGCGGATGGCCCTCAGGTTTTTAGGGGCCTTTGTGATTTTTGAAGTCATTTTTTGCATGGTACTTTTGCTGGTGCTGATCCTTGTGGAAGCTTCCGGGCTGAATCAGATCCCCGCCTATGAATCGATTCGGCCGGTGCTGGTGATCCTTTTATATGTGGTGCTTTTTGCCGGTTCTCTTGCCGGATGCGGTTATCTGGCATACCGTTTTATGCTGCGCCCCCTGGAATATCTGGATGATGTGGCGGATGCCGCCAAAGCTCTGGCCCATCCGGATGAAACTCCGATCATTTTGCCGGATGCCCTGGAAAATATCCAGGAGGACTTAAATCAGGTGCGGGTACAGTCCATTGCCAGCGCAAAGGAGGCCAGGGAAGCTAAAACCCGAAAGGATGATCTGCTTGTTTATCTGGCTCACGATCTTAAAACGCCCCTGACCAGTATTTTGGGATATTTAAAGCTGATCCAGGATGAGCCGGATATTTCCCGTGAGCTGGTCAACAAGTATGCCGGCATTGCCCTGGATAAGACCCGCAGGCTGGAAGAACTGATCAATGAGTTTTTTGAAATTACCCGGTTTAGTACAAGCAAGCTGACACTGGAACCGGTGCAGGTGAATTTAAGCCGGATGCTTATGCAGATTGCTTATGAATTTAAACCGATCCTGACCGAAAAGCATTTGGAATGGGATTTGGATATTCCGGAACAGGTACACATGATGTGTGATCCGGATAAGCTGGAGCGGGCAGTGGATAATCTGATCCGAAATGCAGTCAACTACAGCTATGAAGGCACAAAGATACGGTTTTTTCTTGTGCCGGAAAATGACCGGATCTGTATTTTCGTGGAAAATCATGGTCCCACCATCCCAAAAGAAAAGCTGGAGAGGATCTTTGAACAGTTTTACCGTCTGGACAGTGCCCGAAGTGCAGATACGGGAGGGGCCGGACTGGGGCTGGCCATTGCAAAGGAGATCATTGAGCTGCACCACGGAACGATCACGGCCCAAAGCGCGGATGAAACGATACGGTTTACCATAGAGCTGCCGGCACACGGCTAAAAATCCATTGTCAGAAAATCGTATGATTTTCATCATAAAGACATCATTTTATAACAAGATTAAACGAAAACATTATGCTCTTTATCCTGATATACTAAAACCATCAGGACAAAGAGCATTTTTTATTGGAGGGCTGATAGTGATGAAAAAAATAAGATTTACCGGGAAAATCCGTTATTTAGGCATGGCGCTGACGGTGATGCAGGGGATCATGCTGGTGGTGATAGCCATATTTTTTCTAAACGAAAGGTATATGGAAGTATGGCGCCGGTATCCTGAGGATGGCCAGACGCTGACGGTGTATATGCAGGACCTTTCTCAGGAAGCTTCCTCAGGTGTGGAGAGCTTTCTCACAGGTACGGCGGATGCGGGGCAGCTTTTTATTGCCAGGAAGGATACTGCGATGGAAAATGACGGAACCTGGGACGGATTTGTGCTGGGGGTTTATGGGGATCCGTCGGGGAAGGATGTTGCTTTGGATTTCCTTAGTGAGGAAATTTTGTCCCAGGAAATGTTTATGACGTTGCTTACATCGCCGGAAAATAACAGTACACTGGGCGTGGAGCAGGGAAGCATTTACAGTGTTGGGGAAATCCCGTCGTTCCGATTTTATGAAGGCGCTGTGGTAAAAAAGCTTCCCCAACTGATCAAAGACAGCGGGACTGTTGGTGGTACTTATGTGATCTGGGGGCTGGATTCACAGACAAAGGTGGGGGATTTTCTGGATCAGCTGTCCGAAGTTTCCGGATTAAGCGTTGATGAACTGACAACGGCGGATGGAGGAAGTGCCAGTGACAGCGGTTTAATGCGGGATATTTATTTCTTATTTCTTGGGACGCAGATTTTTTTGAATGTGATCTTCTTTTTGGTGACCGCTATGAAAAGTTTGCCAAAGCAGGGAAAGCTGGCGCTCCTTGGCTGGTCGCCCACTGCCTTTGCAGCAGAGATCTTCGGGCCGTTTGGCAGGGCTGCCATTGGCTCTGTGCCGCTGCTGCTTGTTTTTGGATGGCTTTTGTCCGGATGGGGACATTTCAGCCCGGTGCTTTTAGGCTGGTTTCTTGCCGCCGGACTGATCAATCTGGCTCTGACGGCCGTCGAGCTTTTCGTGTCTGCCCTGGTTATGCTCCTGACGCCTTCTATCGATGCGATCCGGGGGCGGATCTGCCGCCGTCCCTTATATGCGCTGGGAATTGCCGCTTATGGAATCCTTAGTGCGGGCATTGTATTTTGCGGTGTTTATGTGGATCAGCCTATGGCGGCCCTGTCAGAAAATGCCCGCCTTTCCCGGGAGTGGGAGCAGGTGTCGGACATGGTAGTGCTTCAAAATATGGGAATCGGCGAGGACGGGGATTCATTTAGCGGCGCATCAAACCAGCTGGATCAGGATCTTTACCAGTGGTATAAGGATATGGCCGGCCAGGAAGGGGTTTATGTGATTCATACCGATTATTTTGATGAAGATCTTTTAAATGTGTGGCGCGGCAGCCATACATATGAACAGGTGCCTCAGGAGCCTTTATGGCTGTTTACCATGTCCCCCAATTATCTGGAAACCTTGGGGATCCATGCAGATGCCGACAGCCTGGAAGCGGCGCAAAAGGGAGCGCGGCTGTATCTTTTGCCGGATACCCTGTCTCAGGCACAGCAGGAGACCATATCTCAGTGGCTGACAGAGCGGGATACAAAAAGCCTTGAGGCCGGAGATATTCCCACAGCATTTACTCAGGATCCGGATTTTGTATGGATGACCTACACGCCGTCATCGGAAATGTTTACATGGGCCTCGGACCGGGAAGATGCCATGACAGACAGCGCTCCGGTAATTTACGTGGCAGTGCCGGAAAATATGAAATATACGGAAACTGAAGGCCTGAAGGTCAGCGGTCTGGACGGATACCTGAAATTTGCGGATGAAGCAGCGGCACAGAAATGGACCGGGGAGGAGATCCTTTCTTCCTATGGACTTTCTGACAACGAACCGGTTTTTGCGCCGGTGAAGGCCTACATTGACGGACTGCAAAAGGATCTGGCCATGACCCTTGTATGGTTTGGCGGGGCATTTGGCGTTCTGCTGCTTATCCTTATCGGACTGCTTCTTGTGCTGGCATCTATTTACCGCCTGTCCAATGCACAAAAGCTCAATGTCCAAAAATTTCTTGGCTATGGATTTGTTCATATGTACCGGGGGCCTGTTATTTTATTAAGTTTGGTGATCGCGCTTGAAGCAGGGGCTGCCATAGGCTTCCGATCACGGTTCGGCCTTGTACTGGTCGCACTGGCAGCAGTGCTGCAAATAGTTATTTTCGTAAAATATATGGTCCGGGGCCAGGTGTCCCGTGTACTGATTGCGTTTAAGGGGGAGTAAGACATGTATGCTGTAGAAATTAAAGATGTTTCCAAAAACTATGGATCAAGAAAAATTTTTGATCATATTAAGCTTAATGTCAATGAAGGGGAGCTGGTGGCAGTGACCGGACCTTCCGGCTGCGGGAAGTCCACGCTTTTAAATATGATCGGGGCTCTGGAGTCCTGGGATCAGGGGGAGATCCGTGTGTTCGGCCAGCCGGTTCCCCGGCCGGACAGCAGGAAAGCCACGCTGTTTCGGAGAAATATAATTAACTATCTGTTTCAGTCGTTTGCTTTGGTCACGGATCTGACAGTGGCACAAAATCTTATGCTGGCCATGCATTTTGTACGGATTCCTGCAAAAGAGAAGGAAGCGGAGATGAACCGTATTTTGGAAGCGGTTCATTTGCGGAAGCTTAAAAATGCTCCGGTCAACACACTGTCCGGCGGCGAGCAGCAAAGGGTGGCCCTGGCCCGGACAATGCTAAAGCCCGGGAAGCTGATCCTGGCGGATGAGCCTACCGGGGCTTTGGATGAGCAGTCGGCCCAGATTTCCTTTAACCTGCTTAAAGGACTGTGCCGGAAGTATAAAAAGACCGTGATCATGGTGACCCACAGCATGGATCTGGCCCGCCAGGCGGACCGGGTGGTGGAGATTCGGGGCTGATTTTTGCCGCCGGGATCAGGCCTGTTTACGCCTTTTCTCTCCGTATTTGCTGGCGCTGGCGGAAAGTATAGTACAAAATAAACAGCACTGCTGTAATGATCCATGAGATCGGGTAGCTGAAAATAATGGTACTGATCTGCGGCCGCATAGGCATGGCGATCAGGATCCAGACGACGCGGAGTACGCAAATGCCGCCGCAGGTGATGATCATAGGGATGATCACATCACCGGTACCCCGCAGGGCTCCGGCTAAAATTTCAATAAAGACATAGATGGTATATCCCGGCAGCATGATCCTCATGATCCCCATACCAATATCAATAACGCTGGTATCTGTAGTAAAAAGCATAAATACATATTGTCCCAGGAATATGAAAAACAACGTAAGTATCAGGGATACGCCAATGGCCAGACCGAGACATACACGGACGCTTTTGCGCATCCGATCGTATTTTCTGGCGCCAAAGTTCTGGCCGACAAAGGTGGTGATGGAAATACCAAAAGCGCTTAAGACCATCCAGAACATGGAATCCATTTTGCCGTAAGCTGTCCAGGCGGCAACGGTATCTGTACCAAAAGAATTTAACGATGCCTGGATGATCATGTTGGAAATGGTATACAAAACCGATTCCAGTCCTGCCGGAAGGCCGATGTGCAGCAGGGACTTAAAGATACTGCCGTAAATATGGATCTTTCCAGGCTTAAGCTGGTACATATCCTTCGTGCGCATTAATGTTATGATGATCAATATGGCGCTGACACCCTGGGAAATAAATGTACCCACAGCCACGCCGGCCACGCCCATATGGGCGCCGACTACCAGTACCAGGTCCAGAATGATATTTAGGCAGCAGCATATAATAAGAAAATACAGGGGGCGTTTGGAATCGCCCACAGCCCGTAAAAGGCCGGATCCGATATTGTAAATAAATACAAAGATAGCTCCTGCAAAATAAATCCGAAGGTACAGGGCAGAGCCTTCCATGAGGTTTTCAGGCGTGTTAAGCAGAGCCAGCATTTGAGGTGTCAGGATGATGCCAAGGACGGTGATGATCAGACCGCCCATAATGGCAAATGCAGCAGCTGTGTGCATGGCCCGGCTTACATTATTTTCATCCTTTGCACCGTAATACTGGGCCAAAACAACAGTAGCGCCGGAGGAAAGGCCAACAAAAAAGCCTACGATCAGATTAATGATCTGAGCTGTAGAGCCTCCCACACAGGCAAGTGCTTCTTTGCCTACAAAACGGCCCACAACCATGGCATCTGCCGTATTGTAGATCTGCTGAAAAAAAGTTCCCAATAAAATAGGAAAGAAAAAGATAAGCAGCTGCTTCCATATTGTACCCTCAGTAATAGAATTTTTTGCAGCTGATGTTTTTGTTGTTTCTGTCATGATATTCCCCTCACATTATTCGATAATCCAAAAATGTGTTATCATATTTGGCGGAAATTGTCAATATGTTCATTGCAGCAAGATTGTTATACAATCTGCAAAGATAGTGATAGATAAAATCCGGAAAAGCCTTTATCATATAAACAATGAAGGCCCGGTACAGACAGGACCCAAAGGGGCCCCTCCGGGGATACCTGTATGGCCTTAAAGATCAGGCCGAAAAGGAGGAAATCAAAGGATGGATAATATTGAACGCAGAGACCGGCAGATGGCATATATTTCTGATGAGGCGGTGATGGCTGAGCAGAAGCGGACAAGAAAGCTGATGCAGGAGTTAAATACTGTGGACCGGTCGGATTTTGAATCAATCAGCAGGATTGTTAAGGAGCTTTTAGGGAAATCCGATGGCGCATTTATTAATCCGCCATTTTACTGTGATTATGGCAGCCACATTGAAGTGGGAAAAAACTTTTTTGCAAATTATAACTGTACCATTATTGATGTGGCCAAAGTAACTATTGGCGACAACTGCCAGATGGCGCCGAATGTGGCAATTTATACCGCAGGTCATCCGGTTCATCCGGTATCCAGAAATTCCGCTTATGAGTATGGCATTGAAGTGACGATTGGTGATAATGTCTGGATCGGGGGCAACACCGTCATCCTTCCCGGTGTCCACATCGGAAGCAATACGGTCATCGGCGCAGGGAGCGTTGTGACAAAGGATATTCCGGACTGGGTTATTGCCGGAGGAAATCCGTGTAAAGTGATCCGTAAGATTACTGAGGCAGACAAAAAGTATTATTATAAAGACAGGGAATTTGATCCGGAGGCATGGTCTGTTATTGAAAAGCTTCCGGATGTGGATGACCTTTAAAACTGAATCCATAGTATCCGACGACGGCCCGGCCTGAGCATTTGCTGCGCATGCGGGTGGGTGGCTGTGAATAGTAACGCGCAGGCCGGGCCAATGTGATTTTTAGGGCTTGATAATTTCTCCATTCGGGAGTATAATGTTACATACGTTGATTTAATGCTTTAAAGCGTCTAACTGCAAAAGTTTAAAGTAAAAAAGCAAAACAATTTCCAAATGCAATCCCCATGAGCAGCATAGGATTGTTGTAACGGGGCGGCAGGCTGCTTTAAACACATAGCATTATTATTTCAGGGAGAGGAGAATATCAATGAAAAAAGGTTTAGCTTTATTTTTATCATGTGCCATGGGAGCATCCCTTCTGGCCGGATGCGGCGGAGGGACAGCCGATTCCTCATCTGCCGGAGATTCCCAGGCGGATTCTGCAGCAGTTAGTGAGACCGGGGCAGGACAAGACAGCGCAGCTGCTTCTGACGCCTCTGATGGGGCTGCGTCCGGTACGGTATATACCATCGGTATTTGCCAGCAGGTGGAGCATGATGCTCTGGACGCGGCGACACAAGGCTTTCAGGACGCATGTACAGAGCTGTTTGGCGCAGATTATGTGAAGTTTGAAGTACAAAATGCCCAGGGCGAGCAGGCCAACTGTGCGACCATTGTTAATAATTATGTAGCATCCGATGTGGATCTGATCCTGGCTAATGGCACCACGGCCCTCCAGAGCGCGGCAGCAGCCACAAATACGATCCCTATTTTGGGAACATCCATTACAGATTTTGGCGCGGCCCTGGATATTACAGACTGGACAGGAGCCAGCGGAACGAATATTTCAGGTACCAGCGATCTGGCGCCTATTGACCAGCAGGAGGATATGCTTTTAGAGCTTGTTCCGGAAGTAACCAAAGTGGGTATTGTATATTGTTCTGCAGAAGCAAACTCCGCTTATCAGGCTCAGGAATTTGCCAAAGCCCTTGAGGAAGACGGCATTGAGTATGCCGAATATACAGCGGCGGATTCTAATGAGATTCAGTCTGTGGTAACTGCTGCTACGACAGAGTGCGATGCCCTTTATATTCCTACAGATAATACGATGGCCTCCAATACAGAGATCATTAACAATATTTGCGAACCTGCAGGGATTCCTGTTATTGCCGGAGAGGAAAACCTTTGCCGGGGCTGCGGTATTGCCACATTATCCATCGATTACTACGATATTGGATATAAAGCCGGAGAAATGGCTTACGATATTCTTGTAAACCAGGCGGATATTTCCACAATGGAAGTGGAATTTGCACCTACTGTAGAGAAAAAATACAATGCAGATCTGTGCGAAGCTCTGGGGATCACCGTCCCTGACGATTATGTAGCCATTGAAGCACAGTAGAAAGGCCGGATGAATATGCTTGAATATTTTGCTTCTTTAGACCCGGCGGCCCTGGCCCGTTCCCTTCCGGGAAATGTGGCTCAGGGGCTGATCTGGGGGATCATGGCTTTAGGTGTTTTTATAACCTTCCGTTTGCTGGATTTTGCGGATCTGACCGTAGACGGTTCCTTAGCTACCGGCGGCGCCGTGGCTGTTATGCTTATCCGCGGCGGTGTCCATCCGGCCCTGGCCCTGGTGTTTGCGTTTTTGGCGGGAATGCTGGCCGGACTGGCAACAGGACTTTTGCATACATTACTTGGGATTCCGGGGATTCTGGCCGGGATCCTGACTCAGATTTCCCTGTATTCCATAAACCTTGGGATTATGGGAAAGGCTAACCAGGGCATCAATGTGGATCAGTATCCCCTTGTGGCATCGCTGCGTTATGTTACCGGAGATATGACGACCCGGGTAATGTTTTTTGCAGGACTTATTGTTGGATGTTTAATCCTTATTGGAATTTTGTACTGGTTTTTCGGAACCGAGCTTGGAGGCGCAATCCGTACCACCGGCTGCAATCCAAATATGTCCAGGGCCCAGGGCATTAGCACCAATTTTATGAAGGTGCTGGCGCTGATGCTGTCCAACGGACTTGTAGGATTGTGCGGCGGCCTTTATGCCCAGTACCAGGGCTCTGCAGATGTAAATATGGGCCGCGGCGCTATCGTTATCGGTCTGGCGGCGGTGATCATTGGTGAAGTGCTGTTTGCAAAGCTATGTGCCGGCCGGGGGCTGGCATTTGCCTATACAATGATGTCCGTGATCATTGGCGCCATCATTTACTATATGGTCATTGCTGTAGTGTTATGGCTGAAAATGCCTCAGGACTATATGAAACTGTTCTCGGCTGTTGTGGTGGCCTGTTTCCTGGCCATTCCCTATCTGAAAGGAAAGTATGGCCGTAAGAGAAAGGCGGTGCCGGGGAAATGAGTTATATGCTGGAATTGGAAAATATACATAAAACATTTAATGCCGGGACGATTAACGAAAAGATTGCCTTAAATGGTGTCGGGCTCAGGCTCAATGAAGGGGATTTTGTTACCATCATTGGCGGCAATGGCGCCGGAAAGTCTACTATGCTTAATGCTGTGGCCGGTGTGTGGCCGGTGGACGATGGGAAAATCGTGATTGATGGGATCGATGTGACCCGTCTGCCGGAGCATAAACGGGCAAAATACCTGGGCCGGGTGTTCCAGGATCCTATGACCGGAACCGCAGCCACTATGGCGATCGATGAAAATATGGCTATCGCTGCCCGCAGGGGCCAGCGCCGTACACTGCGCTGGGGGATTACCCGGAAAGAGCGGGCCCATTATTGCGAGCTGTTAAAGTCCCTGGATCTTGGGCTGGAATCCCGTATGGCCACCAAGGTGGGGCTTTTATCCGGAGGCCAGCGTCAGGCCATTACCCTTTTAATGGCAGCCATTCAAAAGCCAAAGCTGCTGCTGCTGGATGAGCACACAGCAGCTCTGGATCCTAAGACGGCTCAGAAGGTTTTGGCCATTTCCGATAAGATCATTGCTGAAAATCATCTGACAGCCATGATGGTCACCCACAATATGAAAGATGCTATTGCCCACGGCAACCGCCTTATTATGATGCATGAAGGGCGGATCATTTACGATGTGGCCGGAGAGCCAAAGATGAAGCTTAAAGTATCCGATCTTTTGGAGAAATTTGAACAGGCCAGCGGCAGTGAGCTTGCTAATGACCGGATGATGTTTGCATAACGTTAATAAAGGGAGGCCCGGTATTTCATACGTTTTTTATATTGTTTCCGGGTCATGATAAAAAGGCCTTTGGAGTCTTTGGCATGGCCGGAAAGGATTCGGATTGTATCGATCATGCCCCAGTAGATATTTGCTGCAAGGCACAGGGCACAGGGGATCACAAGAGCCTCTCCGTAGGTAAATGCCAGCCGAAAACAGAGGATACCTGCAAGGAGGAGAAATCCGTTAATGGCAAAGCGTTTCAAATGTCCCATATATACATTTTGCAATCCAAACAGTCCAAGGAAAAACGCCAGCAGGGCGGTAATCCAGGATTTCTTTTTGGAAGGCCGGGTATATCGTTCATAAATTTTGCGCTGATGAAAGAGCGTCTTTTCACATTCCTGATATAAAAGGGATGGGGAGGGCGCTTTTTTTATCTTCCGGTATACTGACGGGGAGAATGTGTAGTAAATACCGCAGTGAGGGCAGCAGGTGTAGCGGCGTCCGGTAGATTTTATAAACGGAATGCTGAGAATATAACCGGTGGCAACGCTGCGTTTCATTGGGGCATTAAAGCTGCCTTTGCATCTTGGGCAGGCTGCTTCATGGATTACATAATCGGTAACTTCATTCTGACGGATCATTCCTGCGGGCATGGTGTATCCACCTCCATTACTTTTTTCTGGCATTATTCATAAGACTATTGTATCATAGGAGGTAAATGATGGCTATATGTAAAGACACCAGGTGTTTTAGGAAAGGTTGTGATAGAATGCTTTTTAAATTAGCCCAGCTGCAAATGCCGGTGTTTGAACAGATAAAGGATGCGGTGGACTGTATGGAAGACATGGGCGCCAGGGCTGTTCATATGGGCGCCGGAATGATCGCATTGCCGGAAATGTTTGCCTGCCCTTATGCCGTGGAAAGCTTTCCCCGGTATGCTCAGGAAGAACAGGGGCCTTTGTGGCAGTCCTGCAGGGCATTTGCTGAAAAATATCAGGTCTATTTATCCGCAGGAAGTATGCCGGAGAGAGACAAAGACGGACGGCTTTATAATACGGCGTATGTGTTTGATTCTCAGGGAAGGCAGATTGCAAAGCACAGGAAAATGCACTTATTTGACATTGCAGTAGAGGGCGGACAGCATTTTCAGGAATCCGCTGTCCTGTCTGCGGGAGATCAGGTGACGGTGTTTGATACCGTATTCGGGCGGTTCGGCCTGTGTATCTGCTATGATTTCCGATTTCCGGAGCTGGGCCGTCTTATGGCTTTGGCAGGAGCGAAGGTGATCCTTGTACCTGCCGCCTTTAACATGACCACCGGACCGGCCCACTGGGAGCTGATGTTTCGCTCCCAGGCTGTAAATAATCAGGTTTATGCTGTGGGAACAGCGCCGGCGCGGGACGAAGGCGGCGGGTATGTTTCCTGGGGACATAGCATCGTGGCAGATCCCTGGGGGAACGTCATACATCAAATGGACGGGGCTGCGGGAATACAGGTAACAGAGCTGGATCTTTCAAAAGCAGATCGTGTGCGGGAGCAGCTGCCTCTGTTAAAGCATCGCAGAACGGATGTATATACCTTAGAGCGGCGTCATTAGAGCTGCATTATTAGAGCAGTGCCATTAGAGTTGCGGCCAGGTCGCCGGACAGGGCGCCTGCTTCCAGCCGGGAAAAAGAAAGATTTTTGACAACAGTTACAGGCCATTCCATCGGCGGTACTCCTTTGCTTCAATGCCAAAAGGCTCCAGCAGCTTGGCGGCCATATGATAGACCATGTCGTCAATCGTCTTTGGACGGCTGTAAAAGGTCAGCATAGGGGGCATGATCCGGACACCCGGGATCATGGAAAGCTCATACAGGTTTTTCAAATGTACAGCGCTCATAGGCGTTTCCCGGGCGGACAGGACAAGGGGGCGCTGTTCTTTTAAAGTCACATCCGCTGCCCGCAGGATCAGCTTCAGGCACCGGATCAGCAGCGGCAGTCCGCTGGCCCCGGTAGCGCCCACAATGATTCGTTTTTTCATAAGGAACCTCCCAACCAGTGTTTTGGGTCTGCCTCCATAAACCGGGCGCGGACAAAACGGCCTTTTTGGTCAAAGGGAATAGTACAGTCGAAAATCGTCTTGCAGGCAATGCCGTGATCCCGGATGCTGGCAGAGCAGCAAGGGTCATTGGACGGGTCCAGAGGATGGCAGCGTACGCCGGGGATCGTGATAATGTCCGCGTCTCCCTGGAAACGGGTATTCATGGCTGCACCGGCTCACCTCGAAGGGCACCGGCCACAGACAGCTCGTCGTAGCCTAAAGGCGTTGTGGGCGGTTCAAAGCAGGAGCCGATTTCAATGGCCGGATCCACGCCGATACTGATGGAAATGAGCAGGCGCTGGCCAAGTTCTTCGGCACGCTGGCCATTGCCCCAATATGACGGGCGCCCGGTGTAAAGAATATGGACAATTCATCCTTTCCCTGGATGCACAGGCGGTGGATCGTTACATCGTGGACTCCCGTATCCGGGTGGGTGGCATAACACATGCCCAGGGTAATGTATGGGCCTGCGTCATCGGGGGTATTGGTAGGCGCCGGGATGGCCTTTAATATTGTTAAATATCATAGCTGGCCCTTCTTTGGTCGGACGGGCAACGGTGCCGCCGGCGCCTACATACCGGTAAACCCCGGCCAGCTGGGCCATGGGATCTACTTCCACATCGGTCGTGACCATCTGACCCGGCAGCTCCTTCAACAGCGCCAGGGCGTTTCTGAGATCATTGACTTTATTTTTCATAAATATCCTCCATTTCCATATCTGCAGCAGTTTCGTCAGATAAATCATTATCTTTATCTTACTGTTCAACAGAAAAGGAATCAATTTTTTTCCCGGATAAATGTTTCCCGGATGGAATGAAAGACTTCCAGCCAATAATGAAAAAGACGCTTCCCACCAGGATAAACAGAATAGCATTTTCCCGGCAGCCTTGACAGAGCAATTTTTTTAGTTTAATATGGACAGCGTAGCCGTGAGCGGCACGGCATAAATAATGAAAGGAAAGATTTTATGAAAGATAATAATCCCGGTGTGCTGCGGATGATCCTGAGAGTTCTCCAGGGCATACTTATCGGCGTAGGCGCTGTGCTGCCTGGTATTTCCGGCGGCGTGCTTTGTGTTGTTTTTGGAATATATAAACCGGTTATGGAATTGCTGAGCAGCCCGTTCCGCAGATTTAAGACCCATGTGCCAAAGCTGCTCCCGGTAATCATCGGCGCAGCGGTAGGCTTTTTAGGGGTTGCCAAGATTCTCGCCTTTTTTCTGGAAAAATATCCGGATCCGTCGGTCTGCCTGTTTATCGGCCTGATCACAGGGATGCTTCCGTCTTTATTCAGAGAAGCCGGAGAAAAGGGCCGTTCAAAGGGCTGTGCTGTGTCTCTGGTAATTGCTTTTGCCATTGTTCTGGCGCTGCTTATTTCCCTGAACCTGTTTTCCGTCACCATTACCCCTAATTTCGGGTGGTATATTTTCTGCGGATTCTGCCTGGCATTAAGTATCATTGCGCCGGGAATGAGCTTCTCGACCCTGCTCATGCCTCTTGGCCTGTATACGCCTTTTGTAGACGGTCTGGGCAGTCTTCATATGAATGTTCTTATTCCTGCCGGAATCGGGGCTGTTGTGACAGTGATCTGTCTGGCAAAGGCCGTGGATGCCCTGTTTGATCATTTTTATGCCCTGGCATTCCATGCCATTATCGGTATCGTTATCGCGGCAACGATCATGATCATACCGTTTGGCAGCTTTACAGTTTCCGTAAGCTCAGCGGTGATCAACATTGTATGTATCGTTGTGGGTATTGTGGCTGCTCTGGCTTTGGATAAGTTTAATTCACGGATTCCAAAGCAGGATTAAGCTGAATTTACAAAAAAAGAGGGTAAAACAAAAAAATCTGTCCAAATGCTCGGTGGTCGTAAAACAGTAATATGCGAATTTCTTGGAACAGGCATGATTTCGGTCATGCCTGTTCCGCTTTTATCAGTTCATCCACGGGAATGTAGCCAACGAGGTCATATTCGATATGTACCTTCTGCTTACGCTTGCCGCTGGACTTGTCGGGTGCTTCTACATAAACCGCCTTTACAAGCTCTCTGAGGGCGTATGGCGTGAGTTCTGTGAGTGTGGTATATCTGTGTACCCGCTGAATAAACTGTTCAAGGTTTTCTATCTGTCGTTCCTGTACTTCGACTTCTTTTTGCAGATTTACGATTTCAACTTTAAGCTGCGCCTGTTCGTCCTCGTAGGTCTTGCTCATCATGGCAAAGCGTTCATCGCTCAAATTGCCCTTGGCGTTGTCCTCGTAGATTTTGATAAACAGGCGGTCAAGCTCCCCTATACGCTTTTCTGCCTGTGCCAGACGCTTCTTATATACCTTTATGGTTTCCTCGCTTTGCAGACGGAGCTTTTGCTCCATTTCAACCCTAAAATGCGCTTCGTATTGGCTCACGAAAGAGATAACTTCTTTCATGTGTTTCCAGACCACATCCTCCAAAACGACGGCTCGAATATAGTGTCCGCTGCATTTGTCCTTATTGGCTCGGTGTGTGGAGCAGATGAAAAAGTCCTGCCGCTTTTCAAAGTAATTGGTGGTGGAGTAGTAGAGCTTTTGTCTGCAATCAGCACAGAACACCAAACCCGAAAACGGACTGCTCTTGTCCGTTGCCGTTCTCCTGTGTCGCTGCTGTCTGATTTCCTGCACCTTGTCAAAGACTTCCTGTTTGATAATCGCAGGATGGGTGTTGTAGAAAATCTTCTGATTTTCTTCGGGATTCTCCCTCTGCTTTTTATCCCAAATGGAATTGGTGTAGGTTTTGAAATTGACAGTAGCACCGATATACTCTTTACGTTCAAGAATATTGACGATGGTGCTTTCGTGCCAACGGTAAGGATTCTCCGGCTCGGTGTGCGGTGTCTTTACGCCTTGCTTAGTTTTGTATGCGGTGGGCGTGAGTATCTTTTCCCGTTCAAGCTGTTCTGCGATTTGGCTCGGTCCACGTCCGTTCATGCAGAGCGTGAAAATCTTTTTGACTACCTGTGCCGCTTCTTCGTCGATGATCCACTTGGTTTTGTCCTCTGGATCTTTGCGATAGCCATACGGCACATGGACGGTCAATCTCTCGCCACGTTCGCCTTTTGCCTTTTGCACAGCACGAATTTTGCGGCTCGTGTCCTTTGCAAAAAATTCGTTGAACCAGTTCTTTATACCGGCAATGTCGCTGTCAGTGCTGTTTGGATTGATACTGTCAAAGTGGTCGTTGATGGCAATGTAACGAACATCATTCTGTGGGAAAGTGTAGTTGATGTACAAGCCTGTCAGCGAGGAATTTCGTCCAAGTCTTGAAAGGTCTTTCGTGATAACTGTGCCAACATTTCCCGCTTCAATCTCCGCAAGCATTTTCTGAAAGCCTGGGCGATTGGCGAAGTCCACACCACTGTAACCGTCGTCGATGAAAAACGTCGGGTGGGGGAAGCGGTGGTCTCGTGCATATTGAAGCAGAATGGCTTTTTGATTCTGGATAGAGTTCGACAAATCTTCCTTGCCGTTCTTCTTATCCTCTTTGGTGTCCTCGACGGACAATCTGCAATAAAGTGCTGTGATTCTATCTGTTGCCCTTAACATTTCGTTATCCTCCTTCGGTTGGGCAACTGTCTGTACAGGATTGGATTCTTGGATTATATCAAAAGAGGTGTCGTTGTTCATTCGCCATCCTCCGTGATACCTAATTCATCATCGGCAACGTTCTGCTCCATAATGCGGTGGAGCTTCTTATCGAGAGTTTCCGTACCCTCATAGCTGCCTGTAACTGTGTATTCTGTGCCGCCGATCTCGTCCACGATTTTTACATCGGGCAACCAAAAGGCAGACAAATTCTTGACAACGATGTTGCCCTTTTCATCGAAAGTAAACTCACGCTTGGGGGCATCATCGGGGCGAGGCTCGACCTTGGCATACGGGTCGGGATTAGAGAAATAGTATTCGGGAATTTCCTCGTCATACTCGCCGCTTGCAAGCTGTTCCTCAAACACAAGCTCGTCAATTTCGTCGGCGGTGAGTTCGAGGATTTCTTCCTCTTTGCGTTTTTCATCCATGATGTCGAACCTCCTTTTCTTTCATTCGCTTCGATTCGTTTCTTTCAAACGACAGTTCAATTCATAAAGTGCAGTACGATTTGAATCCCATTTGAGTTTTTGATTCGCTTCTTCGTAGGTCAACCAAACACACTCGGTATGCTCGTGAGATAACTGTATATCTTCTTTGCACTCAAAACCAAAAGTGTACTCGGGAATAACATGGGTGTCCTTGTTCCAATGCTGACGGCGCTTTTCAGATATGATTGTAACAGGGATATAAGACAGGCTTTTCAGCTCAATCCACTTGTCAGCCTGCACTCCGCCTTCCTCGACAGTTTCTCTTTTTGCCGCTTCCAATGGCGTTTCATTATCTTCGCCACCTCCGGCTATAAACTGCCATTGGTCATGATCGGCACGGTGAAACACACAGTATCTCGGAGAGCCATCAATAATCTGATATGGTATTGCAAGTATTTGGAAAGGCGCTCGCATTATATAATCCTCCTTGGTACAAACATCTTCTCGGGATAGCAAAACAGCCGAACACTGTCAATGGTCAAGATGAACGGCTTCGCCGCCATTGACAGCATCCGTCCGTTTTGCTTTTGGGCAGACAAGGCGGCGGTTGCCGCCGATTTCCATTTAGAAAATGGCACTTGCTATCATGGGGAAACGTAGAATAGCAAGCACAGCAGGTGTATGTACACTCTGCAATTTCAGACTTGGCAAGCAGGGCACGGCGGTACCCACTTTGCATACTTGCCATTATGTTAAAAACATACTTGGCAAGCAATGCACGTGTGGACACACATCGTGCTTTTTGCAAATTTCAGCATCGCTGACTTTTGCAAAAACTTGTTGGGCAACATCCCAAACCCTTTAACGATTTTTTCAAAATCGGCTACGCTCCTGCGGAGCTGAACTTCACTTTATCTTGGAAAGTGAAGTAAGGATTTTTCGGATTCCCTCATAAATTTCTTCTTGGTTCTTTTTGATTTCTTCAATGTCTGCTTCGTAGATATTGCCGGTGGAATTGACACGCTTAGCAATTTGGTTTTCGCTGTTGGAGATGCTTTTCATTCTAAGGGTCAGCTCACGAAGTTCGGGCATATCCAATTTTACAACGTACCCGTCGATTACCATTTTGCGGATATAGGCACTCATGTTCTCAATGCCTGCCAGCTCCATTTTCTTTTTTATCAGAGCTTGCTCTTTTTCATCTACGAAGAACTTTACCTGTATCGGTCGTTTTCGATTTCTGTTATCTGGCATAATGTTTCCTCAATTTCTACTTGGTTTATAAGATGCAAAGCAGCTCAGATAGCTTGTAAATCTGATAATCCGCAACTCTATTGCCAAGGTCTGCACTTTGATATTTCGCAAGACCGCTTTTGAGCCACACGGTTTTCATACCAAGTGCGTTGGCAGGGATTATGTCATTATCGAGCCGATCACCAACCATAACACTTTCCTCTGCGGTACACCTTGCAAGCTCAAACGCCTTTTCAAAAATCTCTTTGTCGGGTTTAGCATATCCGATTTCTGCAGAAGCGGCAATTACATTGAAGTATTGACGCAAGCCCCACGCTTTCAAGCGTTCTTCCGTTCCAATTTTTTGGTTTGCGATGATACCAAGTTTATAACCTTTTTGACGCAGAGCTGCCAATGTGCTATGAGCATCTGAATATGGAATTTCATCTTCCGAGTGCCACGGAGTTTTCGTTAATCCAAAGTGTTTAATGGCAGCAGAATTGCCGTCAAGTCCTTGATGGGCAAGAGAAATACGAATATTGTCAAACTCTCGGAATGTGATGTTTGTGCCGGCAATCATTTCTCGCACTCTGTGATTGTATGCTTCGGTTTCGTCAACGAGCGTCGATCCAACATCGAAGAATATCCATTTGACCACATCGCACCTCCATCACAGCGTTATCCAGAACCTTTTCAAATCTTCGTTTTCGTTTGGTTCGTGTATTGTATATTCGTAAACGCCGCCGTTTGCAAGGATTGTCTTCTCACTCCCAATGTTACCATCAATGCAGGTAATCATTACTTTGTCAATTCCAATTTCACGGCAGAATGGAAGCACCATTCTCAGCATTTCCTTTGCATAGCCCTTGCGTCTTTCGCTCGGTCTTACGGAATAGCCGATATGACCTGCATACTTCTCAAGAAAATCATTGAACCGGTGGCGGATTTGGATCATTCCTACAAGCTTGTTGTCGCTCTTACGGACAAAAAGAAATTGTGTAGCCGGAACTAAATGAGAAGGAACCGTTTTGGGATCTTCGTAATCCTTGCACATCTGTATGTATTCTTCGGGATTTTCAAATCTGCGTAAAGGACCGCAACCGTCCATGGAGTTGCCTGCGTCCAGAAACTCCTGTCTGTATTCTGCCAGCTGACTTGCGTACTCGCTCGTCGGTCGTGTCAAAATAAATTCTTCCATAATACATTTCTCCTTATAGTTTAAGCACCGCATCAAGGCAGAGAGTCAGCGCATATTCGTATGCGTTGCCGCCCCAATTTCGTTCGTCGTATTTATCTATGTCGGCAAGGCTGTCGGCGGTGTAGAGTATCATACCCCAAGTTGCACCTCTGAAAGCGGAACAAGCAGCAAGAGCCGAACACTCCATTTCAACGACGGAGCAACCTTCACTCTTTCGGTATGCAACCTTTTCCTTGGTTTCACGGAAGAATCCGTCCGTTGACCAAGTGATAACCTCTTGATATTTCATTCCGTGTTCAAGTACGGTTTCTTCGATTGCTTTTCTCGCTCTTTCGCTTATCTCCATAAAACGTGAAGGTGCTGCATAGTGATAAGATGTTCCTTCATCACGGAGAGCCTTGCAAGGAACAAGGAACGTGCTTTCGGGAAACTTTTCAAGCGCACCGCAAGAACCGGCAGAGATGATCTCACGTACACCGTAGCCAATCAGCCAATCAAGTATCTGTGCCGCAGGTGCAGCACCTACGGGGGCTTGGCAAAGCACGATTTCTTCGCCCTTGTATTTCGTTATGTAGATCGGCCAAAGCTTCGTTGCGCTGACAAACTCAGATACCTTCTGAGTTTCCGTCTTGCTTGCGTATTCGTCGATATACTCACCAAGGAAAGCGAACACGCACTTTTTCGGGAGCTTCAAATCTAATTTTTCGTGAGTGGGGTTGATGACCGCCGTTTGCTCGGTATCAAACTCCAATATCGGTATTTCGTTTTTAATAATGCTCATGTTGTCTTTCTTCCAATCTTCATAGACTAATCCAAAGGCTTGTACTCAGTAACTACTTTGAGATATGCCTCCGGGTCACCATTCAAAACGAGGTCGGCATACGCCAACGGGTCATTGTAGATAAGATAATCAAGCTCTGACCGCTGATACATATTGTCAGCGACTTCGTTTTCCACGGCGGTGCAGTTAATGGCAATCATAGTGCCATCGTCGAACTTCAGCTCCACGCATCCGCTATCCATATTGAACGCACAAGACAATAACTTCTTCATCTGCCGTACCTCCATTTACATTTGTGTGTACACACATTATAGCACGAAGATGTGTCATTTTTCAATAGGATCACCGAAATTTATCGCATTAAAGTGTAACTTTTCTATGAACCAAAGGCAAAAGGGACGATTTTTGCAGGTGGAATCATACTCTGCATCGAAACAGACCACCATCAACTTAACGGCTTGGTGGGTTTATTCACGAAACCACAAATATTCGCACTTCCAAACGAACGGGGTTCATTATGGCGTGATTCGCTGTTTCGTATGGCTTTTACCATGAAAACGGCAACTATTTCACCCGTTTCACTATCCCTACCATACAGGGCGAAAAAACAAGGTTTTTCACCCCAAAAACAAACAACGGCACTCAGCCAAAGCTGAATGCCGTATGTTCGTTTGTTTCCCAATCCTGTCAGACAGATGCCGTAAAATAGTAATTTCTTAGAATTACTGTCTTACGAGCACCCATCTAAAGGACAGATTTTTTTTGTTTTACAGACAGGATATTTGCTTGTGGAAATTAAGATTTTCTGCCTCATGCTCAAACAATAATTTGACAATTTAAAAGTTTTCTGATATGATAGACCCGATATATGTTTTATAAGGTCACTGATTTTAAGTTTGAGGTGTTTTGATGAGGAAAGGCAATTAAAAAAAGAAATGGGTTTCACGTTCGCTGAGCCATTTTTTTGCTGCCCATCAAAGCTCTTTTTTTATTTCCAAAAGACCATGGCTGGGGGGCATCGTGGGAAGCAGGAAAGACAAGGCAGGCCTTATATAAGGTATGTCCGGGGACGCCTCACAGATGAGAGAGTGCGTGTCTGAAGTAACATTATGTTTTTATTTTTAAAAGGAGTGATTTTGATTGGACTCAGTTCCCCAACAGATACTTTTACAGGTCATATTGATTTTGATTAATGCGTTTTTTGCAGCTACGGAAATCGCGGTCGTTTCGTTAAATACGACAAAGCTTAAAAAGCTGGCTGAAGATGGCGATAAGACAGCAAATCGCCTGCTCAGGCTGGTTGAAGAACCTACAGGCTTCTTATCGACTATTCAGGTAGGGATCACCCTGGCCGGATTTTTAGGCAGTGCTTTTGCGGCCGATAATTTTGCTCAGTATTTAGTTGATTGGGTATATAATGATATAGGATTCCACGGGATCCCGCTTTCAGTACTCAATACTCTTTCCGTAATTGCGATCACCATTATATTGTCGTATTTTACATTGATTTTTGGAGAGCTGGTACCTAAAAGAATTGCCATGCAGAAATCCTATCAGGTGGCTAAATTTTCATGCCGCGTTGTCAGTGCCGTAGCTTTTGTTATGCGCCCGGTCATCTTTTTCCTGTCTTTATCTACCAATGTGGTGTTAAAGATCCTTCGGTTTAAAACCGAGGCAGAGGAAGAAAGCGTAACGGAAGAAGAAATCCGTATGATGGTAGACCTTGGCGAGGAAAAGGGTGTCATTGATGAAGACGAGAAGGAATGGATCCAGAACGTGTTTGCATTTGATGATACTCCGGCAAGAGATATTATGACCCACAGTACAGACGTTACATTTCTTTCGCTGAAAGCGGATGAAAACGAAGTCCTTGATGTTATCCGAAACAGTGGAAAGTCCAGATTTCCTGTATTCGATAAGGATTTTGATGATATAGTAGGAGTGCTTTATGCCAGAGATTTTCTGATGGCGGATTCCCAGGAGCGCAAAGATCTTAAAAAGTTTTTGCGGGCGCCTTATTTTATTCCGGAAAGTATTTCCGCGGATAAGCTGTTTAAAGACATGCAGATGAAAAAGATCCATTTTGCTGTTGTTATTGACGAGTTTGGGCAGGTCAGCGGTATTATTACCATGGAGGACCTGCTGGAAGAAATCGTTGGAAATATTTACGATGAGTATGATGCATCGGAAGAAAAAGAGCTTGAACAGATTTCAGAAACAGTTTGGAGAGTCAACGGTGAGTGTGATATTGAAAGCCTTTCCGAAGAATTAGGCGTAGACAGTCTGGAAAGCCCGGATTATGATACTGTAGGCGGTTTTGTATTTTCTCAGCTACATACGATCCCTAAGGACGGGACCACATTTGACCTGAAATTTGATTCTCTGATCTTTCATGTGACCGAGATCGAAAACCGGAGGATCAAAGAGGTTCTTGTGGAGCGCCAGGAGGTGGAGCCTGAGAAAGACGATACTGAAGAAAAAACAGAAGAAAAGTAAGGGAAGTTTTATGGGAAATGGCCGGTCCTTCCGATCCTCAGCATTGAGCCCCCGGATGAAGGCACAAAGTGTCATTCCCGGCGCCTTTGGCGCTAAAAACAACACAGGCGTCCGAAACTCTGCTGCGGTTTCGGACGCCTGTGTTCGTTTGAGCAGATCGTATACTTAGCTGAATAATTTTCGTATTTCCCGGGCATCAATATCCCGGATGCGGCGCAGCGGGATCCGGGCCGCGGCGAAGGCCTTATCCTTAAAGTGATCCCTTATTTTTGCCTCCCGTGTTTCATGGCTGGAATCATCCAGCTCGATGGCAAAAAGAACATACAGATCCTGGTCGCAGATCACAAAGTCCACATGTTTTTGTGCGATCTTGTGGAAATATTTCATATAGTTTTTCTTATCTGTAACGGCTAAAAGATCCTTAACACCCACCTTTGGGCAGACGATACAGCCGTATTCATCAGCGATTTCTTTTAAAATCTGATAAAAGCGATATTCCCTTTTGGTTAAAATATGTTTTGCTGCATAAGGATAATAATTGTGCTTTCGATAAATGATCAAAAGGACAACAGCCAGGATCAGGACAGCAGCGGCGGCCGGAATGTACAGATATTCGGGTTTCATTGTGCAAGGTTCTCCTTTAGGTGTATTTTAAGGGCGCTGCAGATCATTCCTGCAAAAAGGTATCATAGACATGGAAATGATTTTTCTGCCATGTAAGCAGGCCGTCTTTTTTCATTTTCCCCAGCTCCTTGGAAAGTGCGCTTCGGTCCACACACAGATAATCGGCAAGCTCCTGGCGGTTAAACGGAATGTCAAAGGTATTGCTCCCGGATTTCATGGCCTGATACGACAGATAGGACAAAAGCCGTTCCCGAATGGATCTGTGGGAAATGTCATTGATCTTTCGTGACAGGCTCATGTTTTTGGTGGCCATCACTGTAAGCAGGTTAGCGATAAGGCGGCTGTGGAAGGCACAGGCCGACGGGCATGTAGTAAGGATCTTGTGTACATTTAAAAATAAGATCTGACAGTCTGAAGCTGCCGTCACATCAACCATCATCGTTTCTTTTGGGGCGCAGGCATAGGATTCTGCAAAGACCTGTCCGGGCCCGGCATATCCGAAAATATTTTGATTGCCCCAAACATCGGTTTGCTCGATGCGCACTTTGCCGGACAGGACAAGGCCCATGGCAGTGACCGGACGGGCGGCGGCGTAAATGACTTCCCCTTTTTTATATGTCCGGGCGTATGCACCCAGACAATTTAATAAGCTGTCTATATCTTCCGGTCCAATGTCTTTAAAAAGCCGGGTATCCTTAAGCATCTGAGTATCTTTAAATATCCGTGTTTCTTTAAATGTCTGAGTGTCCATAAAAGCGATCACCCCTTTTCGTTTTCTTATCTAAAAATATATAGAGATGATTTATATCTGTCAAGAATATGTTTTTTAAAATGTTGTTAAAACAACAGATTTAAAAAGCATCTTAAGGTATGATAGGAGCATAGATACGAAAACACAGATGTAAAAGTCAGGAGGAATATTTATGATCCGAAGGATTATCCATATTGATGAAGAAAAATGTAATGGCTGCGGCCTGTGTGCCAATGCCTGCCATGAAGGCGCTATTGGCATGGTTGATGGTAAAGCCCGTCTTTTAAGAGATGATTATTGCGACGGTTTGGGAGACTGCCTGCCTTCCTGTCCGGCAGGGGCTATTTCTTTTGTTGAACGGGAGGCTGCGGCTTATGATGAGAAGGCGGTTAAGGCCCATATGGAAGCCCGGGCAGCTGCTTCAGTTTCATCCGGTACCAGCGAGACCAGCGGGCCAGAGTCCCAGCTTTCCCAGTGGCCGGTTCAGATCAAGCTGGCGCCTGTAAAAGCGCCCTATTTTGAAGGCGCAAAGCTTCTTGTAGCCGCCGATTGTACAGCATTTGCCTATGGAAATTTCCATAATGATTTCATCCGGGGCAAAATTACCCTTGTGGGATGCCCAAAGCTGGATAGTGTGGATTATAGCGAAAAGCTGACAGAGATCCTTCGGCAAAATGCTATAAAAAGTGTTACTGTTGTCCGCATGGAGGTGCCTTGCTGCGGCGGTCTGGAAAATGCCGTGAAAAAAGCCCTTATGGCCAGCGGGAAAATGATCCCGTGGCAGGTTGTGACGATTTCTATTGATGGAAAGATCCTGGATTGACGGAGGCGGAGCGAATGGAAAAGAGAATGTTTTGTTTTCAGTGTGAGCAGACGGCAGGATGTACCGGCTGCATGGGAAATGCAGGCGTGTGTGGAAAAAAGGCGGATACTGCCGGACTTCAGGATAAGCTGACCGGTGCGCTGATCGGACTGGCAAGGGCATGTGCCAATAATGAAAAGACAGAAAAAACAGACCGGATCATGTTGGAGGGCCTTTTTACTACCATTACCAATGTAAACTTTAATAATGAAACGATTGAAAAAATGATCCGTCGGGTTCATGAGGAAAAGGAGGCCGTTTCTCCGGGGTGTTCTTCCTGTGCCAATCCATGCGGCCAGACAGAGGATTATTCTGTACAGGAAATCTGGGAGGCTGGTGAAGATATACGATCCCTGAAATCCCTGATCCTTTTTGGAATCCGGGGAATGGCGGCTTATGCTTATCATGCCATGATTCTGGGATATACAGACGATACAGTGAATGGATTTTTCTATCGGGCTTTATTTGTCCTTGGCCTGGACTGGCCTGCGGACAAGCTGCTTCCTGTAGTGCTCCAGGTTGGTGAAGTCAATTTGAAATGTATGGAATTGCTGGACAAGGCCAACACGGAAACATTTGGAACACCTGAGCCGGTAACCGTACCGCTGACTGTGGAAAAGGGACCATTTATTGTGATCACCGGCCACGATCTGTATGATCTTAAGCTTTTGCTGGAGCAGACAAAAGATAAAGGGATCAATATTTATACCCATGGAGAAATGCTGCCGGCCCATGCCTATCCTCTTTTAAAGGCTTATCCTCATTTAAAGGGAAATTTCGGCACGGCATGGCAGAATCAGCAGAAGGAATTTGCCAATATCCCGGCCCCTGTACTTTTTACAACAAACTGTCTCATGCCGGTAAAGGACAGCTACGCGGACCGGGTATTTACGACAGAAGTGGTGTCCTACCCGGGAATGGTGCATATTGGAGAAGATAAGGATTTTACACCGGTCATCCAAAAAGCCCTTGAGCTTGGCGGCTATGATGAGGATATGGAATTTACCGGGATCAACGGAGGACATCAGGTAATGACCGGCTTTGGCCATGGGACAGTGCTGTCTGTGGCAGACAAGGTTGTTGAAGCGGTAAAATCCGGCGCTATCCGGCATTTCTTCCTTGTGGGCGGCTGTGACGGCGCCAGGCCGGGCCGTAATTATTACACAGAATTTGTTAAGCAGGCGCCAAAGGATACTATGATCCTGACGCTGGCCTGCGGGAAATACCGATTTAATGATCTGGATCTGGGAACGATCGGAGGCTTGCCCAGAATCATGGATATGGGCCAGTGTAACGACGCCTACAGTGCCATCAAAGTGGCTCTGGCTCTGGCTGATGCTTTTGGCTGCGGTGTTAATGACCTGCCTCTGTCCATGGTATTGTCCTGGTATGAGCAAAAGGCAGTATGTATTTTACTGACGCTCCTTCATCTGGGGATTAAAAAGATCTTTCTGGGGCCCACACTTCCGGCGTTTGTGTCCCCGAATGTGCTGAATTACCTGGTAGAAAACTATGAAATTTCTCCAATCAGCACACCGGAGGAAGATTTAAAAAAGATGTTATAGTGAAGTCTGGAAAGAGGCCTTGCCTGGCAGTTTTTTGCCAGACAAGGCCTCTTTTTAGGAACACGTTTTATCTTTTGTTTTAGGCGGTCCGCTTATATTTGCGCAAGCATCATCCTTACAAATTCCGCGGACAGCCATGAGGCCTTTTCACAGTTTCGTTCAAAATTTTCTTCGCCGCTGTGGCTGGCAGTGTCTGTAATGGAGCGGATGGAAATAAAAGGAATGCGGTTTACATAACAAACATGGGCAATGGCGGCCGTTTCCATATCCACACTTAAGGGGGCGAGCATTTCGTTGATCTTATCTCTGTTTTCATCCACAATAAACTGTTCACCGGTGACCATACGGCCAAAGACGGTATGATGGGAAGTTTTTAATTTTTCTGCCGCCTGACGGGCCAGATCTAAAAGAGCCGGATCAGAGGGCATAAAAACCGACGGGAGCCATGGATGAAATTCTGTCAGGATGCTTCCTTCAACATCGTGATAAGCGGCTTCTGTAGCGACAACGGTATCAAAGAGCCGGATACACGGATCCATGCCGCCGGCAGTCCCGCCGTTAATGATGCGGTCGCATTTAAAGGTGTCGATCAGCACCTGGGCGGCAATGGCGCCGTTTCGCTGTCTCCGGCGCATAAAATGCCAAACTTCATGGCAGGTCCTCCTTTGTGGCAAAACCCCAAAGACCATCCTAAGTATTGAGATATCAGGATGGTCTTTGGGGTTTTAATGATCCGATAAATTACTTAATAAGCTGCTCAAGAGCTGCTTTGGTCTGTAAGCCGACAACTTTGGAAGCTGCCTGGCCGTCCTTGAAAAGGATAAGGGTAGGAATGCTCATAACCTGGAACTGCTGAGCCAGATCCTGGTTTTCATCAACATCCAGTTTGCATACTTTAACTTCCGGGTGTTCATCTGCAAGCTGATCCACAATCGGTGAAAGCATTTTGCAGGGGCCGCACCATGTAGCGAAAAAGTCTACTAATACCGGTTTATCACTTTGAAGAACTTCCTGAGAAAAATTATTGTTATTAACAACGATTACTGACATATCCATCACTCCTGTTTTATTTTTTATATTTTCCTGACACGGGATTTTTATCCCCTGGGAAATTTTGGTATGATCCCTTATTTTCTTGGGATCATGTTTTTGTTTCACTTGTTGGTGTAAGAATACCATAAAAAGGAAAGTGCGTCTGTGACTTTGTTACAAAACGGGCAGCTATCCGTTTTAACGGATCTTCCTTCTTATCTGACACTGCCTTCTGCCATGGCTTCCAGACCGCTTTCATTGGTCAGGGTTACATGGCCCCGGGAAAGCTGCACCAGTCCCTCGGACTGGAAATATTTCAGCATCCGGGTAATGACCTCTCTGGCGCTGCCCAGATGGTTGGCGATCTGTTCGTGGGTAATATCAAGAGAACGGGTGCCGCGAAGGTCGGATTCCTCAATAAGGAAGGCGGCCAGACGGGCGTCCAGCTTCTTGCTTAAAATCTGATCCAGGACCCACATCACTTCGGAGAAACCGGAGGCCATCAGTTCATTGGCATACATGGCAGCCGGGGCGCAGTCCTCCATGCACTGGCGGAACAGATCCGGCGGGATATGGAGCGCCTGAGTGTCCTGCTCGGCGCTGATAAAAATATCAAACTGGATGCTGTTAAATACGCAGGATGCTGTAAACAGGCATATATCCCGTTCAAACAGGCGAAAGAGGGTCAGCTCCCGGCCATCATCGGTAATAATATATGACCGTGCCTGGCCTTTTAAGATCAGCAAAAGACCGATGCAGTCCTGGCGGCCCCGGTGGATCAGCGTCCCTTTTGGATAAGTGTGGCGGCTGACGCCGGCAGAAAGCTTTTCCTGCCAATGGGGCGGCAGCTTATCCCAAAAAGGAAAAAATTCTTTTAGTTCTTCCATAGATGTCCCCCTTCTTTTGCTTAAGTCTTTTTTTGCTTAAGTGCCGCCTTTTCGGTTTTTGATCACCTTCAGACGGGTAAAGTCCTCCCGTTCCTTTTCCTCCAGGGCCGTCTGGATGGTTTTTACCAGAGCTGTGTACCGGGGAATGGTAATGTTTTGGAGGGCATTGGCCCGCTTTCGGGTCTTTATGATGCTGGCAGCCAGGCGGTAGGCGCTTGTCTCAATGGTTGCCAGCTTTAGTGTCAGCTCCTTGACCCGGGTAAAATTGTATACAGCTTCGTCTAAAGCAATGGTTGAGTGATAAAAGTCATAAGCCGGACGGGTGGAAGGGGGCGGCGCCTCTACCAGAGGGATCTCCGTACCCATAATACTGCGGTATTTGATCCGTATGCTATTTTCTTCCGGCACTGTATAGGAAATGTTTTCCACATTCATAATGCCCATTTCAATATTCGCCTTTTGAAGGGCTCCATAGGCTTTTTTAAAGGTCACATCAATTTCTTTTTGAATATCCTGGGCCTTTTCCGTCAGCTCCATCAGCTCCCGGATGAGGATATTCCTTTTTTTATCCATGAGATCATAGCCCTGGTTGGCCAGAGCCAGAGAGTTTTTTGCCAGGATCAGATTACCTTTGGTGGGAAACTCATTGGGATCCATAAAGCCACCTCCTGTTTTGCGCTTCATAAATTTTCATGCAGGCATGAAATTTATGACTGTGTGGCGCTTGTCTCATAGTATTTATTCAGTATCTTTGTATCAATACGGTCAAGCTCATCCTTGGGAAGCATGCGCAGCAGTTTCCAGCCAATGTCCAGTGTTTCAAAAATGGACCGGTTTTCAAAAATGTCCTGTCCCACAAATTCATTTTCAAAAGCCTTGCCAAAGGCCAGGTATTTTTTATCCACAGGGGACAATTCGTCTTCCCCGATAACAGAGGCCAGGGCTCTGGCTTCACCTACTTTGGCGTAGGCGGAAAAAAGCTGGTTGGCCACATCCTGGTGATCCTCCCGTGTAAAGCCTTCGCCGATACTGTCCTTCATAAGACGGGAGAGGGATGGCAGCACATTAATGGGCGGATAAATGCCCTGCTGATGCAGGGAACGATCCAGTACGATCTGCCCCTCTGTAATGTAGCCGGTCAGGTCCGGGATGGGATGGGTAATATCATCGCCGGGCATGGTAAGAATAGGGATCTGGGTGACAGAACCGCCGCCTCCGGCAATGATCCCGGCGCGCTCATAAAGGGCGGCCAGCTCGCTGTAAAGATAACCGGGATAGCCTTTACGGCTTGGGATCTCCCCTTTGGATGAGGAAATTTCCCGGAGAGCCTCGGCGTAGGAGGTCATATCCGTTAAAATGACCAGCACGTGATAACCTTTGTCAAATGCCAGGTATTCTGCTGCTGTTAAAGCAACCTTTGGCGTAATGATACGCTCGGCTACCGGGTCATTGGCCAGGTTCAGATATGTGACCACATGGCCGGCAGCGCCGCTTTCTTCAAAGGTGCGGCGGAAAAATTCTGCCACATCGTGTTTAACACCCATGGCGGCAAAGACGACAGCAAATTGCTCATTGTCCCCCTGTCCGCTGTCTGAGGTGAGGGACGCCTGCTTGACGATCTGGGCCGCCAGCTGATCGTGAGGCAGGCCGTTGCCGGAAAAGATGGGCAGCTTTTGTCCCCGGATCAGTGTGGTCAGGCCATCAATGGCGGAAATACCGGTGCGTATATAGTTTCTTGGATATTCACGGCGCACCGGGTTCATAGGCTTGCCGTTTACATCCCGGTGAATGTCGGAGACAATCTCCCCAAGGCCGTCGATGGGCTGGCCAAGGCCGTTAAACACCCGGCCCAGGATATCCTCAGAAAGAGGGATCTCCATGGGGTGTCCCGTAAGTTTTGTACGTGTATTGGATAAAGACATATTGGCAGTGTTTTCAAAAACCTGGATCACCGCCTTATCCTCATCCAGCTGGATGATACGGCCAAGCTTTGTTTCCCGGCCGTCCACCTTCATTTCAACGATTTCTTCAAAAGATGCGTCCATGACGCCCTCAAGGATGACGAGAGGGCCGTTAATGCTGCTTAAACCAAGGTATTCAATAGACATGTTCCCTCTCCTTTCTATGCATTTTCTTCCATGAGCCTGTGGTAAAAGGCGTCGATCTTTTCGTGATATGCTACGAACTTATCCATTTCATCATTGCCCACATTGTATTTGATGGAAATAACATCCTCAAAAACCGGATCCTCCCGAAGAAGGGACATGGGCATGCTCAGATTAATAAGCTCCGCACATTTATCGTACAGATAAAGGATTGTTTCCATCATTTTCAGCTGCTTGGTCAGGGGCACATAGGTGTCGGAAGGATGATACGCATTCTGCTGGAGAAATCCAAGACGGATCACTCTGGCGATCTCAAGTACCAGCTTCTGATCATCCGGGAGCACATCGCTGCCAATAAGCTTAACGATTTCATTAAGCTCGCTTTCCTTTGTAAGCAGCGCCAGGATCCGCCTGCGGAAGGAGACAAAATCCTTGCCTACATTTTTCTCATACCATGGCTCCAGATCCTGGACATATTCACTGTAGCTTGTAAGCCAGTGGATAGCCGGGAAATGGCGGGCATAGGCCAGGGATTTATCCAGGCCCCAGAAGCAGCGGACAAAACGCTTTGTATTTTGGGTTACCGGCTCTGAAAAATCGCCGCCCTGGGGGGATACGGCGCCGATAATGGTGACAGAGCCTTCCAGACCGTTTAATGTTTCCATAAATCCGGCCCGCTCGTAAAAGGCGGACAGGCGGGAGGCCAGATACGCCGGGAAACCTTCCTCGGCAGGCATTTCCTCCAAACGTCCGGACAGTTCCCGCAGCGCTTCGGCCCAGCGGGATGTGGAGTCTGCCATGATCGCCACATGATACCCCATGTCCCGATAATATTCCGCCAGGGTCAGGCCGGTATAAATGCTGGCTTCACGGGCAGCTACAGGCATGTTGGATGTATTGGCAATAAGGGTGGTGCGCTCCATAAGGGAGTTTCCGGTACGGGGATCTTTAAGCTTTGAAAAATCCTCCAGCACCTGGGTCATTTCATTGCCCCGCTCGCCGCATCCGATATAAATGATCAGATCCGCGTCGCACCACTTGGCGATCTGATGCTGAGTCATGGTCTTTCCTGTACCAAAACCGCCGGGAACAGCTGCAGTGCCGCCTTTGGCAATGGGAAACAGGGTATCCAGGATCCTTTGGCCGGTGATCAGGGGCCGGTCCGATGGAAAGCGTGTGAGCGTTGGCCGCGGGATACGGATGGGCCAGCGCTGGACCATAGTAAGAGGAATTTCATTTCCCGCATAATCGGTCAGGGTAGCGATCACCTGGTGGATCGTATAGTCACCGTCCGGGGCAACATTTTTTAAAGTGCCGGAAAGTCCCGGCGGCACCATGATCTTATGGGTTAAGGCCGGGGTTTCAGGCACAGTGGCAATGATCGTTCCGCCGCTGACTGCATCGCCGTCCTTAACAGTCATATGTGTGGGCCATTTTTTGTCCGGATCCAGGGATTCTACGGAAATACCCCGGGAAATAAAGGCGCCGGACTGGTTTGCGATTTCCGACAAAGGCCGCTGGACACCATCGAAAATATTTCCGATAATACCCGGAGCCAAAGTTACGGAAATAGCGTCCCCGGTGCCAAGGACTTCCTCGCCGGGCTTAAGCCCTGTCGTTTCTTCATATACCTGGACAATGGTACGCTCCCGGCTTAAGGCGATGACCTCGCCTACTAAATGGTCCTTGCCGACATATACCATTTCGGACATTTTAAAACCCTGGTCGCCCTTAATATAGATGACAGGGCCGTTGATTCCATATATTTTTCCAGTCGTTGTCATGATGTCCTCCTGTGGGGCAGCACTTGCTGCCTTAGATCATAAAGTTAGTTTTTTCTTCCTCCAGCCGTGAGGCATAGGAATAATCAATTAAAATATTTTTTGAAGGGACTATGGCCCGTATGCCTCCCATAAAGTCATCGGGACTTACAGAGAGCTTCATGCCGCACTGTTTTTCAAGCTCAGGGATGAGCTCCTGATCTGAGCTGTCCACGTAAATCGTCACCGGATTTTGGGCAACCATTTGCTTAACCTGTTCAATACGTTTGACAAGACCGGACCTGTAGGCCGGATCGGACTTATATTGAAAGAGCATGCGGGTCACATCGGCAAAGATCTGTTCCTTGACCTGATAATGCTTTTCGCCAATATCCCTTTTGATCTTATTTTGTTCCATGGAAAGAGCCCGGTTATGCTCCCGTCGGATCCGGTCGGTTTCTGTGATAATATAAGTATCCGCGTCCTGCCTTACCTGGTCGATCCGGCTTTTATAGACCTTTTCCAGCGTCTGTCGGTATTCGGCAAGCATAACGCTGCTTTGGTGGCTGGCTTCGGCAATGGCAGAATCTCTGAATAATTCAAGTTTTTCTTCAAGCGTCATGGCTCATCCTCCTGTACTTTAACACCGATGGCTTCATTGACATAATCCATGATAAAGTTGGGATTGCGTCCGGTGCCGTGGCGGTCAGGAATGGCCACCACAATGGGCAGGCGCCGGTTCAGCTTAATGTCCTCGATAATATCCGGGAAATGATTGCTTAAAAGCTCTGTAATAAGTAAAATGCCAATGGTTTTATCGGCCAGCACCTTATCCAGGGCCTGGTGCAGCTCGTCCCGTTCATGGACAACGATGCCTTCGATCCCTGCCAGGCGCATCCCGGTCAATGTATCCACGTTGTCGCTGATCAAATACATACGCATAGGATCACCTTAGTTTAAAATAATGAAGGAAATCAGCAGTCCGTACAGGGCAACACCTTCGGCCAGGGCTACGAAAATAAGGGCTTTACCCATAACTGAAGAATCCTCGCTTAAAGCGCCTAAAGCTGCGCTGGCAGAAGAAGCAACGGCGATACCTGCACCAATGGTAGACATTCCCGTAGAAAGAGCTGCGGCAATGTAGCGCAGGCCTTCGGCTGTGGAAGCGGCTGCTTCCGCGGTTTCCGCCGCATTTACGCTGCCGCCGAAAAGCATAATATCGGCAATGACTAAAATGGCAAAAAACATAGTAATGTTAATGGCTAAAGTTGTTTTTAAACGTCCTTTTTTGCGTTCGCCCAGCAAAAAGGCCATAAATGGGATAAAGATACTTAAAATAAGAGCAGCGATAAGTATAATTTTGGTAATCATTTGAATCTTCCTCCTGAGATCAATTACTTGGATTTTTTTACTGCCAGGGACGGCCTGGGGCCGTATGGCTTAAATTCTCTGCCGGTGCCGCTGTAAAAACGGCTGAACATTTCATAGTATTCCAGACGCAGCACCTGGATGCCTACGATCAGGCCTTCCAGAGCAGAGATCAGTATATTTCCGAAAATAACAATAATAATTCCCCCCGGTGTGGCGGTGTTTTCAATATTTGAAAGCATCATGACCACGCTCATCATACCGGCATGGCTTAAGGCAAAAGCACCCACACGGATAAAGGAAACGGAGTTTGTCAGGAAGCTGAGCAGGATTTCCACAAGCTCAAAAACCGATTCTGTAACAAACATGACCGGACCTTCGTGAAGGCGGAATTTCTTTTTATTGATCTTGGCCTGCAGGGGCTCGGCAAAGGCGATGGCAAACAGGCAGATAATGATCAGGGCAACTAAAAGGGCCATAAAGCGTGTGGGCCCCAGAGCCGGGATCAGCTTAGTCACGACAATATAGATGACAGCTACATAAAAGATCAGTCCTGTGAGACCATTTGTGCCTACCAAAGCGGAGCCCAGGTTTTTCTGGCGGATGCTGTTGATGATCTGGATGATCATGGCTACAATGATCAGGCCTACGCCAAAGCACACGGCCAGGATCAGGGTCGTCATAATATTTTCCGATTCCATGGGCTTCATCCACAGCGTCGGGATCACATGCTCAAAACCGAACAAGCTTCCGTACATAAATCCGAAAAATACGGAAAACAGTCCGCAGAAGGAGATGATCCCGGCAATATCCATATGTTTCAGGCGGTAGAGTAAAAATCCGCCAATAACAAGGCAGGCCCCCTGGCCCACATCGCCAAACATAACGCCAAACATAAAGGCATAGGTCAGCGCCACGAATTTTGTAGGATCCAGCTCATTATAGGCGGGAAGTCCGTACATGGTCACAAACATCTGGAAGGGTTTAAAAATGCCCCGGTTGCTCAGGCGGGTTGGCGGGCTGGCTGTGGGAGATTCATAGTCATCCTCAATGAGAATGTCCACATCCTTGTCCTGTTCCATTTCATAAGCCATACGTTTGGCTTCCTTTGCCTCCATCCATCCGCAAAGGATGTAAAAGACTTCTTCATGGGCTCTTGTGCAGGCTGCTTTTTTCCGTATGTCGAAATTTTCGGAAATGCCTTTTAAAATACTGTAAGCCTCGTTGATCTCCCGGCGCCGTTCATAATAAATATTGGAAAGCTCCAGGCTGCACTGGGTGATCTGCTGCCTTACATCGGCAAGGGCCGTTTCCGTGGTCTCATAGGACTGGGATGGGGTGCCGGTAAGCTCGCCTGAAATGTGGATGCGCTCAAAGTGCATGGATGCAAAAATAGCGTCAACCTTGGCAAAGGTTGACTGGGGAGCAAAATATACGCCCCACACATAGTTGGAATCACGGCTGCTTTCGTAAAAAATCGTGTTTAAGTTATCATACACATATTTGGAAAATGTGTCGTAATAGTTCAGGGCAATGCGGCCAAAACGGAACTTAATAAATTTAAAGTCCAGGATCTTGGAGATAGGAAAGTGGATACCGCAAAAAGGTGCGATCTGCTGCATCAGATCAAGGTAATGCTTCTCCTGTTCCTCAAGTTCCTTTTTCTTTGCCGAGAGCTGGCTGCTTTTTCCCCGGATCGCTTCTATAAGCTCCCGCGCCTTATCCAGAGTGGCCCGGGCATTGGAAGGCCCTTTGGATGCCGGCAGGGCATCGGGATCTTTGTGATTGACCAGCTGGACCATGTCCCTGAGGACGGCGACGGTCTCTTTATAAGGATTCTCCTCAATAAAGGGGGTCAGCGTATGGGAATTGCCCAGTTCGGACAAGGCATTTTCAAGATGAATCGGATAGCGCAGCAGATATTTTTGCGTTACCCGGTCAATATCTCCTTTGGGGCCGGTGATATTGACAAATTTCATCTTAGCGATCATAAAAAATCACCTCCTGGTTATGAGTTTTTAGCGGCTGTCCTTTTGCCGTCTACGTAGATTGCACATATTTTAATATTTCATCGGCACTAAGGCCATAGCGGATACATTCCATAGCCGTTGTCAGGCGGCTGGTCTCCTCCTCCCGGAGAAATAAATATTCATCGATCACTGCCAGGGAATAGGGATATTTTCTGGCGGCGCTGCGGCGGAGCTTTTTCATAAGGTGATTATACATTTCCGTCAGGGCGCTGTCCGAATCTCTGGCGCTGCTTTCAATGGAAGCAAGAGCCTTGCCGTAAAAGGACCGGCCAAGAAGCTCCCGGTACTCTGTCAGGGATTCACATTCAATAAGCCGGCGGATAAAGGGGACTGTCAGCCGGTAGTGGATGGGGATCAGGTTGGTATACATTTGAGAAATTTCTACCTGATAAAACCGCTTGGAGCGGTAGATCCACAAAATATTCAGCAGGTCGATCTGAGCGCCGTAAATTTTTGTGATCTCCTTAAGCTCGGAGGATTTCAGTTCCTTATCCTTCAGCTTCCATAAATACCTGAAAAAATAAATATCCAAGGCCAGCTCATAATCGAAAAGGCTGGTCCCGGACTTTCCTTTGAGGGATCCAAGGAGGGCGTAATAATCCGTTCCCCGGATGGTTTCAAAAAACTCATCCAGGCTCCTGCACCGGGCCAGTGCATGAAGATCCATGCTGGCCTGCTTCATAAAGTGGGGCGGCAGGAGGGAAACATCAAAGCTTATATCCCGATGATCAAAGATCATGTGTAAAAATACTTTAATGGTCAGGATCTCATAGCGTTTAAAGTAGACCTTCAGGAACTTTCTCTGATCGGGGCCGGCAAAGGTGTAGATCCGTGAATAATCCTCATACAGTACAAGGGGAAGGAGCTTTTCAATCTCGCCCCGGTGCAGGTCCGTATCCGGGATACGGTCAAAGAGCTTTGTATAAGAGGGAACGGTCCTTAGCCACGCCAGGAACTCCGGCACCGACTGCATGGAAGCAATGGTGTAATAATCGGATTCTTTCAGCAGCTGTCCTTTCATTGCTTTGATCTTGGCGGAAATGCTGCTGTAAGTCATAAGAGCGTTCGGCATAATATCAGTCTCCTGTAATCCGGGCGAAAATTTCCCGCACATATTTGTCGTGGTTGGTCTTATAATTTTCATCCAGCAATTCCAGATCGCGGCTGGCATCCTGGCTCATCTTGCGGATCTTTTCTGCGTTTTCCGCATCCAGCTTCATTTCCAGGGCCTTCATCCGCTCCCGGGCCTGGGCCTGTACCTTTTTTGTCATGTCCTGAGCCTTTTCATCAAACTCCCTGGCCAGGTTTTTTTTCTGGGCTGCGGCATTTTCTATGATCTGATCAGCGCGGTCGTCGATGCTGCATAAAGTTTCAATTACATCTGTCGTCATCGGCCTCACCTCCATTTGTACATTTTTTATCGGTTATTACTTTTTGTGAGTCATACTCATAGTCTATAATACTACTTTTTCCGAAAAAAAGCCAAACAATTTTGGTAAAATATGTTATGTGATGCAACAGTTTAGCTGACTGAACTGTTATTATGTGACCGGCACTATTCGGCCATGCTGCCGGGCGGGCACAATAGTGCAGTTTTTTGACAAAATGTGCGGAAAAAGTAATATACTCTTTGCTGCAACTTTGATAGAATGGACAAAAGGCAGCTCCGGGACTGCAGATTGCCGGGGATCCGGGGCACTTCGGGAAAATGTATTTTGAAAGGAGAAGTTTATGAAAAAAGAGTTGTTATTGGGGGCGGCGTATTATCTGGAATATATGCCTTACGACCGACTGGAAGAAGATCTGAAGTTAATGAAAGCTGCCGGATTTAACGTGATCCGTATTGCAGAATCCACATGGAGTACATGGGAGCCGGAAGATAATGTGTTTGATTTTACCTTGCTGGACCGGATGCTGGACGGGGCCAAAAAGTATGATCTTCAGGTGATCATAGGGACGCCTACTTACGCGGTGCCGGCATGGCTGGTGAAAAAGCATCCTCAGGTGCTGGCAGAGACGCGCAACGGCCGGGGACTTTACGGGCCGCGCCAGATCATGGATATTACAGATCCTATGTTCCGTTTTTATGGGGAGCGGATCATACGGAAAGTTATTGAACATACGGCAGACCGTCCCTGCGTTATCGGTTTCCAGATCGATAATGAGACAAAGCATTATGGGACTGCATCGCCAGAAGTCCAAAAAGCTTTTGTGGAGTATTTAAAAGAGAAATTCCGGACCACAGACAATTTAAACAAGGCATTTAATCTGGCCTACTGGAGCAACTCTGTCCACCGCTGGGAGGATTTCCCGGATGTGCGGGGAACTATTAACGGCGGCCTGGCCGGCGAGTTTGAAAAGTTCCAGAGAAAGCTGGCGGCGGATTATCTTCACTGGCAGTCCGATATTGTGAAGGAATATAAAAGAGAGGATCAGTTTATTGTCCACAATATGGATTTTGAATGGGTGCCTTTTGATCCGAGAGATCCGTTTTCCGGCTATTCTTACGGCGTGCAGCCGGATATTAATCACTATGAAGTATCTAAATGCCTGACCCTGGCCGGCACGGATATTTATCATCCCACCCAGGACCAGCTGACCGGTGCGGAGATTGCTTTTGGCGGGGACTCTATCCGCAGCTTAAAGCAGGATAATTATCTTGTATCTGAGTGCCAGGCTCAAGGCTTTAAGCAGTGGACGCCTTATCCGGGACAGTTAAAGCTCCATGCCTACAGCCATCTGGCCAGCGGCGCCCTGGGGATCATGTACTGGAACTGGCATTCTGTCCATAATGGGTTTGAGGTTTACTGGAAAGGCGTTCTCAGCCATGATCTTAAGCCTGCAGCGGTTTATCATGAGATCAGCAGCTTTGGAAATGAGTGGAAGGCTGTGGGCAGCCGTCTGCTGGGGATGAAAAAGACAAATAAGGTGGCTCTGGTGACCGATAATGTGAGCCTGACAGGTCTGAAAAAGTTCCCAATGGACTGGTCTCTTACTTATAATAATGTGGTCCGGTGGATGTATGATGCTTTATATGAAATGAACATTGAGTGTGATGTGGTGGATGTGAATGCCCTGGAAACAGACCGCTATAAGATGATCATTACTCCGGCCATGTACAGCGCCACCGAAGAAACTATTGCCAGGCTGGATCAGTTTGTGAAAGACGGAGGTGTTCTTGTCAGCTCCTTTAAGTCCTTTATGTGCAATGAATATTTAAGCGTATATCCGGACAGCCTGCCCCACAATATGACTCAGTGCTTTGGCATGAGCTATGACCAGTTTACAGCACCTGGAACAGCGGCTGTAAAAGGACATCCGGTTACCGGTTTTGCCGAGCTGCTGAAAGTGGACGAGGGAACGAGCCTGGCCAGCTATGAGCATAAGTATTGGGGCCGGTATGGGGCGATGACGAAAAATGATTACGGCAAAGGCAAGGCTTACTATATGGGCTGCTATACATCAAAGGATGTATTAAAAGAGCTTTACCGCCAGGCCGCCGCAGATGCAGGCATTGAGATCCCGGATCTTTCCTGGCCGCTGATCATGCGCAGCGGAAGCTTTGATGACGGCAGACAGGTTCACTTCTTATTAAATTACAGTCAGACGGAGCAGACGGTTACATGCCCATTTGAACGTGCGGTGAATATTCTTGATAACAAAGAATATAAAAAGGGCGATACTATTGCATTAAAAGACTGGGATGTGGTCATTCTGGAACGCTAAGCCTGACATATCCCATAAAGAAAAGAAGCAGGTCTTCCCGGCGGGAAGGTGCCTGTTTCTTTTCTCTGCATTTTTTAATTAAGGGTAAACATGAAGTCCTGCATCAACAGGCGCAAATAAAACAGCGCGCCGCCGGAACTTCCGGGACGCGCCGTTGCGTAAGGAAAATGTGATTGCCGCCGCAGCCATGCATCACACAGCTACGGGGCGGTTATATATAAAGCAGCGGCGCAGAAGCGTCGGCTTTATACGGAAAACAATAACTGATCATATGTAGGATATGGAAGATATCCTTCCGGGATCTTTGTTTCTGCTTCGTCTGCGGTCTTGCGAAGTGTATCCATAAGGGGCAGCATTTCATTGAGACATGTATTAGCTGCATCCTGCATGGATGTTTCTGTCTTTTCACGGATCTGTGCCAAAACTTCTGTAATGGAGTCCAGACCGGAGCTTAAGACTTCATACGCATCGGACAGGCTGCATACAAGTGTCTCCTCACTGGCAGTAGAAACAGAAGGCAGGAAAGCTTTCTTAGAAGCGGCATTTTTAGCCACATCTCCGGCATAAGCGGAAACTGCGGGAAGGAAATCCTTGGCAAGCATTTCATGGAGGGTTTTAGCCTCAATCTCAATGGTTTTAACATAGTTTTCCAGAAGAATTTCATAACGGGAGAAGATTTCTTCTTTTGTAAAAATGTGATGCTCTGTAAGAAGCTTAACGTTTTTGTCGGAAATAAATTCTTTTAATGCTTCCGGTGTAGAGGCCAGATTATAAAGGCCGCGGCGTTTTGCTTCTTCTACCCATTCTTCGGTATAGCCATTGCCGTTAAACAGAACCTTTTTATGCTTGCGGATGGCGCGTTTGATCAGTTCATGAACAGCTTCTTCCATACGTCCGGGCTCAGCCTCTTTCAGTTCTTCATAAAACTGGGCCAGAGATTCTGCCACCGCTGCATTTAATACCATGTTTGGATTAGACACAGATGTGCTGGAGCCAAGCATACGGAATTCAAACTTATTGCCTGTAAAGGCAAAGGGTGATGTACGGTTTCTGTCGGTATTATCCTTTGTAAAATGAGGAAGGACATGGGCGCCAATGTCCATCTGGATAGTTTCGTGCTTTCCAAAATAACGGTCCTCCTCAATGGATTTAAGCACTTCGGTCAGCTCGTCGCCCAGGAAAATGGAAACAATGGCCGGTGGCGCTTCGTTGCCGCCAAGGCGGTGGTCATTTCCTGCGCCGGCAACGGAAATACGCATCAGATCTGCATAATCATCTACGGCTTTAATAACTGCCATAAGAAAAACAAGGAACTGAATATTTTCAGCCGGTGTTTTTCCGGGATTCAGCAGGTTATCTCCGGTGTTTGTTGTTAAAGACCAGTTGTTATGTTTGCCGCTGCCATTAATGCCCTCAAAAGGCTTTTCATGGAGCAGGCACACAAGGCCGTGCTTTTCAGCGGTCTTTTTCATTAATTCCATAGTCAGCTGGTTATGATCTACAGCCACATTGGCGGTTTCAAAAATCGGGGCCAGCTCGTGCTGTGCCGGAGCAACCTCATTATGCTTTGTTTTTGCCGGGATGCTCAGCTTCCAAAGTTCTTCATCCAGATCATGCATGTAAGCAGATACACGAGGCTTTAAAGCACCAAAGTAATGGTCTTCCATTTCCTGGCCTTTAGGCGCCGGAGCGCCGATAAGTGTACGGCCACAGAAGATCAGGTCGCGGCGTTTATTATATAATTCTTTATCCACAAGGAAATATTCCTGTTCGGGACCAACAGTAGTATTGACGGTTGTTACATCGTCACGGCCCAGAAGTTTGAGCATTTTTACCGCTTCTTTGCTCAGAGCTTCCATGGAACGCAGAAGGGGTGTTTTTTTGTCCAAAGCCTCTCCGCTGTAAGAGCAAAAAGCTGTTGGAATATATAAGGTATTGTCTTTAATGAAAGCCGGTGATGTAGGATCCCATGCGGTATAACCTCTGGCTTCAAAGGTGGCGCGAAGCCCTCCGGATGGGAAGCTGGATGCGTCGGGTTCCCCTTTAACAAGTTCTTTTCCGGAAAAATCCATGATTACTTCGCCGCCGTCTGTGGGGGAAATAAAGCTGTCATGCTTTTCCGCGGTAAATCCGGTCATAGGCTGGAACCAGTGAGTGTAATGGGTAGCGCCGTTTTCAACGGCCCATTCCTTCATGGCTACAGCGACAGAATTAGCCACATCCAGCTCCAGATGGGTGCCGTTCTGGATGGTTTTTTTCAGCGCTTTGTACATATCTTTAGGTAACTTGTTTCTCATAACCTTATCATTGAATACGAGACTGCCATATAATGCAGGGATGTCTTTAGACATGGGAACACTCCTTTCTTTATTACCGCCATGCCCTTTGGCATACAGGTATCCCCTTGCGGGATTTCTTTATTCCTGCCATGCCCTTTGGCATACAGGTATCCCCTTGTGGGATTTCTTTTTGAGAGGTCCGGAAGCCGGGAGAGAGAATGAAAAGGCTTCCGGAACAGAAAAAGGCGCCCTGGATAAATCCAGAACGCCTTTGCTCTATGTTGGTTAGTATACTCAAAAAAATAATTTTGTCAAGAGGATTTTTTAAAATTATCGTTCAGTAACAATCGTGACCATGACAAGATCTTCATCACCGGTGTTGATAATACTGTGTTTGGAACCGCTGTGGCACACATGGCATACACCAGGCTCCAATGTTTCTTCATGGTTGTCGCAGATGGCTTTCCCGTGTCCGGAAATGATGTAGTTCATTTCATCGTTTGTGCCATGGCTGTGCAGGCCTATGGAACCGCCGGGATGTATTTTGCAGGGAACGATCTTTCCATGCATATCCGTATGCATTTTTATGGACATTTCCCCGGTTCCTCCGTGCATTCCAGGAACAGTCTGTTCTTCAATCTGATTAAAGTTAATAAGCAAGATATACACCTCCAAAATGCCTTGAGCCTGCTGATATTTTTGGGGGACATTGTCCTTATCATACAAACTCATGAGACTTGTCTGTGTTTATGATAGCACATATGCATAGATGAAGCAATCGAAAAATGATAAAAATTAGTAATAATATACATAAACCTTCGCCGGGTGGTTTGTGGGAGCATGTGGAAGGGCGTAAAAAATAAAGAAAATTGCAAAAAAGTTTAAAAGCCTTTTGGAGAAAAACATGATATAATAAAAAAGTGAGCGGATTTGAGAGAACACGAAGTGCGGAGAAATCCGCGGCATCATAGAGACAAAAGATAATATAGAATGACGATGAATATTTTGAGGATTTATACGAATGAAAAAAAATACTCCGATTTTGATTGTAATGTTGACGTTTAATGATAAAACTGTGGCAAATGCCAGCGAAATTTTTGAACAGTGCAAAAACTCCAGGGCAGAATACTGGGGTTTTAAAGAGGCGCCTCTGCCGTTGGAAGAAATGAAGGCATTGTATGGGAGAATGAAGGCTCTTGGTAAGAAAACCGTGCTGGAGGTAGTGGCCTACACTGAACATGAGTGTATGGCAGGGGCAAAAATGGCTGCACAGTGTGGCTGTGATATTCTTATGGGTACAGTTTTTTCGGATTCTGTTAATGATTTTTGTAAAGCTCACGGACTTAAATATATGCCTTTCGTAGGACAGATTACCGGAAGGCCGTCCGTACTTGAAGGCTCTGTGGAGGATATGATCCGGGAGGCCCGTGTATATCTGGAAAAAGGTGCCTGCGGAATCGATCTTCTGGGCTACAGATATACAGGGGACGCCGCAAAGCTGATTCAAACGTTTGTTGCCAGTATCCAGGCTCCGGTGTGCATTGCAGGAAGCATTAACAGCTACGAGCGGCTGGATGAAGTGAAAAATACTGCGCCATGGGCATTTACCATTGGAAGCGCTTTTTTTGAAAACCGGTTTGGCGGAAGCTTTGACGAGCAGATCGATAAGGTTTACCAATATATGGAAACTTCCGGGCAGAAGGAGGAATGACATGTTTCAGCGATTTTATCCTTATGCCTATGGAGAAAGCGTGTTTGCCATTGATTATGAAAAGCTGTATGATAAAGGTTACCGGGGGATTATTTTTGACATTGATAACACACTGGTCCATCATGGAGATGATTCAACGAAAGAAATCGACGATCTTTTTCGCAGGATTCAGGGTATAGGCTTTAAGACCCTTTTACTGACCAATAATGAAGAAAAGAGAGTGCTCCGTTTTCTGAAAAATATTGATTCATTATACATATGCGATGCCGGAAAACCGGATCCGGCAGGCTACTTGAAAGCTGTGACAATGCTGAAAATGAAAAAAGAGGAAGTTGTTTTTGTGGGCGACCAGGTATTTACGGATATTTTAGGTGCGAACCGCTGCGGGATGGCCAGTATCCTTGTGAAGTTTATCCGGCTGAAAAGTGAGACACGGATTGGAAAGCGCAGGCAGCTGGAACGTTTGATCCTTATGTTTTACAGACGGAACAAAAAGTACCGGAACCGTTTAGGCGATGTGTTTAAAAAAGAGGGTGATGAAAATGCTGTGGAATAAAAATAAAGCTTTTTGTAATATGAATCCGGTCTTTTATGCTATTTCTGAGCAAAAGGAAATTTTTAAGCGCCATATAAGGAATATGACAGATCATACAACGTTTGCAGCCTGCAGAACCAGGAATGTTCTGCCCAATCTTGTTTCCAGCCACAGTTCCAATTTGATTAAGCGAGGAAAAGGTATTGACATAAGGCTTCAGGAAAATAAGGCGGTGAACATTGACCTTGCGGCCCGTCAGATGGATCATCTGGTCATCCGTCCGGGAGAAGAATTCTCATTCTGGAAGATGGTGGGAAAACTTTCAAAAAGAAAGGGCTATGGAGATGGCCGTGTTATTGTAAATAACCGGCTGCAGCCGGGAATGGGGGGCGGTTTATGCAATCTGGCCAATACTCTCCATCTTCTGGTGCTTCACAGTCCTTTGCAGGTGACTGAATTTCACAGTCATTCGGACGCGTTGGCGCCGGATGAAGGCAAGCGGGTGCCATTTAGCTCAGGAACATCTGTATATTACAATTATATAGATTATCGTTTTAAAAATAATACGGATCAAAATGTGCAGCTGTTAGTGTGGTGTCAGGATGAAAAGCTTCATGCCCAGCTTCGCAGTGAGCGGGAGTTCCCATGGCGGTATGAGCTTGTGGAGGAGGGGCATCATTTCCATAAAGAGGGGGAAAAGTATTACCGGATTTCAAAAATCTATAAAGATACCATTGATAAAGCCACTGGAAAACGGCTGGAGCGACAGCTTGTCCGGGATAATCATTCTGAAGTCATGTTTGATTACAGCCAGATTCCACAGGAATTGATCCGGGAATATTAGGCCGTACATAGCCGATGGATCGGCTTTAGTTGTAGGGGAAAAGCAGGGGATGGCTAAAGACAGAAGAAAGAAGGAAATAGGTATGGAAAAGATAAGTCTGGAGGATGCGATTGAGGAATTATCACTGATGCTTATGTACCTGGAGCGCTTCAGTGATAGAAATGAAAACAGTCCATTTTTAGAACTGTCCTGGAAGGGATATGATTTTGATGTATTAGATAAGCTGGATGACGAGGAGTTAATCGTCCAGCCGAAAAAGAGCAAATATGTTTATCTGACAGAAAAAGGTAAGACGCAGGCCCGAATACTATTGCGGAAATATAATCTTCCTGATGTGGATTTGTGGGAACGATTTGATTTTCGTACCATTCGTCCGGAGGAAGGCGCTGTGGCCGCCCAGATAGAAGAAATCTGTTTTCCGCCCAATGAAGCTTGTAACAGAGAGCGGATGCTTGAGCGTATGGAGTGGTTTCCGGATATGTTCCTTGTAGCTGCAGATAAACAAACAGGGAAGATTGCCGGGGTAATTAATGGGCTGGCGACTAATGAGCATAAGTTTAGAGATGAGTTTTTTACAGATGTTAAGCTTCACGATCCTGAGGGAAAAAATGTAATGATCCTGGGAGTAGCCGTTCTTCCGGAATATCGCCGTCAGGGTCTGGCCCGGGAGATGATGTTTGAGTATCTTCGCCGGGAACAGGAAAAGGGCCGGGAGATTGTTTTTCTCACCTGCCTTGCAGGTAAAGTGAAGATGTACAAAAAGCTGGGATTTCTGGACAGGGGGATTGGAGATTCCACCTGGGGAGGAGAGCAGTGGCATGAGATGAGCTGCTTTATATCTTAACAGATATGGGAAATGTTTACAGGCGCGGCCGGGATTTGGCTGCGCCTGGTTGTCTTCTTGTATATTTTCTTTTTATCTTCAGTGAGCACAGGATTCCTCTGTTTTATCCAAGGCCTGACAATAAGAGGATGACTTAAACTAAATCAGAAGATCAGGCCGTTTTAACGGGTTTTCCTGTGATGCTTCTCACTTTATCTTTTGTATTTTACAGTTTTGGAAAAATAGGCTGTATCACATCAGTGAATCAATTCCATGGCTGCGGTTTTTTACATATTATTTGTAAAATCCTCTAAAGATGAAGACTTTAATGCCGCAAGATGCCAGTTTGTCAGTACAGACTCATCCTTCTCATTTTTAATTTTGGATACAAGCGAATCAGGTAATGTTCCGTACTGTCCTAAGCTTTGAAAAATGACTTCCTGTAAAGTGGAAATCCGTCCTTCCAAAAGGCCTTCCTGGCGTCCTTCACGATGCCCGGCTTCCCACTGCTGGTTCATGATTTCTTTGAAAAGCACATACTTCGCCTCCCAGCTTCGGCTTCTTTTGATGGCTGCGATCTGCGCCGAAAGAGAACGGACATAACTGTCATTGGCAGTGTCTTTGGATGGATTTTCGGGATTTCCCACATACTTTAAGAAATGTCTTAAAGCAGAAGAAATTTCCGGGTCATTTTCTCCCTTAGTACTTAGCAAGACGGTGATATGCCCGTCATCCAATACTCTTCCATCTTCATCACACCGATTGCGGAATGTGTACCGATATAATCTGGGACCGGTCTGAAAGATGGCAAAATCACAGATAAAGATCACATAAGTATTAGGTAAAAGGTTATAATCCGCTCCGGATGCTAAAAGATCCATATCCATCTGAGAATGATAGTACCTGGTCCTTCGGGGAAGTGATTTTGGCCGTTCAACCTGCATTTCCACATTAAAGTGTCTTTGCGTGCCATTCTCCGCAGCAAACATAAAAGAATCCTTAATTGTTAGTTTTTGAAATTCATTTGACAATATGTATTCCTCCATATTATAGAGGAACCCTGTGTACAGTTCAATCAGGTCTGAGCACTTGCTGCGCAGACCGTGAAAAAATGATTCAGGTATGCAAAAATCCCATCGCAGAAGGCGATTTTTAATGGTTTTTTGCATGCAGCAGTTCAGCTGGCGAACTGCTGCGAACCCTATGTACTTATAGTATAAAAAATCGCCGGAAATTTTTCAATAGGCGATAAGATTTTTGCTTGGTTTAAGCGCAAGTTACGTTACTATTCACGGTGGATAGAGGGGGAATTCAGCTAAAAAGTACGGACGAAATTGCAATTTTTGCCGCAGTAACCGTAATAGTCTGGAAAGGCAGGAAACAGCAAGTGTTTCCGGCTGCCAGAATAGATTGCGAAAATTTTTCTTTACAAATCGATGGAAATGGGGTATAG